>JALOPD010000144.1 GCA_025454075.1 Desulfobacterales bacterium | reverse complement strand
ATGACCCCAGAGAGACGGGTTTGTCTTTTCTAAATGGTGGAGGCGGCGGGAGTCGAACCCGCGTCCGAAAACATTCCACTCAAGCATCTACATGTGTATCCTGGAATTTGAATCTCGCCTCATGTGACTCCTCCAGGCGGGATGCACAATCGGCCAGCCCACTAAGTTTCGCCGATCCGGCCGCAGGCGCACCGGAACAGCTATCCCGCTAGTCGACGCCCTTTACCGGAACTGCAGGAGAGGAACCGGCAGGACGGTAGCTGCGCTAGGCAGCTACGGCGTAGGCATAATCGTCTGCGATTATGTTTAGCCCCATCAGGATTTACGAGCCGACAGGACGCTCGACATGCAGCTTGAATTTCATTGTCCCCGTCGAAACCGTATCGCCCCCAATACCAAAAGCCAAAAGCTCGAGGCTGGAAGCACGCAGCACCGATGAACAGGGCCGGGCCTCCAGAAATGGGAGGGTATGTAAAAGAGCATATGGCTGGAATATAAATAATTTCGGCTGGTTTGTCAAGGCGCCAATGAGGGCGAGCGGCTGAGTGTCCAGGCTTGATGAAGGTCGGGCGTGACGGCCATGACGCGGTGAATCTCGAGAAAGAATTTCCGGCTGAAAGCTACTCCCACAAAAACTGCAATTTGGCTTCGTTATTCGCCATGTGATCGCGGCGCCCCCTTTGAGGGCCTTTCACCACTCCTTAACCGCCTATCGGCTTTTGCGCACCCGGTCCATCTCCCGCGCCTGCTCGCGGTCGCGGATGCTCTGGCGCTTGTCATACTGGCGCTTGCCCTTGGCGAGGGCGATCGTGACCTTGGCCTTGCCGTCCTTGAAGTAGAGTTTCAGGGGCACCAGCGTGTAGCCCTGTTCGTTCGCCTTGGCGTACATGCGGGCGATCTCGCGTTTGTGGAGCAGCAGTTTGCGCACCCGTAGGGGCTCGTGGTTGTTGTAGTAGGCAAAGGGGTAGGGGCTGATGTGCACCTGGTGGAGCCAGACCTCGCCGTCCTTGACCCGGGCGTAGGCGTCTTTCAGGTTGGCCTTGCCCATGCGCAGGGACTGGACCTCGGTGCCGGTCAACACCAGGCCGGCCTCGTACTGGTCGACGATGAGGTAGTCGTGGCGTGCCTTGCGGTTCTCGGCGATGATCTTTATGGGGCCTTTTTCCATGGGTCGGCCTGCAATGCTCCGGGCGAAGAAGCGCTCGTCACTCTTCCATCAGGTGGTTTTCCACCAGGTCGCCATAGGCCTCCCGGAGGATCTCAAAGGTCTGCTTGGCGGTTTTGCAGGCGAGCACGTCCCGGATCATCGCGCGCGCGTCGGACAGGCTGATGGAGCGGATCATGCGCTTGACCGCCGGAATGGCCTGCGGGTTCATGCTGAGATCCTCCAGCCCCATCCCGAGCAGCAGCGGCGCATAGAGCGGCGAGTTCGCCATCTCGCCGCACATGTGGACCTTGATCCCCTTGTCGAGGGCCACGTCCGCCGTGCGCTTGATCATGCGGAGGATCGCCGGGTCGAGCGGCTGGTAGAGATGAGAGACCAGGCGGTTGCCGCGGTCGATCGCCAGGGCGTACTGGATGAGGTCGTTGGTGCCGATGCTGAAAAAGTCGACATTCTCCGCCATCAAGTCGGCGATGACCACCGCGGACGGCACCTCGATCATGGCGCCCAGTGGGATTTCGCGTTTGCATGGCAGCCCGTCTCTCTCAAGGCTTTCGGCGGCGTCGTCCAGGAAGCGTTTGGCCTCGCAGATTTCGAAATAGGTGGAGACCATCGGGACCAGGACACTCACGTCCCCGTAGGCTGCCGCCCTCAGGATCGCCCGCAGCTGGGTGCGGAAGACCTCGGGGCGTTTGAGACAGTAGCGCAGGCCACGCAGCCCGAGCGCCGGGTTGGCCTCCTCGGGTGCGGCGGCGGCCGCCAGCGCCTTGTCGCCGTTGACGTCCAGGGTGCGGATGATCACCGGCCGGGGGGCGATGACCTCGATGACATCCTTGTAGCTTTCCAGCAATTCGTTTTCGGAGGGGAAGCCGGGGCGGTTCATGTACTGGAACTCGGTCCGGTACAGGCCGATGCCGTCGCCGCCGTAGTTGATGACGGCGACGACCTCCTCCGGCAGCTCGATGTTGCCCATCACGCGGTACGGGTGGCCGTCGGTGGTTTTGGTCTCGAGCCGGCTCTCGCGCGTGATCACCGCGTGGCGTCGTTCATATTGAGCCTTGCGGTCCTCGTACTCCGCCAGCGTGTTCTCGGAGGGGTCGATGACCACCGTGCCGGTGATGCCGTCGACGATGAGCAGCGCGTCGTTGTTGATCCGGCGGGTGGCGACTTCAAGCCCCACCACGGCCGGGATTTCAAGCGCGCGGGCAATGATGCCGGTGTGGGAGGTCTTGCCGCCGAGGTCGGTGATCATCCCCTGGATGCGCTCCAGGTTGATGCGGCTGGTGTCCGCCGGGGAGATGTCGCGCGCCACCAGGATGACCCGTTTGTCGATCTGCCCGAGGTCCCTTGCCTCCGCCCCCACCAGGTTGCGCATGACGAGATCCGAGACGTGGACGATGTCGGACACGCGCTCCTTGAGATAGGCATCGGTCATCTCCTCGAAGGCCGCCTTGATCCGGGTGACGACGGTCTTGAGGGCCCACTCCGCGTTCACGCGCTCCTTCTCGATGGTCTCGATGGTGCGGCCGTAAAGCAGCTTGTCGTTCAGCAGCAGCACGTGGGTCTCGAGGATCTGGGCTTTCTGGAGCGCTTCCGGGCTGTTTTCGATCACGGCCCGCAGCTCGGCCTTGGCGTTCTGGACCGCCGACTTGAAGCGCTTGACCTCGCTTTTGACGTGTTTTTCGAGGATGCAGTACTTGTTGATGACATCGACCCCCTCGCGGTCGACGAGGTAGGCTCTCCCGATGCAGATGCCGGGGGAGGCGTTGATCCCCTTGAGGGTGATTTCCGAGGCTGCCGGTTTTTTCATCGCTGCTATTCGTCGAAACCGCGCTCCACCAGCTGCACGAGCGCGTCGAGGATTAAACGGTCCGCCGGGTTTTCGATCCTGAACTCGAGCCGCGAGCCCTTGGGGCAGGCCAGCGCCAGCACTTCGAGCGTGCTGGACGCATCCGCCCGATCCTCCCCCCGGGCGACCCAGACGCCGGACCGCGCGCCCAGGGCGATGCGGGCGATTTTGGCCGCCGAGCGGGCGTGCAGCCCGAGCTCGTTGACCACCGTGACTTCGCGTGACAGATCGCTGGGGGGCGCCACTCGGACACTCAATCCATTCACAAGTGTTATCGGTGCTTCAGCCGCCGGACTATAGCCAAATCGGCCTTGATTGACAAGACCGGAAACCGCTGGTAGGGGAGCGGGATGGAGAAGCGGCGCTGGGCGCTTCGAGGAGCCGGCATGCCGGCGCGGGCCTCCGTGGCGCGGCGTTCGGCGCGCGGGGACCGAATCATTTCCGCAAGGAGGAATGCCATGGTGGACCGGGTGGTTATTTACGGCAAGGACCGGTGACCCTACACTCAGGCGGCTCGTGAAGCCTATGCCCGAAAAGGGGCCCGCATCGAGTACGCGGATGTCCAGCACGACGAAGCCCGGCTGGCCGAGATGCTGAAGCACTCCGAGAACCAGCGCCGGGTACCGGTGATCGTCGAAGGCGGCCGGGTGACCATCGGCTTCGACGGCGGGTCCTGAAAGATCTGAGAGTTCCGGCCGGAGGCCGGGATCGAACATGGGAGGTGTGGCCGTGCCGGGTGCACCCCTGAAAGAAAATGCCCTGCAGCGGCGGCTGGAGGACCTCGCGCGCGAACTCTCCCGCCTGCGCGGGGAGGTCTCCGTGCTCCGCCGCCAGAACGAAACCCTCGCCGCCCTTCACGAAACATCCCTCGGTTTGATCGACCGCCTCGACCAGGAGGAGCTGCTCGAAGCCGTCCTGCAGCGGGCCGCTCTGCTCACCGACACCGTTCATGGCTACATCTATCTTTTAGAACCCGATGCCGGCGCCATGCAGATGCGGGTGGGGATGGGGTTTTTCAAAAGCCAGATCGGGCTGCGGGTCTTCCCGGGCGAGGGGCTGGGGGGCAAGGTCTGGCGAAGCGAAAAAACGCTCGTAATCGACGACTATCGCAGCTGGGCCGGCCGCCTAGCCGGCAAGTCCTTCGACGAACTGCACTCCATCGTCGGCATCCCGCTGAAATACCGGGGCCGGGTCGAGGGCGTGATCGGTCTTGCCCGCGTCGAGGCGGGCAGGGGGTTCGGCGAAGAGGACGTGGCGATGCTCGAACGCTTCGCGGGGCTTGCCACCGTGGCCCTCGACAAGGCGAAGCTCTACGCCGACGTCCGGCGGGAGCTCTCCGAGCGCAAGCGCGCCGAGGAGATCCTGCGCAAGAGCGAGGAGCGCTACCGCCTGCTGCTCGAATCCTCGCCGGACCCGATCGTGGTCTACAACCTTCTGGGCAAGGCGGTGTATGTCAACCCGGCCTTCGAGCAGACCTTCGGCCTGCGGCGCGAGGAGCTGCTCGGCAAAAACATCGATTTCGTGCCGGAGGAGAGCTGGCCGGAGACCCGCGAGGCCATCGAGAACATGCTGAGCGGGAAGAAGATCCACCTCTTCGAAACCAAGCGCCTGACCCGAGACGGCCGCATGCTGGACGTCCAGCTGAGCTCCACGCTATATTCCGACGAGGAGGGCAGGGCCGCCGGCAACATCGTCACCCTGCGGGACATCAGCGCCCAAAAGCGCGCCGAGCGTGAGCTGTTCGATTACCACAACCAGCTGGAAGAGCGGGTCGCCGCGCGCACCGCCGAGCTGGCCAAGGCCAACACCCAGCTCGCCCGGCAGGTGGACGACCGCAAGCGGGCCGAAACCGAGCTGCGCAAGCGGGAAAAAGAGCTGAAGGCCCAGTCGCTGCATCTGGAGGAGGTCAACACCGCATTGCGGGTGCTCCTCAAGCAGCGCGAAGACGACAAGAAGGAGCTGGGCGACGTGGTGCTCTCCAACGTCCGGGAACTCATCGGGCCTTACCTGGAGCGGCTGAAGAAAGGGCGCCTGGCACCGGTGCAGAAGGCGCTGGTGGACATTCTCGAATCCAACCTGGAGAGCATCATCTCGCCTTTTGCCAGCAGCCTCTCCTCGCGTCATTTCAACCTCACTCCCACCGAGCTCCGGGTGGCGAACCTGGTCAAGGAGGGCCGGACCAATAAGGACATCGCCGAACTGCTCCTGCTCTCCAAGAACACCATCCTTTTCCACCGGCACAACATCCGCACCAAGCTGGGCCTGCGAAACAGCAAAATGAACCTGCGGTCGCACCTGCTGGGCCTTGATAAATAGTTGGTATATACCACTACTATACCACTATTTTATCTAACATATAAAAGTATTGACTAAACAAAAAGCATCTTATAGAAATGGCTATACGAAATGAATACAATTCAAAAAATTCAACCTAGGAACGCCGCTATTTGCCTTGGCTCAGGCGCGGCAACCTTGGGGAAAATCATCTTCTGCCGGATTCAGCCCGTTTCGCTGGTGCATCCATAAAATCAGAAAGGGAGACGCGTTCAGTGGATGGAGCAACCGCAAGCAAAGGGGGCGACGTCATTCTCGAGCTGAAGGACGTTGCCATGTATTTCGGCAAAGTGGCGGCTTTGGCCGGAGCCACCCTGCAGGTCCGCAGGGGGGAGATTCACTCCGTTATCGGCCCCAACGGCGCCGGCAAGACCGTCATGATGAACTGCATCAACGGGCTCTACCGGCCCCAGAAGGGCGATATTTTCTTCAAGGGCGAGCGCGTTAATGATCTCAACCCTCATAAACGCGCTGAGCGAGGGATGTCCCGAACCTTCCAGAAGGTAGAGGTCTTCGGCGGCATGACGGTGCTCGACAACATCCGCTTGGGCCGGCACATTCACCTGAAATCCGGGATCCTGAGCGGGTCGGTCTACCTCGGCAAGACCGCGCGGGAGGAGATCGAGAACCGCAAGTTCATCGAGGAGGAGATCATCGACCTGCTGGAGATCGAGCACATCCGCCACAAGCCCGTCGGCATGCTGCCCTACGGTCTTCAGAAACGGGTGGAGCTCGGCCGGGCGCTGGCCCTGAAGCCGGACCTGCTGATTCTCGACGAACCGCTGGCCGGCCTCAACCTGGAGGAGACCGAGGACATGGCGCGGTTTGTCATCGACGTCAACGAGGACCCGCGCTGGAACATCACCTGCCTGCTGGTGGAGCACGACATGGGGGTGGTCATGGACCTGTCGCACCGGGTGTTCGTGCTCAACTTCGGAAACATGATCATGGACGGCACTCCGCAGGAAGTGCAGAACAACCCTGAAGTGATCAAGGCTTATCTGGGGGAAGAGGACCTGTATGCCACACGCCGATAGCGCAGTCGGTTCAGCAGCGGAACGCGCTCCGGAAATTCCCGCGGAGCTCACGATCCCCAAATTGTTTCTCCAAAAAGCCCGGCAGTACGGCAAAGGCCGGGTGGCCATGCGGGAAAAGGAGTTCGGGATCTGGCGGCCCATCACCTGGCAGGACTACCTGGAAAACGTCAAGCACATCGCCCTGGGGCTGATCAAGCTCGGCCTGCAGGAGGATGACAAGGTCGCCATGATCGGCGACAACCGTCCCGAGGGCCTGATGGCGGAGATGGCGGCGCTGTGCGCCCGCGGCATCGGGGTGTGGCTCTTCCAGGACTGCCTCATGGAAGAGGTGCGCTACATCATCGACCACTCGGACGCCAAGTTCCTGGTAGGCGAGGGGCAGGAGGAGGTCGACAAGGCGCTGTCGATCATCAAGGACTGCCCCAAGCTGAAAAAGATCATCTACGACGACCCCAAGGGGCTGCGCCACTACCAGCAGGACTGCCTGATCAGCCTGCAGGAGGTCCAGCGGCTCGGACGCGAGCTGGAGAAGGAGAAGCCGCACCTGTTCGAGGAGCTGATCCAGAAGGGGCACGGGGAGGAGATCGCGCTGCTCTTCTACACCTCGGGCACCACCGCG
The DNA here is from genome assembly GCA_025454075.1 of Desulfobacterales bacterium. The sequence goes on along the minus strand of JALOPD010000144.1, from coordinate 1,660 downwards.
CTGCCCAAGGGGGCGCTGCTCTCCCACCACAACATGCTCTCCATGGGCCGGTCGCTGATGGAGATCGACCCCTGCCGGGAATCCGACGACTACGTCTCCTACCTGCCGTTTGCCTGGATCGGCGAGCAGATGATGTCCATCTCCTGCGGGCTGCAGGTCGGCTACACGCTGAACTTCCCCGAGGACCCGTCCACCTCCCAGGAGAACATCCGCGAGATCGGCCCGCATGTCATGTTCGCCCCGCCGCGCATGTACGAGCAGATGACCCGCACGGTGCAGGTGAAGTACCTGGACGCCACCTGGCTGAAGCGCATGTTTTTCAAGTTCGCCACCTGGGCCGGCTACCGCTACGCGGACCTGAAATTCTCGAAAAAAGGGATCCCGTTCCACTGGCGGCTGCTGCACGGCCTGGCCATGGCGACGGTGCAGAAGAAGCTCAAGGACCACCTGGGGATGAGTCGGGTGCGGAACGCCTACACCGGCGGCGCCGCCATGGGGCCGGACCACTTCCGGTTCTTCCACTCCCTGGGCGTCAACCTCAAGCAGATCTACGGGCAGACCGAGGTGGCCGGGATCTCGGTCGTGCACCGCAGCGCCGACATCAAGTTCGACACCGTCGGCCACCCCATCCCCGGCACCGAGGTGCGCATCGCCGAGGACGGCGAGATTCTCACCCGCAGCCCGTCGGTGTTCAAGGGCTACTACAAGAACCCGGAAGCCACCACCAAGACCCTCAAGGACGGCTGGCTTTATTCCGGGGACAAGGGCTTCATCGACGACGACGGGCACCTGGTGGTCTTCGACCGCACCAAGGACGTCTTCACCCTCAAGGACGGCCGCCCCTTTGCGCCGCAGTACCTGGAGACGCGCTTGAAATTCAGCCCCTACATCAAGGACGCCTGGGTCATCGGCGACCGCCGGGACTACCTCGTGGCCGTCATGTGCATCGACTACCCGGTGGTGAGCAACTGGGCCGACCAGCGCAAGCTCAACTACACGAGCTACCAGGAGCTGTCGCAGATGCCCGAGGTCTACGAGCTCGTGGAGAAGCAGATCCGCCAGGCCAACAAGGACCTGCCGGAGGTGGCCAAGCTGCGCAAATTCACCAATCTCTACAAGGAATTCGACGCCGACGACGACGAGCTGACCCGCACGCGCAAGCTGCGCCGGGCTTTCGTGGAGAAACGCTACAAGGTGATCGTGGACGCCCTGTACTCCGAGGCGGCCAGCGTTCACATCGACACCGCCATCAAATACGAAGACGGCCGCCAGGCGCAGATCGTGACCGACCTGAAGATCATCCCTATCACCGGGTGAGCCGCGGCGGGCAAGGAGAAAAACGCATGGACCTGATACTGATGACACTGACCACCGGCATCATGGTGGGCGGGATCTACGCCCTGGTGGCCCTGGGCTGGGTGCTGATCTACAAGTGCTCGGGGGTGTTGAACTTGGCCATGGGCGAGATGACCCTGATCGGCGCCTACGTCACGCTGAGCTTTCACGCCATGGGGGTCCCCTTTCTGATTTCGCTGCTCTTTTCGCTGATCATCGGCTTCATCCTGGGGATTCTGACCGAGCGCATCTTCCTCGACCGGCTGATCGGCGAACCGGTCCTGACGGTCATCATGGTCACCGTGGGGCTTTCCTTCTTTTTCAA
>JALOPD010000481.1 GCA_025454075.1 Desulfobacterales bacterium | reverse complement strand
CTGGGGTCCGAAGGCGTTGATGGCGATGGCGAGCGCGATGGACAGATTCCGCATGACCGTGCCGTAGACCATCGCGATGGCGTCGTCGCGGGTGAGCAGCAGCCGGCCAAGGAAGGTGCTCAGAAGGTAGTTTGCCGTGTACACCAGGGCAAGCGGCGCCAAAATGGCCAGGAGCAGATCGGGCGCGCCGGCGATGGCGCGGGCCTTGAGGGACATCGCCACGAACACGATGCCGAGCACCCCGAGGGTGGAGAGCCCCGGAAAGCGCGGGGCCATCCGCGTCTGAAACGTCTGCTGCCCGTAGCGCCGAATCAGGGCCTGCTGGGTTGCAAAACCGAGCGCCATGGGCAGGAAGACGATCACGAGAATCTGCTGCACCACGGCCAGGAGATCCACCCTGATGGCCGCCCCCAGCAGAAACTTGACGTAAAAGGGGGTGGCGATGGATCCCAGGGTGAGCCCGATCACGGTCATCTTGACGGCGGCCGCCGTGTTGCCCCCGGCAAAGCCGGTCCAGGAAATCGTCATGCCGCTGGTCGGCACCAACCCCGCCAGGAGCAGGCCGAGGGCCATATACGGCTGGTCCTGGAAGAAGAGGCGCCCGACGCCGTAGGCCAGAAAAGGGACGACCCCGAAATTGATCAACTGGCTGAGGAGCTGGGCCCGCCCGTCGCCCCCGGAAAAAACCCGGCGGACGTTGAGGGTGACCATCATCGGATAGACCATCAGGAAGGTCAGTGGGACGATGAGGTTTTTCAGAAATGCGGGGTCGCAAAGGGTGCCATAGCCGAAACCGAGCAGCATCATGACGGGGATGGCGGTAACGAGGTTCTGATTGATCCGTTTAAGCAGCGTCCACATGGCGGGTTCCTTTCAGGGGGTTGGAACAGCGTTGAAACCGACGATGCCCCCCTCTTTCCAAAACCCGTGCCGGAATTATCCCCTCTGCCTATTATGTATTTAACTGTTTGAATCTATAACCGATTGGCGTGAAACCAAAAATCGCTTGACAGCGACGGCAGGCGTTACATAAGTAACAGTAACGGTTTTTGTAGCGCTACTATGCCATCAAGGTAACGCCTGAGGCCCTGCCCCATGACCCGAGTAGAACCCACATTCGCCGACCTCATGATCGACGCCATGGCCGAGGGCGTCTTCACCCTGGACGCAGCCGGTCTTATCACGCTCTGGAATACCGCCATGGAGCGCATCACCGGGTACCGGGCCGAGGAGGTGATCGGCAGAAGCTGCCGGGTGCTGAACTTCACCCGCTGTCTGCGCAAAGAGTGCCCCGAGGGCATGGCCGACTGCGGCATCTTCGAGTACGGAAAGGTGGATGCCAAGGAGTGCGCGCTGCGGCACCGGGACGGTCACGATGTGCCCGTCGTCAAAAATGCCCGGGTGGTGCGCGACCCTTCGGGCAGGCTGTTGGGCGTGGTGGAGACAGTCACCGACCTGACCCGGCTCAAATCGGTCGAGAGGCAGGTTGAGGCGGCTCGGCGGCGCCTGGGCGAGCGCCACCGCTTCGCCAACCTGATCGGCAAGAGCGCGGCCATGCAGACCGTCTTCGACGCCGTGCAGCAGGCCGCCGCCAGCGACGCCACGGTGCTCGTCTCAGGGGAAAGCGGCACCGGCAAGGAGCTCGTGGCGGGCGCCATCCATCACCACGGCCGGCGGGCCGAGCGCCCCTTCGTCACGGTGAACTGCAGCGCGCTCTCCGCGACCCTGCTGGAAAGCGAGCTTTTCGGCCACGTTGAAGGGGCCTTTACCGGCGCCATCCGAAGCCGCGTCGGCCGGTTCGAGGAGGCCGACGCGGGCACCCTTTTTCTCGACGAAATCGGCGATATCAGCCCCTTCATCCAAGTCAAGCTCCTCAGGGTCCTCCAGGAACGGGAAATCGAACGGGTCGGCGATTCCAGGCGAAGGAAGGTCGATATCCGGGTGATCGCGGCGACCCACGGGGATCTGGCCCGGCAGGTCGAGGCCGGGAGCTTCCGGCAGGATCTCTACTACCGCATCAAGGTGTTTCCGATTCGCCTGCCGCCCCTGAGGGAGCGCCGTGAGGACATCCCGCTTCTCACCCGCCATTTCCTCGACAAGTTCAACCGCCAGACCGGCAAGGCCGTCGAATCGGTCGCCCTCGAGGCCATGCGGGCCCTGATGGCCTGGCGCTGGCGCGGCAACGTGCGGGAGCTCGAAAACGCCATCGAGCACGGCTTCGTGCTCTGCCGCGGCCCGCGGATCGAGCTGGCCGACCTGCCCGTCGAGATCCGGGCCGAGCCTCGGGTGCCGGATGATGTCGTGACGGACGGACAGCTGTGCGCCCGAAGGACCGCCCTCGACCGGCAGAGGCTGATCGATCTCCTTGCGGCCTGCGGCTGGAACAAGGCCGAAGTGGGACGCCGCACCGGCTACAGCCGGACCGCCATCTGGAAATTCATGAAACGCTGGGGCATCCCCCTGGAGCCGCCCCCACAGGCCGGCGGCCCCCCGCCATGAAAAGGCGCAGTTTCGCAGCCGCCGAAGCCCGCCAAAAATGGGCTATAGGAAATAGGCGGCCGTCAGCAATCCCGGCAGGATTAGGCCGGCAAAAACAGGGGCAGTCGGACGTTGTCCCTGATCCCGGCGATAAAGGCGAACATACTCCCCTTGACCAGCGTATTGGTTGCAGCGGCGCGCACAATACCCCTGGCGGCGACTTCGGCGCCCAGGTCATATTTTGCCGACCTGGAAAGCGAGAGGGTGATCGCATCCACATCCATAGGACCCGAGATCACAGAAAGCACGTAGACGCCGCCATTTCCGGACCACGTTTTCATCGCTTCGGATAGGAGCAGAATGGCGGC
>JALOPD010000143.1 GCA_025454075.1 Desulfobacterales bacterium | reverse complement strand
CTGGTTCCTGGCCGGCGCCGGTGTCCTGCTGGCGGGGTTTCTCACCGGGTTCAGCGTGAAGCGCCAGCGCCGATGGTCGACGCTCGGATGACCGCCCCGACCAGGGGGTTCGAAACACGACAGGGGGGATGGCGGCACGCGTGCCGCCATCCCCCCTGTCGTCTACGGCCTGCGCGGGGGGGGGGGAGCCGCCGCCGGAGCGCCGCCCCGCAGATGCCCGGCTTAATTCACCGCATCCTTGAGGCCTTTGCCGGCCGTGAACTTTGGGGCCTTGGAGGCGCTGATTTTGATTTCTGCGCCGGTCTGGGGGTTGCGCCCCTTGCGGGCCTTGCGCTTGACCACCTTGAACGTCCCGAAACCGACGAGGGTGACGTCCTCGCCTTTTTTCAGGGACTTGGTGATGGACTCGATCACACAGTCCACCGCGCTCTGGGCTTCCTTTTTGGTGCTCACGACCTTGGCCACCTCATTGATCAGATCCGCTTTGTTCATCGATGTCTCCTTTCGTTCGATTGCCGGTTTTCTTTGATTTCTGGAAAATCGTCCGGGTCTATGGTTGCAACGTGCGTGCCGTCACGGCGCTAGATGCTGTCCCGACAGCTTTGGCAATATTTTCGTGGGGTGCCCCGGCCGATCCAGTGAAAATTCATGATATGTTTTTTGCCGCACTTCGGGCACAGGCATTCCACTTTGGATTTGTCGTGATCGACCACCACATCGGATTCTTCGACCGCCGTCTCTTTGGGCTGCTTTTTGACCGGTTTGAGGGCGGCATTGCGCTTCGGGGATGGCATCTCCAAACACTCCATAACTGATCGATGTCGATCAGGGGTCATCAAACGCCGGGTGCGTGATTTGGCAAATTGGAAAAGGGCTTCAGATTTCCGTCAGTTTTTCTCGGGCCTCGATGCGGGTTTTGCAGCGAATGCAGTGATGGGTCACCGGCCTAGCCTTGAGGCGCTCGACGGAGATATCTTCGCCGCACTCCTCGCAGATCCCATAGACCCCTTCTTCGATGTCCTCCAACGATTTGCGGATTTTCCGGATCAACATGTTCTCGCGGTCGCGAATCCGCAGTGTGAAATTGCGTTCGGAGTCGAACACCGCCCGGTCCAGCGGGTCCGGCAGGTTTTCATCGCTTTCCCTGAGTCCGCTCATGGTGCTGTCCGCATGGGCCAGCAGCTCATCCAGCCAGCGGCTGAGAAGCTCCTTGAAGAATTTTAGGTCTTTCTCTTTCATGCCTCGGATCCTGAAAGCTGCCGTCGCGCGGCAGGGTTACCAAAAACCGCAAAAGCGGTCAACCCTGCACAAAGGGTCTCCCTTTATTCCCGAACGGAATTTTTTTTTCAAGACATTTTTTGCGATTTTCAAACAGGGTGTTGAAAACAGGCATCCGGCCGTGAGCGAAGGCGTTCGGTGTTTGAGCCGGCGCAGCCACCCGGCTGATCGGCGAGCATCCGCGAAAGCCGCGCCGCGCCCAAGACCACGGCCCGAGGCGCGGATTTTAAACCGTCGGTTGATTGCATACATGGCCGGACGCAGCCTGTCAACCCGTTCTTTCGAACGCGCCGCCCCGCCGCGGCGCCCGTCCGCGGTCGGCGCAGGGCCCGCACGCTCCACCGGCTCTGGCCTGCGTCTGATTGACATGCGGAGGCTTGTCGCTTACAATAACAGATAAGACATCCCGGAAGGAAATGCCATGGGAGCGCGCCCGGAAAAAAGATGTGAAGACCGCCAGGAGTGCGACGCCGTGGTGGAGTGGGCCTATTTCAACAAGGCCGATTTCTTCAACGCCCGGTTGTTGAACTTCAGCGGCGGCGGCAGTTACATCGAGTGCACCCAGCCGCTCATCCCGGGAGCGACCATCCTGATCCGTCTGCAGGCATGCGCCGCCTCCGGCGGCCCCCCCCCCATCCGCAACATGCGGACCACGGCACTGGGCGAGGTCAAATGGTGCCGGGAGCTGCCCGCGCAACCGCCCCACCGATTCGGAATCGGCGTCAGGTACCACATCCCGGTGTGAGATGAACCCCAAGCAGCCGTTTTTGAAAATCGCATGGAATCTCTTCCTGATTGCGGCGGGCAGCATCCTCTGTGCCGTCGCCATCAACGGAATCCTCATCCCGAACCAGTTCCTGGCGGGCGGAATCAGCGGTCTGAGCCTTTTTATTCACTACCTTTTCCCGGCCATGCCGGTCGGGGCCCTCAATTTCCTGTTGAACATCCCCCTTTTCGTGGTGGGATGGCTGTTTGTGGGCCGGCGCTTTTTTTATTACAGCCTGGCGGGGATGACGATATTTTCAGCGGCCCTTCTCCTGACCATCCCCACATTCCCCATCCATGACCCCCTGCTCAAGGCGCTGACCGCCGGCATCATTTCGGGCGTGGGAAGCGGGGTCATCCTGAAATCGCTGGGATCCGGCGGCGGCCTCGACATCCTGTGCGTCATCCTGCTCAAACGCTTTTCGATGCGGATCGGCACCACCGTCATGGCGTTCAACTGCGCTCTGATGCTGGCCGCCCTCTTCCGCTTCAACCTCGAAATCGTGCTTTACACGCTGATCTATCTCTTCGTCACCACCCAGCTCATCAACGTGGTGGTCACGGGTCTCAACCAGCGCAAGGCCGTCATGGTAGTTTCCCCCAAGTGGCGGGAGATCGCCCGTGAGATCATGGACAGCATGCAGCGCGGCGTGACCATCGTCAACGGGGAAGGCGGGTACACCGGGCAGGAGCAGCGCATTCTCTACTCGGTCCTCACCTTCCAGGAGCTGTCCCGCTTCAAAGACATGGTGCGCCAGCACGATCCCCAGGCGTTCCTGGTGGTGACCGAGACCCTCGAGGTGATGGGCAAGGGCATCGGCAACCAGCCCCACTGGTAAAAAAGGTCAGAGTTTTTTCGAGAAGATGACCTTGCCGTCGCCGGGGGCGTAGAAGTCCTCCAGCACGGATGCCACGCGAAATCCCATGCGCTCATAAAACGCCCGGGTCCCCTCGTACTGGGGCCGCCCCGAAGTTTCCACGTAGACGGTCGCCCCTCCGGCCTGGCGGATCAGCCGTTCGGTCTCCAGCAGGATCAGCCTCCCGACCCCCTTGCCCTGGCTCTCGGGCGCCACCACGATCCAATACAGGTCGACCGCGGATGCCGTCATGGGAACAGGCCCGTAGCACGCATACCCCGCCGTTTGTCCGTTCACGTCCACGAAGACGAAATGGTACCCGCTGGCAGGTCCCTTGGTGATCCGCTCCACCACCAGTTCCTCCGCGACATGGGCCTCGGAGCGAGTGAAGAAGCCCGTGGACTCCACCAACCGGCGCACCCGCTGGGGGTCCCGGGGTTCAACGTGATGCCGGATCCGATGGGTCGAGGGGACCGGTTTCGCCGGCCACCGGCGGGGCACGGCCGCGCAGTGAGCAGCGGACAGCCCCTCGAAGAAATGACGGGCATTGGCTCCTAACGTGCGCGTGCGATACCCCCCTTCCTGTACCACCAGGACGGGGATTCCCAAACCACCGATCATCCGCCCGTTGAGTTTGAAGTCGTTGCGGGTCAACGACCACGTGCCCGTGGGATCCCCCTTGGCGGTGTCCAGCCCGAGCGCCACCACCACAAAATCCGGTTCGAACTCCACCAGGCGCCGCAGTGCGGTCGCCAAGGCCTTGCGGTATCGGTCCCCGTCGACCGTTTCCGGCAAGGGCAGGTTCAAGTTAAAACCGGCACCCTCGTCCGTGCCGATTTCATCTCGAAAACCGGAAAAATAGGGGTAGGCGAAACCGGGATCGCCGTGGATGGAGATCGTCAGCACGTCCGACCGGTCGTAAAATATGTCCTGTTGCCCGTTGCCGTGATGATAATCGATGTCCAGAATGGCGACCCGGCCGTTGCGCCGCAGGAATTGGGCGGCCAGAGCGCAGTTGTTGAAGTAGCAAAAGCCCCCGAAGGCCTTGCGCTCGGCATGGTGCCCCGGCGGCCGCACCAGGGCGTAGGCCATCCGGCGCCCTTTGAGAAGTTCCTGCGCGGCGGTGAGGGTGCAGTTCACCGCTCCCCGCGCGGCGGCATAGGCGTGGCGGGTGATGGGGGTAAACGTGTCGATGCAGTAGTAGCCGGCCAGCAGCGAGCGTTCTTTCGGGAGGCGGTTTTTGTTGCGAATCGGGAACACGTAAGGGTAGATGGGATGGTCCTCCTTCATCTCTGTGGAGGCGCGGCGGAGAAAATTGATGAAATTCACGTCGTGCACGCCGGTGATGACCTTTTCCGGAAATGCGGCGACCGGCAGGATTTCGAACAGCGGCCCTTGCACGATTTCCGTGAGGATGCTGCGCACTCTCACGGGTGCCTCCACGTACCCTTGTTCGTGGACATGGTGAATCGCGTGTTGATCGTGAAACACCAGCGCGATCTTTTCGCAGGCGTTTCCGGAAATGGCCGCCGTCACCGCCTTCGGCTTCAGATAGCGGAACTCCCGAAGTTGAACCGGATCGGTAGTGATGGACTGGACCACCTTCTCCACATATTCCGCGGGAACGTAACCGGCGTATTTCCTTTCGAGAATCGTGCGGACCACATCGCGAAGAAAGTCGCGCCGGGGCTGGGCGGTGCGGTCCAGCCCGTCGAACACCAGGTGGGGCATGCAGGTCTGGCCGGGCTTGTAGGATGTTTCGTAGGCGGTGCCGATGATCGGCCGCGCACCGTAGCGTTCGTAGAATCTCAGGCGTGCGCGATTTTCAGCCAGAAGATCCGCCCGCGGGCATAAAGCGGGGTCATCCGGCAGGCATTCGAAAAAGAGCGCTTTCGCGCCGAAGACCGAGGCCTCGTGGCGCACCCGATCGTAGAGCGCCCCGCCCACCCCCCCGCTGGCCTTTCCGACCTGGGTGGCGATCCAGTCCAAGTAACAGAATCGGACCCGCGGTTCGTGCAGAAGGAAGGCAAAACCCAAAACGCGCTGACGGCCGTTTTCGGCCACGGAGAGCGTCGTACGGAACCGCTTGAGAAAGGGATCGTGGAGGTGCCTGCCCAGTTGGTCGATTTCGTCTTGCGGGACCTCCGGGAACCGGCTGCGCATAATCGCCTTCACCTGTTCCAGTGCGGTCCGATTCACCGGCAGCACGTCGTCATAGATGCGGCGGATGCGAAACATGTCTCATGCGGTCCTTCTGCCAACATCGGCGAGAATTCGCTCCATCGCTCCGGTCATACGGATGCCGGAGGCCTCCAGGGCCGCCGCAAAGCCCGCATCCGGCGACAGGCAGGGATTGGCGTTGATCTCCAGGATCCATGGCTGCCCGCCGGCATCCACGCGAAAGTCCACCCGGGCGTACCCCTTCAGGCCGAACCCCCGCCAGCACTGGGCGGCCAGATCGCGCAGGCGCTTCAGCAGGCCGCCGTCCTCCTGCGGGAAATCAAACCGGCGCGGGGTGTGGTGGAACTCGTAGGAGGATTCATCCCACTTGGCGCGATAGCCTACGATCCGCAAGGCGTCCGGCGGATAGCCTTCAAAAACAATTTCAGCCGGAGGCAGCACCTCGGGGCCGTCGGGGCCGGCCAGCAGCGAGAGGTTGAACTCGCGGCCTTCGATAAAGCGCTCGGCGAAGCAGGCGCCGCCCAAACCGGGGGCGCGGTCCCCCAGCCGCGCGACCACATCGCCGGCCGATTCGCAGAGAGCGGTCGAGGTTTCGTCGATGCCGATCGAGGCGTGTTCCCACAGCGACTTGACGATCCAGCGGCAAGAGGGGTCGGCCGCGGCGGGGTCGCCGGCCGACAATGCGGGGATGTCCGCCGGCACCGGTCCGATCCAGGGGGGCGTCGGGAGCCGTAAGGCCGCCATGCGCTCCTTGGCGAGCACCTTGTGGGAGGTCACCAGAAGGGCCTCGGCGCACGAGCCGGTGTAAGGGACCCCCAGGGCGTCGAGAAGCGACGGCACCAGGTGGATCAGGCGGCCGCGGCCGTCGAGGGATTCCACCAGGTTGACGACGAGATCCGGCGGCCGTTCCGAAAGCCGCTGCCGGAGGGCGGCGAGATCCAGGGTGCAGGGCAGCAGCGCCGTTCGGTGGCCGAGGTCGGTCAGCGCCGCCTGCACGGCCGCGGCTTGAACCAGGACATCGCGCTCGTCCGGGGCATCGGCGTCGGTGACGGCGTTGTGAGCGATGGCGATGCGCATGATCAGGCGCGGCCGGCAGGTCCCGCGCGAATGCGCGCGGCGGCCGATTCTACGATGCGGGCCATCAGGGCATCGAAGGAGATGCCGGCCAGGGAGCAGATGATGGGCAGGTCGGAGTGCTCCGGGTGCAGCCCGGCCAGCGGGTTGACCTCGATGAACTGCGGCCGGTCTTTTTTGTCGCAGCGCAGGTCCAGGCGGCCGGCGTCGCGGCAGCCGAGGACGCGCCAGGCGCGCAGGGCGATGGCCTCCACCTCCGCGATCAGCGGCTCGTCGCCGGGCCGCATCAGGCGGTAGCGGACGAGCTCCTCGGAGTTTTCCTTGTTGTGGTAGGAGTAGACCGCCTGCTCGGCGGCCGGCAGCAGCAGCACTTCCATGGTGCCCAGCACCTGCGCCTGCGGGCCGGTGCCGGAAACCGCCACGGTGAACTCGCGGCCGGGGAGAAACCGTTCGACCAGAACCGGCTGGTGATAGCGGTCGATCAGACGGCGGCAGGCGTCCGGCAAGTCCTTCCGGCGCCGGACGATGGATGTGGGCGAGATCCCCTTGCCGGTGCCCTCGGCCACGGGCTTGGTAAAGTAGGGGGGGGCGAACCGGACCCCGCCGGCGTCCGCGGCCTGTTCCACCACGGCAAATTCCGCCGTCGGCACGCCGGCATCCCGGATGACCCGCTTGGTCATGCCTTTGTGCAGCGTCAGGCTCATGACCATCGGGTCCGAGAAGGTGTAGGGGATGTCGTAGGCATCCAGGACGGCCGGCACCTGTGCCTCCCGGCCGATTCCGTGGATCCCCTCGGCGATGTTGAACACCAGCTCCCAGCGGCTTCCCTGGGCCAAGCGCTCGACCAGCCGGTGCACGTGGCCGATCCGCTCGGTGCTGTGGCCGAGGCGCCTCAGCGACGCCTCGATCGCCTCGATGGTTTCATCGCGGTCGAACTCGGCGGTTTCGTCCTCCGAGTAGCCGAGCGCCAGGTATTCGGACCGCAGGTCGTAGGTCAGACCGATCCGCATGCGCGACCCATCCGTCATTCCCCGACGACATCCGGGTACCGGTAGGCCCGGTCGCAGTAATTGCGCAGCAGCAGGTCGTCGCCCTCGCGGCCCTCGACGTAGTTCGGCATCAGCGGAATCTTGCCGCCGCCGCCGGGGGCGTCGATGACGTAGGTCGGCACCGCATACCCCGTGGTGTGGCCGCGCAGGCCGCGGATGATTTCCAACCCCTTGTCGACAGGGGTGCGGAAGTGGCCCGACCCGGAAATCGGGTCGCACTGGTAGATGTAGTAGGGCCGCACCCGCATCCGCATCAGATGATGGCAAAGCGCCTTCATCGTCTCCACGGTGTCGTTGATGCCTTTCAACAGCACCGTCTGGGACCCCAGTGGAATGCCCGCGTTGGCCAGGCGCTCGCAGGCCCGGTAGGCTTCCGGCGTGCACTCGGAGGGATGCGTGAAGTGCAGGCTCATCCACAGCGGGTGGTAGCGCCGCAGCATGCGCACCAGGTTCGGCGTGATGCGCTGGGGCAGGACGGCCGGCACCTTGGTGCCGATGCGGATGATCTCCACGTGCGGGATTTCCCGCAGGCGCGACAGGAGCCAGCTCAGGCGCTCGTCGTTCAAGGTGAGCGGGTCGCCGCCGGAGATCAGCACGTCGCGCACCGAGGGGGTCGAGCGAATGTAGTCGATGGCCCGCTCCAGGCGCGAACGGCTCGGGTAGATGGCGCCGTGGCCGACCACGCGCGAGCGTGTGCAATAACGGCAGTAGGTGGAGCAGAAATCCAGCACCAGCAGCAGGACGCGGTCCGGATAGCGATGGACCAGGCCCGGCACGGGGCTCTGATCGTCTTCGCCGAGCGGGTCGTCGTCTTCGCCGGGCGATTTTGTGAATTCGAAAACCGTGGGGACCACCGTTCGACGCAGAGGATCGCCCGGGTCATCCTTGGAGAGCAGGCTCATGAAATACGGGGTGATGCCCACCGGCAGCTTGGACTGGATCATCTCGACGGCCGAACGCTCATGGTCGGAGAGATGCAGCATGCGTTCGAGCTGATCCAGATGACGGATACGGTTGCGGATCTGCCACTGCCAGTCGTTCCACTCTTTGTCGGTTGCGGTCGGGTAAAAGGCGCGGCGGAATGCCGTCGCCCTGGAGGTGGAGGCGGGTCTTGATCTGAGTACCGGGAAAACCGATACCTTGCTGCGAATGCGTGGCGTTGATTCCGGTAGCGGGACTACGTTCCCTAAACCGGAGGCTGGACCGGGAGGCTCTTCGTCGTTTTCACCTGCCAACTCACCCGCTGATCCCGGCGAGGGATGGTTGGCAGTGTTTTGAAAACTTGCCACGTCAGGTTTCATGAGATTCTGATGTCTCCTTTCAGTGGACTACCATCCACATCGATATGAGCACACAAATAGATTGAAGCACAAATAGTTTCAGAGTATAGTGAATGTATCGGTTTTATGTACCGGGGCCTCCCTTCCGTTGCTGGTTGTCTTGCCGGTGGCTGTAAAAATGAGCCTTCCATATT
>JALOPD010000480.1 GCA_025454075.1 Desulfobacterales bacterium | reverse complement strand
GGTGATCTTTGTCATCGACGAGGCGCAGCGGCTGGCGCCCGAGACGCTCGAGCAGCTCCGCGTGTTCTCCAACGTGGAGCTGCCCGGCCAGAAGGTCGTCAGCTGCATCTTCGCCGGCCAACCCGAATTTCTCGATACCATACGTAAAAATCGCGCGTTGAGCCAGAGGGTCTTTCTCAGCCACATTATTCAACCGTTGACGCTGCCCGAGACGGAGGAGTACATCGCCCATCGGCTCAAGGTCGCCGGAAGGGATGAGCCGATTTTCACTGCGGCCGCCGTCCAGGAGGTCTTCCGGTTGTCCCGGGGAAATCCGCGCCTCATCAACATCCTCTGCGATCAGGCGCTGTTGATCGGTTACTCGACCCACCTGAAAACGATTGGTCCGGAAACCGTCAGGGAAACCACCAAAAACGCGTCGATCCGGCTGCAGTCCCCCTCCAAAAACCTTGCTGCGGAACCGAAGACCGAAGCGGATGCAGGGCCGCCATCCCCCCTGACGCCGGCGGCGGTCGAGCCGGCCCCGTCTGAGCCTCCCCCGCAAGCCGCACATGCCACCGCATTCCGGCGAAAAACAGCCTATTTTGGATTCGCGGCGCTTCTGCTCCTTCTGGCCCTGGCGGCGATCAGCTGGTTGAATGGCGGATTTCGGATGGCCTCGACGGGTCCCCCGAAAGCCACCGAGCCGGCCGTCGGCAGAGATAGATCTTCCGCACCGGAGGGCAAGGATGGTGACGTCGTGCGGCTTCAGGGCCAGGTGGTGGAGCTGAGAAAGGAGAAGGAAGACGCCGAGGCGCATTTGGGTGAACTGCGAAGGAGTATCGAGGCGCTTGAGAACGAGCACCGGCAGCTGGCTGAAATAGCCTCCCGGAGGAACGATGCGGAGGCCCGGTTGGACGATGCGCAAAAACAGATTGATCGGCTGACGGCCAGCGCAAACGAACTGAAGACCTTCCGCGAAAAGGCGGTCCAACTCGAAACCGCCGTGGTCGAGCGGGATAAGAAACTGGCCCAGGTCGAGCAGAAAATCGGCGAGTTGGAGAAACTGCTGTCTCAGGAAAAAGGTGTGCAGGACCAGATGGGCGTTGAGCTGTCATCCCGCCAGGCGGCCGTTGCCGACTTTCAGAACAAGCTCGATGCGGCCAAGGCGGCGCAAATGAAGCTTGAGAGCGACGTCCAGAACGTCCGCAGCGAGAATGCCCGGCTTCAGGCTCAGGTCCGGGAATTGAAAGCCGGTCAACCGGAAAGCGCACCGGCGCCCTCCCCGGCGCCCGTTTCATCCGCAGCGAGCGCAGACGAGCCGGACCCGGCGCATGCGATCGAGTTCTTGCTGAAGAAGAAATCGCAATAGATCGGACAGCCGTCAGGCCTGCAGATGCTCCCTGAAAATCGCCAGGCAGCGCGCCCAGGCGTCCTTGGCGGGGTTCTCCCGGTAGCTGGGACGGTAATCCGCGTGAAAGGCGTGCGGTGCATCTGCATAGAGGACAAACTCGGCGGTCTTGCCGGCCGCCTTGAGCGCCGCCTCCATTTCCTTGACATCGGCCGCCGGAATGCCCTGATCGGCCTCGCCGTAGAGACCCAGGACCGGGGCCTTGATCCGGGCCGCCACATCCAGCGGACCGTCCGTGCGGATGCCGGCGGTTTTGGTGGGTTTTATCTGGCCGTACCAGGCCACGGCGGCTTTCACGTCAGCGCTATGGGCCGCGAAGAGCAGGGTGTAAAGCCCGCCGCGGCAGAACCCCGTCACCCCGATGCGGTCGGCGCGCGCATGCGGCCGCTTTTTGGCGTAGGCGACGATGGCGTCGAGATCGGCCATGACCTGGGCGTCCGGGACGGCATTGACCACTTTAAGCAGGGCCTCGAGGTCCTCGATGTGCCGGACGCCGCCGGTGCGGGCGCAGGGCTCGAAGGTGATGGCGAAAAATCCGCGCCGGGCGAAGCGGCGCACCACGTCCCGGATGTATTCGTGCATGCCCCAGATTTCAGGGATCACGATCACCACCGGGTACTTCCCCGCCCCGGCCGGCCGCGCCTCGTAGACCGGCAGCCGGAAGCCGGCCGAGTCCACGGTGCCGTCGGCGGTCTTCAGGCCGTCGGCAGAGGTCTTGACGATCTCGCCGGCGACCGCCTTCGAGGCGATTGCAAACCCGGCAACGGCAGCACCCGCCGCGGACATCTGCGCCAGGAACTGCCGCCGGGACATTCCTTCGTAGGCATTGGCGATCCAGTCTTTCTCCATGTTCAGGAACACCTCCTTGAGTGGGTGGTTGTGAGGACGAATGGGCCTGCAGCGCGGGAGGCAGCGATCGACGGCCTGCAAAGGGTTCTACTTAAAGCGCGGGCCAAGGTCAACACGCCCTCAGCCGACCCCAGCGGGGCCGCAGCGCGGCTGTACGCGTGGCCCAGGGGCCGGCCGGTACCCGCAGCCGTGGCTCAAAATGGTATTGATCTTGCATTTTATTTGAGTGCATAATGGTTGACAGCAATTGCATCCGCCATGCATTGTGATTGTTTTTCAGTAGGTTAAGGAAGGCCTCGCGGCGCTGAGAGGCCGCCATCGACATGCTCGACTGCTCCGGCTAGCGTCAAAAAGCTGCGCTCCTGCTCCCCTTTCCCGTTGCCTCCATAAGCGCCGATGCTTAGCCTATAAGGCGAAGGAGTGGGAAGTAATCATTTCCACCCCCACGCTGGAAATCCGCCGCCTGCGGCCGAAAGCGCGGAGGGCAACACCATAACCGATCCTCTGCAGGGAGACTACCACCGATGACCACCAACACCCATTCGCTGATCCAGCACATAAAGGCGGTCAAGAAGGGCCATCGCCGTTTCGAGAACGCCTTTCAGGGAGTATCCCGC
>JALOPD010000479.1 GCA_025454075.1 Desulfobacterales bacterium | reverse complement strand
GATGTCATAGCGCACCCGACCGAGTCCCGGGACCTCCACGGTTTCGTCCCGCGCCAGCACGAAAGAGGGCACGTTCCGGAAGGCCACGCTCGTCACCGTATACCCGGACACCCGGGCACGGGCGGTGATCAGCCCGGCCGGGCTGTCGATTCGCACCACGGTCTCCGGCGCCGACATCGGAAGCAGCCCGGTTTCGAGCGCCACTTTGGTGACGGCGATGATGCCGTGGCCGCACATGGTGCTGTAGCCCTCGTTGTGCATGAAGAGGATGCCGATGTCCGCTGTGGGGCTGACCGGCGGAGTGAGGAGGCAGCCGTACATGTCGGCGTGGCCGCGCGGCTCCCACATGAGCGCGGTGCGCAGGCGGTCGCAGTGTTCCTTGACCCAGCGCCGCCGCTCCAGGATGGTCCCCCCGGCCGGTTCCGGGAACCCGCCGGTGATCACGCGGAAGGGCTCGCCGCCGGTGTGGGCGTCGATGGCCGTGATGCGCCGCCACTCCCTGGGCGGCCGCCAGCGGCGCATGGGTGCGAGGCTCAGCCTCGGGCGCGGTCTGCTCGTGGATTTCATTGCGGTGCTCTCGCGGTGGTGGAAGGAAACCGTGCGCGGGGCTTGCCGAAGTCTTTCGCAGCAGCTCCCGTCCCGGAATCATCGACGATGGAACGTGTTCTATTGATGCCGCATTGGTAAGTCAAGCGAAAATCAGCTTCGCTGGAATCGATCCTGCTCGATCCGTCGTCGAAGAAAGATGATTCGCGCCCCATCCGGGTCAGCCGTCAGCGGCCCCAAGGCGAGAGCATGTTTCCAGCCGGGTCGAAGCCGATGGGGGTCGGTAAAGAATCGAATTCCAGCCCCGCAACGCCGTGAGCTTCCGCACGGAGGGATTCGGATATGCGCAGCGCGTCGAGGCGGAGGGTGTTCCGGATGTGGACGATCCGGGCGTCTTCCGGACGCACCAGGCCGATGGTCCGCAGCGCGGCGTCAATGGCTTCACGGTCGGAGTCATAGTAGGGAGGCACGGCGGCCATCTCGGGCTCACAGGATGAAATGCAATTCATATAGGTTGCCTGCCGGTCCATTTTTTCGACCAGTCGGCGGGTGGTGAAATCCGCGTTCCCGATCCCCGAGGCCATCCCCTGGCTCTTGTCCGTCAGGTCCCGAACGAAAATCCGCCGGATGGCGGGCCCCTGGAAGGCGACCCCGGCCCGGGTCGCCGTCCGGGCGATGACATTCTGATCCATGCCGGTGCCGCTGATGTCCTTGCCCATCTCGTCCACGATCAGCAGGTCGATCGCCTTGAAGGGAATGCCGGGCCGCAGGCGTTTGGCCATAGCTTGAAGCTCGCGGTCCAGGGCCTCCAGATCGTGCGTTGCGGCGGCGCGCACCAGATGGGTCTGATCCAGTTGATTTTCAACGATACCCAGTCCGAAGGCGATGGGCGCCGACTGGAGAATGGCGTGCGCCAGCGAGATCAACGTATCGTAGTGGCCGTAATGCAGAACCGCGTTGTGGAAGGTTTCGGCGCCCTTCTGCTTGCCGAGCCCGACGGCCATCATCTTCACGAGGCCGCTTTCGACGGGAGCCTTGAAGTCCGTGTGCGGCTTTACCCGGTTCACGACGGCCACGTGATCCGCCTCGGCGGCCAGGCGGCTGAAATAGACGGGCACGCCCCGAGGGGTCCGGCCGAGCTCGACCACATCCATGCACGGACACACCGGGGCGCCGACCGTGTCGGCGGCAATGCCGTAGCCTGCCAGCACCTTCAGCTGCCCATCCGGCGTTGCCCCTCCGTGAGATCCCATGGCGGGGATGATGAACGGCCGGGCCCCGAGGCGCTTCATTTCGGCGACAACGGTTCTAAGAATCGCCGCGATGTTCGCTATCCCGCGGCTGCCCGCCGTGACGGCGACGGTGTCCCCCGGCCGTATCCGGTCGGGAAGCGGCAGGCGTCGGATCGCTTTCTGGACGTCTCCGGCCGGGTCCGGCGTTGCCGACGGCGCGAACCTCTGCCGGACCCCTGTCATGTCGGGCACTTTCATACGGTGCCTGCCTCGGGTGGATCAGCGATCGCGGGTTCCCGTTTTACCATCACGCCGGAACGCTCCACTCCAGCCGGGCGTCCTGACAGGCCACCGAAGCCACATGCCCGTCGAAGAAGGCCTGCTCGACGGTCCAGCGCCGGCCGCGGTAGTCCACGCCCAGGTGGGTGGCGTCGATCACCTGCCGGATGTGGCAGCGGGAGAGGTCTTTGATCCCCTCGCCGCCGGTTTTCAGCACGGCCTCTTTCGCCGTCCAATAACGGAAAAAAAAGGTTTCACGGCCGCCGCCGCCGACGAGGGCCCATTCCTCCTCGCTGGCCGTCCTGCGCAAAAGGGCCGACGAGCAGGGGCGGATGGGTTCGAGGTCCATGCCGACCGGCGACGGTGCCAGCACGGCGCCGACATAGTCCGGCTTGTGGGTCAGCGACCAGAAATGCCCCTGAAAGGGCAGGGGGGCGCCGCGGGCGGTTTTCTGCAGCGGCTCGAGTTCGACGCCCAGGCGCCCGGCAGACCGCCGCAACGCTTCCCGGGCGTGCCGGCTGAGGAAACGGACGCGCTCCCGAGGGGCCAGACCGCGGGTCTCGACGGGAACGGGCAGGATGACCGGGTAGATGACGGGGGGTGTGGTCATGGGGGCGTCACCCCTCCCCCGGCCCCTCCCGCCAAGGGGAGGGGCGCGAAAAGCAGGGCGAGCAGGTTGCATTATCCGGAGGCCGGCCGGCGCGCCGCATTTCAATGGCCCGCGGGCGGTGCGCCGCCCGGCGCCTGGAGGATCATGCGGCAGTCGGCGGCCGTGGCGCCCTGGCCTTCGGCGTGGACCAGCA
>JALOPD010000478.1 GCA_025454075.1 Desulfobacterales bacterium | reverse complement strand
AGCTGGCCGATTCCGGCCGTCCGCCGCCCGCAAGTCAGCGGCCACACCAACGCCCCGTTCAGCATCGACGACAAGGGAGGGCCGCCAGGCGGCCTTCGGCGACGGAGATTGAACCTGCCGCCGGGGTCGGGCGCCTTGTGGACAAGAAGAAGTTCGCGCCGAGCGGGTGCGTGGTCTTCCTCGCCGGCTGCGCAGTACCGCCACCGCCGCTGACGCTGGACACCGTCGGTGAGTTTGAGCTCCGTCTCTGCGCGACGGTTGAGCCACCGTGGTCGGATCGCGGGCGATGTCTGGCGGAACTTGCGCGCCGCGGCCTGACCTGCGACGCTGACGAGTGTGCGGCGTATTGGGCCCGGCGGCGTCAGCGCCAACAATCAGCTCTCACGCTGCCTCGACCGCCCCCCGCCTGTGGCGGCTACTGACTTGCCGATCCCCCGGCAAACTGTGCGACGACAGGATCGGCAGCGGCGGCTAGCTTCTGGGAGGCCGTCAACATGCGCTAACGCGCTCGAGGGACGCTACGTCTCCCGTCCCCGATGAGGCTATCTCTCAATGCCAAACCGCACCGACGAGCTGGACGGTGCCAGCAGCCTGCCGCCCAAAGGGACTTCGGCACGCGAGAGGGCGCTGCGCTTCAACCGCGGCATCATCGGGCTGTGCGTCGCGGTCCTGCTGGCCATCTACTTCATACCGATCTGATCGGTGCGTGGATAGCTGGATGGCCATGCCAAGAGGGCGGGGCATGATGCTTCCATTTCTGGTCGCAGCCAGCCACGTGGTGCTGGCAGGCGAAGTGCACGCCGGCGGCACCCCGCTCTCAACGGCGGATGAGGCCACCGCGTTCAAGGCTGCGGGCTACGTGCACAAGGTCAAGCACTGGCGCGGTGGTTGCGATGACCGCTCCGCGGAGTCGTACATGCCACCCGTGATCGAGGTGGTTCGCGACCTCAACGGCGACGGTCGGTCAAAGGCTGCGATTATGGAATACGGCACCTACTGCTATGGCAACACCGGGTAGGGCTTCCAGGTGGTCAACCGGCAGGCCGACGGCAGTTGGCTGCCGAGTCTTCGGTGAAACTGGAATCCCGAAATGTCTGACGAGCCGCGGCGCCGCCGGCTGGTCGGAGATCGAGATCGGCGGCCATGGCTTCTGCTTCCCCGTGTACCGCTGGAACGGCTGGCAGTAGACCCGGCACCGCGTTCAAGGCGAGGGCAAGCCCGCATGCGCGTTTGATCAGACACAATCCGTGCTCGGATTAAAACTGGAGATCGCTGGGTTGTGCCTGAACGCCGGCTTCAGGCGCACTCGCTGAAACTGCGCGTTCCTGCGATTTCGATCTCGCGGCACCTTTGCTGTTTCGAGTAAAAAAACAAAGGTCCGGAATTAGGCCTTCCGAGGCGTATACTAAAAAGATGATTCGACGACAAAATGCCACCGGGTGCCTGACGCGCCATTTTCCGATGAACGAATCGGGCAACAAGTGCTACGCGCTCACGCGGGTCGATTGAGTGCAATCCTTACCCTAATCCTCCGCGGTCGACTCAACCATCCCGCACGAGGCAATTTTCATACTCTCCCTTGCGCATCGTCCTCTAGTGAGGGGACGTTCTTGAACCTCCGGCATGCGGAGCCGGGCTGAACCGAAAAGCCTCGTGGCTGCCCCGATGCCGTTCTGGGGAATGGACGGATGGGCGGCGCACTTGTCCGAGTACCTCAACCATTGAGAGGCGCCGCCATGACGAAAGAACGTAAGAGCCAAAGAGAGGCGAAGAAGAAGCCCGCCATGACCCTGAAGGAAAAGCGGACTGCGAAGAAGTCCAAGCAGGAGGCGAAAGGTATTCTGGGGAGCAGCAAGCCGGTCTGACCGCGATAGGCCCAAAGCCTCGCGTTTGGGGTCCACGGGCGCTGGCAGGACCGCGAGAGATAGCCGCATTCCAGCGCGTTTCTACGATGAGCCACTCGCGGCCGAGGCTCAATAGAAACACGGCTGCTGCCCATGCGGAAGTTCTCGGGTCAGTGTTGTGGTTCGGAGAATAGGGTGGGACCAGCGCGAAAGGCGGGCAAGTCGACGCCGCTTAGGTATTGGCGCGGGCTGAGCACAAGCCTGACAAGGATGCGCTTGGGTATAGGCGGCCCGGCAGGCAAGGCGTTTGCCGGCGAGCCACCGCTGCGAGCGGAGCTCTTCGGTACCGATCAGATGGAGCAGCACGGCGTGCGTCTCGCATCCGCCGACCGGTTGACGCCGGGACGCGTGCCTGACCAACTGCTGTCGCGGCTGGCCGAAAACGAAAGCGTGCTGATCGAGACCTGCAACTTGCTCACGAGAGCGGTTGAGGCGAAGCAGCGCATCACCCCCGGCGGAGAGTGGCTTCTCGACAACCTCTATCTCGTCGAAGAGCAGATCCGCACGGCCAAGAGGCACCTGCCCAAAGGGTATAGCCGGGAGTTGCCGAGCCTTGCCGAAGGCACCTCTGTTGGCCTGCCGCGCGTGTACGGCATTGCCATCGAGACCATCGCCCACGGCGATGGACGGGTGGATCCGGACGGTCTGGGCCGTTTCCTCGCGGCGTACCAGACGGTCACCCCGCTCCAGTTGGGCGAGTTGTGGGCCATCCCCATCATGTTGCGTCTGGCGCTCATCGAAAATCTGCGCCGCGTAGCGGTGCGCATCGCCGCCGGCAGGTTGGACCGGGATCTGGCCGTCACCTGGGCGAATAAGCTGACGAAGATCGCCCGCCAGGATCCGAAGAGCCTGATCCTGGTAATCGCGGACATGGCGCGGTCGGAACCGCCGATGACCACGCCCTTCGTTTCGGAGCTCGCACGCCGCCTTCAGGGGCACGGGCCTGGGCTTGCCTTGGCG
>JALOPD010000142.1 GCA_025454075.1 Desulfobacterales bacterium | reverse complement strand
GTCTTTTGCCACCGGAAAACTCGGAGGGAACTGGATGCTTTACCACGAGCGATGCGGCGAGGTGATCCTCGCGCTGCTCCTGTTCCGCGTGGTGTGGGGTTTCATCGGCAGCACCCCGTCCCGCTTTCGGACGTTTCTTGCCGGCCCGGCTGCCGTGTTCCGCTATGCCCTGACCCTTTTCCAGAGGGATGCCGACCATTACTTGAGCCACAACCCCCTGGGCGGGTGGTCCGTGGCAGCCATGCTGCTGGTGATGTTCGTCCAGGCGGGCACCGGGCTTTTCGCCAATGACGACATCGCCACCAACGGCCCGCTTTACAAGTGGGTCAGCAAGGCCGCCAGCGACCGGCTGACCTCAATCCACCACTTGAACCACGACATCATCATCGTCCTGGTCGCCGTGCACGTGGCCGCGGTGCTGTTTCACCTGATCTACAAGAGAGAAAACCTGATCACGCCGATGGTCACCGGGGTTAAGTGGTGGAAGGGGGATCTCGCCGCGGACACTTCACAGCAGCCCTTGTGGCTGGCCGCCCTGGTGGGAGCTGCCGCGGCGGGAGCGGTTTATTTCCTGGTGCGATAAGAAAGCCGGACAGGGTCCGGCGTTCTTTGATCTTGATTTCTTCGGCAGCGGCTTTCAGCCTTGATCATCGCGGCAGGATGCCGCTCCTGCAATATAAACGGCTAAACTTTTTGAAGCCGGCCTACTTGTTTCGGTACGCGTCGTGGCAGGCCTTGCAGCTGGCGCCGGCCGCGCCGAACTGGGGTTTGATCGTGTTGATATCGCCGCCCTTGGAAGCGGCCAGGAGCTTCGCGACTTCCGCCTGGTTCGCCGCAGCCAGCTTCATGAAGTCGTCCTTCTTGGACAGAGCATCCGCCTTCATGCCGCTGCCCTTGTCGCTGCCGGCCGCCATGAAGGCGTCCCATGGCAGGGGAATGAGCATTGCCACGATGCTCGCGTTCTGCTCGAAAGCCTCCTTCGCATAAGGCGCCTCGCCTTTCACCATCGCCCCCATGCGGCTGAAGTGCGTGCCGATCACCGACATGACCGATTGACGGTACTTGACGGCCTCCTCGGCTTTGGCGAACTGGGCGAACGCCGCCCCGGTCAGGAGCCCTACGACGGCCGCAACCAATACCCACGTCATCCCTTTTTTCATAATGCCTCCTTTCCTTTGTCTTCCGCCTTCATTTGTCACTGTGGCCGCCGGAGAACTCAACCCCGCTCCACTTGGATGAGAATTATTATCGCCTTTCACGCAGAAAAAAAAGGGCTATATGGAAACCCGGCGGGCGTTCGAGTCCGGATAGGGGTACTCCATGTGCTTCGCGGTGGCGCGGGCGACCGCCTCGCCGCAGTAGCGCACCACTACCTTGAGGGCCATGTCGATGCCGGCGGAAATGCCGGCCGAGGTCAGTACCCGGCCGTCTTCGACCACATGCTGATCGTACTCGACCGCCACGGACGGAAACGAGTCCCGCATCCAGTCGAGGGATTTCCAGTGGGTGGTGGCATGCCGACCGTCGAGCAGGCCGGCAAAACCCAGCAGCATCGAACCCGTGCACACCGAGGCCAGGGTCTCGGCTTCGGCGGCGCGCGGACGCAGCCAGTCCAGCATGGCGGGGTTCTTGAGCTCCCGGCGGGTGCCCCAGCCGCCGGGAACCACAAGAATATCCAGCCGGGGACAGGTTTGAAAGGAGTGCTGCGGGATGACCTGCAGGCCGCCGCTGGCGGAAATCGGGCCGCTGCGCTCGGCGACCAGCAGCACCTCGAAAGGCGAGGGCTCCTCCCGCCGTTTTTCCTCGTTCAGCCGGGCCGCTGAAAATACCTCGAACGGCCCGCAGAAGTCCAGGACCTCGACGTCGTCGAAAATGACGATCCCCACCTGCTTACGTTGCATGGTATGCACCTTCGCCGTTGAGTAGCGCCGTATCGGCTGGTGGTTACCGTCACAGGCGGCCCGGAATCTTGGCGGCCGCCCTGGCAAGCAGCCAGCGCAAAAGGATCATGCCGGTCAGCGCGCAAACGGCCGAACCGACCAGGATGCCGATCTTGGCCGCTTCCAGCATGCCGTCGCCGAGCGCCAGCCCGGCGATGAACAAGGACATGGTGAAACCGATGCCGGCCAAAACACCTCCCGCCGCTAAGACGCCCCACGTGACACCCTCCGGCAGGCGCGTCAGCCCGAAGCGCACGGCGAGCCAGCTGAAGAGGAAAATACCGATGGGCTTGCCCATTCCCAGGCCGGCCATGATCCCCACCGCCACCGGGTCGCTGAAACCGCTGAGCTGAATCGGCACCCCGGCATTGGCAAAGGCGAACAGCGGCATAATGACGAAACTCACCCAGGGGTGCAGCACGGTCTCGACCCGCTCCAACGGGGACACGCTCTCGCGGGCGGCACGCCTGACCGACAGCATCATGCGGTGGCGCTGCCGGGTGTCCTGCCAGGACTCCCCCTGGAGAAAATCCCCGAGCGACTCGGTGAACTGGGCGAGCAGCCGCCGCCCCACCAGCGGCCGCGCCGGCGTGAGCAGCCCCAGAATAACCCCGGCGATGGTGGCGTGCACCCCGGACTCGTGAAACCCCAACCAGATCCCCGCCCCGGCCACGCCATAAACCAGGGGACTGCGGACACCCACCCGGGTAAGCACGAACACCAAGCCGATACCGAGGAAGCCCCATGCCAGGGCCCACAGGCGCAGCTCGCTCGTGTAGCCGATGGCGATGACCAGGATCGCGCCGATGTCGTCGGCGATGGCCAGTGAGAGCAGCATAATGCGCAGGCTGCGCGGCACGCGCGGCCCCAGCACGGCCAGGCAGCCAACCACGAAGGCAATGTCGGTCGCCATGGGGATCCCCCACCCGCCCTGGCCGGCCGCCCCCCAATGGAAATAAAGGTATATCAGGGCCGGCGCCAGCATGCCGCCCAGCGCAGCTGCGATCGGCAGCGCCGCCTGGCGCAGCTCGCGCAGCTCGCCGGCAACGATTTCGCGCTTGACCTCCAGCCCCACCACGAAAAAGAAAACGGCCATCAGGCCGTCGTTGATCCAATGCTTGAGCGGGTGACGGAATTCAATCGGACCGACCGTCACGCCGAGCGGAGTTTTCCAGAAAGCAAGGAACTCCTCCGAAAATGGCGAGTTGGCAAGGGCCAGGGCCGCGGCGGCGAACACCAGCAGCACAACACCGCTGGCGGATTCCACGCGCAGGAACCGGGCCACCGGGTCCACCATGCGGTCGATCGGACCCTCCGGGAAACACACACCAGGGGCCACGCAGCGGTTTTCTTCCATCTATGAAATCCAATCCACCTTCGGCGGCTTGCGCGGCACCAGGCGCTGGTAGTGGAACTTGGGGTAGCCGACCAGCATGGCACCGAAGGCCTTGTGATTCGCCGGCAGCTTCAGGGCCTCGAACAGCGGCGGATGTGCGTTGACGGCCGAGTAAAAATAACCGGCCCAGCACGTGCCCAGCCCCGACACCGGGGCGTAAAGCTCGAGGTAGCTCAGGGCCAGGGCCGTGTCCTCCGCGCCGAACCCCCGGTTCTTGTCGGCGTGGGCCACGATCACGTGCGGGGCGCCCCGGCAGATTCGCTCAAGCCCCATGTCCCAGGCGGCGACCACCCGCGTGAAAGAGAGCAGCGCCGCCACCTTGGGCTTCTCCGCCATGAACCCGCGCATGTAGTCGATCACCATTCCGGCCAGACGCCGCACCTCGGCCGGACGCTCCACCACGGTCCAGTGCCAGGGCTGGCTGTTCTTGGCCGACGGGGCGTAGCAGGCCATCTCCAGGAGCTTCTCCAGCTTGGCCCGCTCGACCCTCTTCTCCTTGAACGTGCGGATGGAGCGCCGGCGGCGCAGGAACTGTTCGGCCTGCTCGCGGGTCAACTGCCGCTCCTTGACGGCCGGCGGGCACTGGCCGGGGTCCAGCCAGTCCAACCGGAAGGCGCCGGTCGGGCAGACCGCGACGCAGTGGCCGCAACGGATGCAGAAGGATTTGAAATCGCCTTCCGGCACCGGCAGGTCGGCCTTGCTGTCCAGGCGGATGATGCGCGCCGGGCACTCCTCCACGCACAGCCCGTCCCGGGTGCATTTTTTTGGGTCCACTTCAAACGGGATCATTCAGTCGCCCTCTTTCTTTATGTCGTTAATACCACCTGTGCCCATATCTATTTTCGCTTCGGTTTACAATCCAAATCTATCGTCATCAAGCCCCCGGTTTCCGCGATGAGGAGCATTGTTGTTGACTTGGAGAGCGTCTTTCCCTAAAGAAAAGTCGTTCTCTTTTTGTCTTCTCCGGAAAGCAACTATTTATTTCAAACCACCACGCCTGCACATTTCAAGGAGGGAATCATGACGGTGAAAGCGTATCAACCGGGAGAGCCGTACGCGTATCCATTGATTCTGAAAAAACTTCTGACCACCCCCCTGACCTACTCCCCGGAGCGTGAAATCGTCTACCGCGACCAAACCCGCATCACCTACCGCACCCTCAACGAGAGGATCAACCGACTGGCCAACGGTCTGACAAGGCTCGGGGTCAAGCCCGGGGAGGTGGTGGCGGCCTTCGAGTTCGACAGCCACCGTTACCTGGAATGCTTTTTCGCCGTACCCGGCATGGGCGCCACGCTGCAAACGGTGAACTGGCGGCTTTCGCCCGAGCAGATCGTCTACACCGTCAACCACGCCGAAGCCAAGGTGATCATCGTCAACGCGTTCTTCCTGCAGCTGCTCCAGGCAGTCCGGGACAAACTCACCACCGTGAAGAAGGTGGTCCTCATCAGCGACGACGGCAAGAAGCCCGAGACCCCGCTCGCCGTCGACGCGGAGTACGAGGAGTTGCTCGCCGCCTCCGAGACGCGCTATGACTTCCCCGACCTCGACGAGAACACCCGGGCCACGACCTTCTACACCACGGGCACCACCGGGAACCCCAAAGGCGTCTTCTTCTCGCACCGCCAGCTCGTGCTGCACACCCTGTCCGTCACCGCCGCCGTGGGCGCCTACCACACCCAGTGCCGCTGCCGGTCGGATGACGTCTACATGCCCCTGACGCCCATGTTCCATGTGCATGCGTGGGGCTTCCCCTACATTGCGACGCTGCTGGGGGTGAAGCAGGTCTACCCGGGAATGTACGAGCCGGGCATGATCCTCAAGCTGATCCAGGCCGAAAAGGTCACGTTCTCGCACTGTGTGCCCACCATCCTGCAGATGATCCTGACGAGCCCGGCGGCCAAGGACGCGGACCTCTCCAGGTGGAAGGTGATCATCGGCGGCTCGCAGCTGCCGCGCGGCTTGGCCAAGATGGCCCGGGAGCGCGGCATCGAGGTCAACGTCGGCTACGGCATGTCCGAGACCTGCCCCGTCATCAGCCTGGCCAACCCCAAGGAGCACATGCTCGCCTGGGACGCCGAGCGCCAGCTCGACGTCGTGATCAAGACCGGGCGCCCCATCCCGCTGGCCGACGTCGAAATCGTCGACCCGCTCGACGCCCCCCTGCCCCACGACGGCAAGACCGTGGGGGAGGTGGTGATGCGGACCCCCTGGCTCACCGCCGGCTACCGCAAGGACCCCGACCGCTCCGCCGAGCTGTGGCGCTCCGGCTGGCTGCACAGCGGGGACGTGGGCTACATCGACACGGAGGGCTACCTGCAGATCACCGACCGCATCAAGGACGTGATCAAGAGCGGCGGCGAGTGGATCTCCTCCCTCGACCTCGAAAACCTCATCAGCCAGCACCCGGCGGTGCTGGAGTCGGCGGCCATCGGCGTGAAGGATGAGAAATGGGGCGAACGGCCGCTGCTGTTCGTGGTGCTGAAGCCCGAGCACAAGGGCCGGGTCGGCAGCGACGACCTGAAGCAGTTCATGGCCAAGTTCGCCGAACAGGGCAAGCTCCCCAAATACGCGGTGCCCGAGCGCTTCGAGTTGGTCGACGCCATCCCCAAGACGAGCGTCGGCAAGCTCGACAAGAAAGTGCTCCGAAAAGAGCACGCCTGACGGCGTGCTCTTTTTATGAAATGATAAAATTGACATCCTCGATCTCCGGGTTAATTTCATGCCTGGCATGATTTATCAGAGGGGGGCCTATGAAAACCGCGGGAGACATCCTCAAAGACAAAAAACGGGAAATGGTCACGGTGCGGCCGGAGCAGACCATCCGCGAGGCGCTGGAGCGCATGCAGGTGAACCGCATCGGCGCCATACTGGTCAAGCGCAACGAGAAGATCGTCGGCATCTGGTCCGAACGCGACCTCGCCCGCGATGTCCTCAAACCCGGGTTCGACATCGACACCGCCCGGGTCGAGAATCACATGACCGCCCGGCTCTTCACCGCACCGGACGACACCCCGCTGCTGAAGCTCCAGGAGATGTTCCTGGGGCTTTTCATCCGCCACATCCTGATCACCCAGGCGCGCAGGACCGTCGGCCTTTTGTCCATGGGCGACGTCCTGCGCGCCAGCCTGCTTGAAAAAGATGCTCAGATCAAGGATCTCAACGCCATCGCGAGCTGGGAGTACTACGAGAACTGGGGCTGGGACCGAAAATTGAAATCCCCTAAGAAATAGGCGGCGCCTGGACACACGATCATAGGGTTTCTAAGCCGCTCTTTGTGTTGACAACCATGCGGCTCTGATTCTATGTAGAGCGGGGCGGCCGGATTCCGGCCGCCCCGCTACCCGTCTCGATCGCTCGGAGCCGAGATGCACCCCCTGTCCTCCGCCCCCTGGCATTCGCCCTGGGAGGCCGGGCTCTTCAGCCTGGGCCTCTTCACCGTGCTTTGCATGGGCTTCATCGTCGCCATGCTGATGGTTTCCTCCTGGATCGGGGAAAGGCGCTACTCCAGGGAAAAAATGCGGCCCTACGAGTGCGGCGTGATCCCCACCGGCACGGCCCGGCTACGCTACCCCGTGCCGTTCTACCTCCTGGCCATCTTTTTCCTGCTTTTCGACGTCGAGGGCGCCTTCATCTTCTCCTGGGCCGTCGCCTTCCGCGACCTGGGCTGGCAGGGCTGGCTGGAAATCCTGTTCTTCATCGCGATGCAGATGCTGGGACTGCTCTACGTGTGGAAAAGGGGGGGGCTCGAGTGGGGGCCGACGCGGAAAAAGGCATAGACGGGCGGCTGCTTACCGGTGCGGACCTTCTGATCAACTGGGCGCGCCAATACAGCCTGTGGCCCATGTTCTTCGGGCTGTCCTGCTGTTTCGTGGAGGAGGCCGCCGTCTTCACCGCGCGCTACGACATGGCGCGCTTCGGGGCGGAGGTCCTGCGCCCTTCCCCGCGTCAATCCGACCTGCTCATCACCTCCGGCACCATCTTCAAAAAAATCGCCCCGGTGATCCTGCGGCTCTACGAGCAGATGGCCGAGCCCAAGTGGGTGATCTCCATGGGCTCCTGTTCCAACTGCGGGGGCATGTACGACGCCTACAGCGTCGTGCAGGGCATCGACCAGATCCTGCCCGTCGATGTCTACATCCCGGGCTGCCCGCCCCGACCGGAGGCGATTCTGCAGGGCCTGGTGCTGCTCCAGAAAAAGATCATGGGCGAAGAGCGGCCCACCCGGCCGGTCCTCAACTTGACGGGCGGCACCCAGGGGACGCGCCGCCCCATCCTGGTCGACGGCCGCACCAAGTCCCGCGACCCGCGCGGCCCGGGGATGGACGGCATCGTCATCCGCGGCACCTCCGACACCCCGCCGCATTTTGACGACAGCCGCTCGGACCTCATGTGGACCCCGCCGGCCCGGGAAATCGTCTTCAACGTCGCCGAAAACGAATTGTCGCACTCCCTGGCCGAGCGCTTCGGCGCGGCCGTGCGGCCGGAGCCGCACCCCTCCGACATGCCGACCTTTCAGGTGGAAGCCGGCCGGGTCAAGGAGGTCCTGCGTCATCTCAAGCACGAGGCCGCCCCACGCTTCAAGCGGCTGGAGGACCTGACCGCCGTCGACGAGTCCGCCCGCCGCGAGCGCGGCGGGCGCCCGGACTTCACCCTGGTCTACCACCTGCTCGCCTTCGACCCGCCCACCCGGGTGCGTCTGAAAGTGCCGCTGCACGGCCCCGATCCGGCGGCGGCCAGCGTCACCGACATCTGGCCCTCGGCCGACTGGTACGAACGCGAGGCTTACGATCTCATGGGCGTGCGCTTCGAAGGCCACCCGAACCTGCGGCGCATCATGCTGCCCGAGGACTGGGAGGGCCACCCCCTGCGCAAGAGCCATCCCGGCCGCGCGACCGAGATGGCCCCCTACACGCTGGCGGACGCGCAGAGGCACCAGCCGGCGGACGCCGGCGTCTACGTGAAGGGGCCGCGCAACGAGCACCGCCTGGTCCTCAACGTGGGGCCGCACCACGTGAGCACCCACGGCCTGATCCGTTACATCCTCACGCTGGACGGCGAAGAGATCACCGGGATGGACCTCGACATCGGCTACCACCACCGCGCGGTGGAGAAGATCGGCGAGCGCCAGACCTGGCACCAGTTCATCCCCTACACGGATCGCGTGGACTACCTGGCGGGGGCTGCCAACAACCTGCCGTACGTCCGAGCCGTCGAGACCCTGGCGGGCATCAAGGTCCCGGAGCGGGCCCAGGCGATGCGGGTTCTGCTGAGCGAGCTCTTCCGGCTGAGCAACCACCTGGTGTGGTTCTCCACCTACGCCCACGACGTGGGCGCCATGAGCCCGACCTTCTACGCCTTCCGGGAGCGCGA
>JALOPD010000477.1 GCA_025454075.1 Desulfobacterales bacterium | reverse complement strand
AGCTGGGCGAACAGCGGGCCGAAGGCCGAAAGCACCTTGGTGAACATGGGGCTGACGGCCTCGATGGTCACGTCCTGCGGGGTGATGCCCGTGCCGCCGTTCAACAGCAGGATCTGCGGCTCCAGGTTTTCGGTGATCTCGCGCACCGTCATGGTGATGGTGGCGGCATCGTCGGGGATGACCCGGTGGTAGAGGACCTCGTGCCCGGCTGCGGCGGCCGTTTCCTTTATCCACAATCCGCTGGCGTCTTCTTTGATGGTGCGGGTGGTGGAAAGGGTCAGGATGGCGATGCTGACCTTCTGCAGTGCATCTTTCTTGTGTTCGGCGGTTCCCATGGGAATCCTTTCCTGCGGAGTGGTGATGGGTGTCCTCTTTTATTCCAACCTTCTGCACTGAAGCAAGGGGGTCCGGGCTTCGGCGATTGGCCGATGGTTCCCGTTGGCCATTCTTTCAGAGCCAATGCGAGGCGCCTAAAAGGTGCTTATATTATTACCCAAGCTCCATTTTCAGGCAACGGCGAGCAATAGGGAACCCGATAATTGTCCGTCAACCCCGTGATGGCGAGGAGGGCCCCCAATGGAACCCAATCCGGAAGCCGATATCGCGTCTTTGAAGGAACGGCGCACGGAAATCTCCAACACCATCAACCGCATCCTGTTCACCCTGCTTTCGTTCGGCTTCTTCTGCGCGCTGACCCTCACCCAACCCGATGAGATGGTGATCAAGAACGGTGGTAAAATCAAGATCCCGTTCGTCTCGATGGATGTGGACTTCCTGACATTTCTCATCATCGGGCCGCTGGCCCTGTTGGGCATCACCATTTATTTGATCCTGTTCATGGAAGAGCTGCGAAAATACGACGGCCTGCCGGTGACGGAAAAACAGGTCTACCTATTCAACCTGGACTCCAAAGCGGCAAAAGTATGCAGCAGCATCGTCTTTTTCGGATTTACCCCCTTGATATTGCTCATGTTTTACATCAAGACACGCGTGAATCCGAGCTATGCGGCCTACATGGGTGCGCTGATGGTCCTGACCACCGTCGCGCTTGCGCTCTACTTTGCCCTCCAGCGCTTGCGAAGGAAGGAAATCGCCTCGGTGATCGCGATCATCCTTCTCTGCGCGCTGCTCCTCATACCGATCAGCCCGTTCTTCCAGCTCAATTCGTATGTTCCCGTATCGGTGTCCGGAGCCAACCTTGCCAATTTGAACCTGATGGGCTTTCGGCTGGCCGGCGCCCAGGCCGAAAAGGCCGTATTCAACGACTCGGTCTTCTATCGCATGGAATTGACCGGGCTATATGCACCCCACGCTGAATTCAAAAACGCCAACCTGATCGGTGCGACCTTGAATCAATCCGACCTTGGAAGCGCCAATTTCGAAAAAGCGCAACTTTCCTGGTCCAGCCTGAAGAGCGGCATGCTGGCGAATGTCATGTTGAAGGAAGCGGAAATGGTGGACACAGACCTGACAGAATCCGTGCTCGAGAGCGCCAACCTGGAAAAAGCCAATCTCAGCGGCGCAATTTTCAGAATGGCGCACTTGAACCGCGCCCGATTCGGTGAAGCCGATCTCTCCGGAGCGGTTCTCGAAGGCGCCGTGTTGATCGGTACCGATTTAGGTCGAGCCCGGAACCTGACCCAGGAGCAGCTCGACTTGGCCTGCGGCGACAAGGACACCATCCTCCCTCCCGGACTCTGGGTAAAGAAGTGCTTCCCTGACTGAAGGACCGGTGCAGGTCTCCCATAGAAGTTATTGCCTGCCGGTTTTCCATTCCAACACCTCCAGGCGCCGGTAGGCCGCCTCGTCCCCGACGTAGTAGCAGCTGCAGCCGGCGGCATCGACCCAGATGTAGAGCGGCTGGGGGCTCGAGACGACCCGCAACAGCTCCCGCTGAGGGATGCCGGCGATCTGATCCCTGTCGTTCTGGTTGACGGCGACCTTCAAGGTGAAGCCGGCAAACGCCAGCAGCTGCTGAGGGTCCTGTGGATCGGGCCTCTGCGGGGCGCCCGCGCATCCGGCCAGCATCAGGGCCACGGCCGCCCCGGCAACCACCATTGGTTGTTTCATCGTCGGTCCTCCTTCAGGTCATGAACCGCTTGGGACAGCCCCGGCAGGGCAGGTCCGGGTCGCCGCAGGCGAGCCGCTCCCGGAAACGGCGGAAGTCCGCGCTCTCCCAGATGGCCAGGGGATCCTGGGTGCGCACGTTGCCGAAGATGCGCCGCCCGGGGTCCGCGGGCGCCCCGGGCACGTTGACGTAAACACAGGGCGACACCGCGCCGTCGGCGGCGATGAAAAGGGAGCGCTGGATGTTCTCGCGGCAGCTGTTGCCCGCCCCGCCGGGGCTGGGCAGCTCATAGTGGAACCCCAGGCCGAGCCGCCGGCATTCGTCCGCCGCCTCGGCCAGGACGGCCGCCGCCCGGGCGAGCTTCTCGCTCTCGCCGGGCTGAAACGCCTCGGATTCTAAGCCGGGTTCGGGGATATAGTCCAGCGTCGAGATCACCGCCGCATGCACCCCGAGCCTCCGCATCAGCTCCGGCAGCCCCCGCACGGCAGCGATGTTGGACGCCAGCATCAGGTAGGCGACGTGGATTTCCAGATGCACTCCCATGCGCTTGCGCCGCACGGCCTGCAAGGTGGCTACGGCCTCGCAGACCCGCTCGAAGTCCACTCCCTGCCGCGCGGCGTTGGAGGCCGCGTCGCTTCCGGCCAGCGAGAAGGCCACGATGTCGATGCCGCTCTCCACGATCCTGAGCGCCAGCTCCGAGTCCATGCGCAGGCCGCAGGTGGTGGTGGAGACCTGGCAGCCGGCCTTTCGGGCCAGGGCCGCCATGTCGAAGAAGCCCGGGTTCAGCAGGGGCTCGCC
>JALOPD010000141.1 GCA_025454075.1 Desulfobacterales bacterium | reverse complement strand
GCTCTACCGCTACCGCCGGCTGAACCGAGCCCGGCTCGCGGCGCAAGCAGAAGGGTTCAGCGGCGCCCTCTACCCCTGGCAGAGCGGCAGCAACGGGCGCGAGGAGACCCAGCAGCTCCATTTGAACCCGAAATCGGGCCGGTGGCTGCCGGATGACACCCATTTGCAGCGCCATGTGAATCACGCTATCGCCTACAACGTCTGGCAGTATTACAAGGCCACCGGGGACCGGGAGTTTTTAGCCACTTACGGTGCGGAGATGATTCTGGAAATCGCCCGTTTCCTGGCCAGCATCACGACCTTCAACCAGGAACTCGACCGTTATGAAATCCTGGGGGTCATGGGCCCCGACGAATATCACCACGGGTACCCGGATTCGGAAATCCCCGGGCTGAACAACAACGCCTACACGAATGTGATGACCGTCTATGTGCTGCAGACCGCACTGAAAGCCATCGATGCGCTTGCCCCTACCCGAAGAGAGGACCTCTTTAAAACCCTTGGCCTGGAACAGGCGGAACTCCGCCGCTGGCAGGACATCACCCGCAAGATGCGAGTCGTATTCCACGGCGATCAGATCATCAGCCAGTTCGAAGGCTACGATCAACTGCTGGAGTTCGACTGGGAAGCGTACCGGAAAAAATACGGCGATATCCAACGGTTGGACCGGATATTAGAGGCGGAAGGGGATACCACCAACCGCTACAAGCTATCGAAACAGGCCGACGTGCTTATGCTCTTCTACCTGTTTTCGGCAGGGAAGATTCAGGAACTCTTCACCCGGATGGGATACGACTTCGACCCCGAGAGTATCCCGCGGAACGTCGAGTATTATCTGAAGCGAAGCTCCCACGGCTCAACCCTGAGCAATATCGTGCACTCCTGGGTCATCGTCCGCTCCAATCGACCGCGCTCGCTGGAGCTTTTCCACATGGGACTGGAGAGCGATGTTTCAGATATCCAGGGGGGAACGACCCATGAAGGCATTCATCTTGGCGCCATGGCCGGAACCGTGGATATTCTGCAGCGCTGCTACACGGGGCTCGAGTTTCATAACGACATTCTTTTTTTGAACCCCAGCATTCCTCAGGGGCTGCCAAGACTCTCCATGAGGATCAAATATCGGGGCAACTGGCTTGACATCTCCGCGACACCGTCAGCCATGACCATTTCCGCGAGCCAGTGTGAGCTGGAGGCGACGAAGGTCTCATTCCAAGATAAGGTTTATCAACTTAAGCCGGGGGAAACGCTAACGTTCGATCTGGGCAAAAAAGAATTGAAAGGGGGCGCCAATTGAAAACGATGATCATCGGCGCGCGGGCGTTTTGGATTTTTCCACGGCTGAACTATGCCGGCCGTTCAGAAAGCCGAGAAGCGCGCGGCCGCGCAAGCTGATAAGGCGCACGAAGCAAAGCATCGACGGGGGCATGGTAAAGGCCCCGATGGCACCGGAAGCCGTTGGGCCGAACCCAACGGACCGGGGAAAATGATGGGACCAAGCGAAGCCTTCTCGTCGACGGGCGTGGAATCCCGCTGTCGCTGGTCGTGAGCGGCGCTCAAAGGCATGATGTGAAGCTGCTGGAACCGACCCTGGATCAGATGGTGTTGAAGCGGCCCGCAGCCGGGAAAGCTCGCAAACAGCATCTATGTGCAGACAAAGGCTATGCGGGTGAGCCGGCTCAACAGGCCATTGAGAGTCGCCACTACATCCCTCATGTCCGCCGGAGAGACGAAGAAGTGCAAGCGAAGACGTAACCCAAGGTACAAGCCCCGCCGCTGGGCTGTAGAACGAACCTTGTCTTGGTTAAGCCGATATCGGAAACTACTTGTGCGCTTTGAAAAGAAAGCATCTAGTCACGAAGCGCTTCTGGAATTAGCCTGCGCGCCTATAGTCTTTCGCAGGGTTGTATTTATTTACGGATAAGTTGTGGTTTTTTACTCGGATTGACAGATGTGGGTTTTTTAGGTTGAATGACGATAGGTGAAAAAAGCTTAAAGGATGCCATCCGGCGATTATCCAAACCTGAAAGAATGACTCGTGCGGTTTATATAAAATGAACAAGTCTGCATGCGGGCGTGTGGAAGGATTCGGCTTCTGGAAAAGTACTACAACTGGAAATTTTATCGCTGAAGTTACGGCCCGGAAAACGACGCTTGCCAAATGGCCAAGATTCAAAACAGGTTTTCTGCGATCGCTTCGAGCGGTCGGCTGCGGCCTGCTATAATCTTGAGATGCTCTTGGCGAGGGACGGGTCGCGCAGCAGCTTCTTGGCGAAGTTGAGATATTTGGCCGTGATGGCCCGCACCGCGAGCTGCAGCGCGTAGGGCTTGACCGGTTTTTCAAGAAGGTAGGTCACGTTGGAAGCCAGGCACATATCCACCACATCCTCGCTGGCCTTGCCGCTGATGATGATAGCGTCCTCGTGGGCCGACGGGAATTTCGGCTCGATCGAATCCAGGAAGAAAAAGCCGCTCATGCCCTTCAAGAAGACATCCACGACGAAGATGCTCAGGCCGACGTCGCGCTTCTGGCACCAGTCCATGGCTTTTTCGGCGTTGGAGAAAGCGACGACGCTGCCCCAGCTGTAAAAGCTTTCGATCAACTCCTTCAACACCTGGCTGATCCCCGGGTCATCGTCGAGAACCATCACGTCCAGACCTTCCGCCATCGTCGTCCCTCCTGCGTCAATTCGCATCGAACGTCTTCTCCGCCAGGTTCAATTTCTCCAGTTTCCGATAAATGGTCGACACGTTGATCCCGAGAATCCGGGCGGCCCTGGGGCGGTTGCCGCCCGTCGCCGCCAGCACGCGCTCGATGTGGCGCCGCTCGACTTCCTCCAAAGTGAGCAGGTCGACGTGTTTGCGCCGCTCGGGGCCTTCGTACGGCAGCAGCGTGCGCGCCGCGTCGAGCGAGAGGCGCTTGCCCTTCTCCAGCAACACGGCGGCGGCGATCATGTTTTCCAGTTCGCGCACGTTTCCCGGGAACGCGTAGTCGAGCAGCCGCTCGCAGAGGTCCGGTTCGAGGTCCTTGATCTTCTTCTTGTTGGCGCCGGCGTGCAGTTTCAGGAAATAGCGCGCGAGCGGAAGGATGTCCTTCTTGCGCTCGCGCAGCGGCGGGATTTTGATGTTGTAGGTGTTGATCCGGTAGAAGAGGTCGGCCCGGAAGCGGCCCTTGATGATTTCGTCGGCGATGTCGCGGTTGGTGGCGGCGATGATGCGCACGTCCACATTGCGGACTTCCGTGCTGCCCAGGCGGTAGAACTCGCGCTCTTCGATCACGCGCAGCAGCTTGGCCTGCAGCGAAGGGTCCAGTTCGGTGATCTCGTCCAGGAAGAGGGTGCCGCCGTTGGCCGCCTCGAAGAACCCGCGCCGCTCGCCCCCGGCGTCGGTGTAGGCCCCTTTGGCGTGCCCGAAGAACTCGTCCTCGAAGAGCGTCTTGCTGAAGGAAGCCATGTTGACCGCGTAAAACGGCGCGGCGCAGCGGCGGCTCAGCTGATGGATGACGCGGGCCATCATCTCCTTGCCGGTGCCGGATTCCCCGTTGATGACGACGCTGTAGTCCGTGCCGGCCACGGCCTCGACTTGGTGGAAGACGAGGGCCATCGATTCGTCTTCGGCGATCATGCGGCCGAAGGCTTCCGGGTTTTTCAGGGTCTCGAAAATTTTCTTGCGGCCGAGCCGGGCCAGCTCGTCCCGGAGCCGGTAGCGCTCGAGATGACTGTGAACCAGCGCCACCAGCTTTTCGCTGTTGAGGGGCTTCACGAGGTAGTCGCCTGCCCCGCTGTTCATGGCGCGAACGGCGGTGGTGACGTCGTCCATGGCGCTGACGATGACGCAGTCGGTCTCCGGCCACTCCTCCTTGATCTGCTGCAGCACCTCCATGCCGCCGAGCAGGGGCATCATCAGGTCCAGAAGCACGAGCTGGAAGCGGTGCAGCCACCCGGCGGCTGTCGGAGACGAGGGCCGGTTCGGGGAGCCCGGCGCTGATCAGGGTGGCTTTGATGCTGAGCAGCAGGCCCTCGTCATCATCCACTACCAGGACCGCCGTGTTTTTCCGGGGAATCGATTCCATAAAGAAAAGTCGTTATCCGTGCGAGAGATGCCAACCGTATCCGTGTCGGCGAATAGCTTCATTTTAGACAGAAACCGGGCGCCAGTCAAGCGCCGGGCCGCAGGAAATCGATTAAAAACTCTGTGAATACATACTGTTATCTGGCTTAGGCCATTAGAAAAAACAGGGCTGCGGCAACGGTCTAAATGTCAGGCAGAGGGGCGGAAGGTCTCCAGCAGTTGGAGAACGGCCTTCTCCACGCCGGCCTGCCACGGGGGGCGGGTGACGCCGAAGGCGGCTTCAATCCGGCGGCAGTCCAGCGCCGAATAGGCCGGCCGGCGGGCCGGGGTCGGGTATTGCGCGGTGGTGATGGGCGTGAGGCGGAAGGAGCTCATGCGCCCCTGCGCCACGAGGGTTTCGAGCACGCGGCGCGCCAGCCCGCACCACGAAGTCACACCGTTGCCGCAATAGTGGTAGGTCCCCCAGGGGGAATCCTTGCCGGCGCCTGTCCGGGCGGCGATCGACAGGAGCGCACCGGCCAGGTCCTCCGCGCTGGTGGGAGAGCCGAGCTGGTCGTCCACGATGCGCAGCTCGTCCCGCTCGGCCGCCAGGCGCATCACGGTTTTGACGAAGTTCGCCCCGTGGGCGCTGTAAAGCCAGGAGGTGCGAATGATGAGATGCCGGTCGAGCGCACCGCGTACGGCCGACTCGCCCTCGGCCTTGCTGCGGCCGTAGACCCCGAGCGGCGACAGGGGGTCTTCTTCGCGATAGGGCGAGCCCTTCCGCCCGTCGAAAACGTAGTCGGTGGAGATGTGGATGAGTGGGATGCCTTCGCGGCGGCAGCGCCTTGCCAGGTAGGCCGGCGCGGCGGCATTGACGGCAAACGCAAGCTCCGGCTCGATCTCGGCCCGGTCGACCGCGGTGTAGGCGGCGGCGTTGATCAAGACCTCCGGTTGGAAGGGGCCCCAGCAGGCGTCGACTTGGGCCGGGTCCGTCAGGTCCATCTGCGCGAGCGTCGGGGCCAGGACCTCGGCGCCATGGGCCGTTGCCTGGGCGATCAGCTCCGTGCCGAGCTGGCCTTCACCTCCGGTGATCAGGATCCTCATGCGCCGAGGCCCGATGGGATGGACGCCGGCAGCCGGGTGGTTTCCTGCGACGCCGCGCGGTCGGGGAGCCGGCGTTCGGTAGCGGCGCAGCGCCCGACCCAGGCGCCCAGCACCCCGCCGGCCGTGACGTTTCCGGCCATGGTTAATCCCCCTTCAATTTCCGGGGCCGGTACTCGGCCTGCATGGTGTTGAGCATGTCGGCCAGCTCCTCGTGGCTCAGGACGCCTTTTTCCACGAGAAGCCGCGCCAGTGCCTCCAAGCGTACGGTGGTGGAAAGCAGCAGTTTCTCGATCGACTCCGTCCGCCCGGCTTCGGAACCTGCGATGTCGGCCGTCGGCTCCGGCGGGAACTCATGGCGCCGATCACTGCCTCTGCGGCGCTCCACCCCGTCATAGGGTGCCTTGATCCAGCGTCGGTTCAGGCCGGAGCGCCGTTCATCTTCCTTCTTGTTGTCCGTTGTATAGCAGCGTTTGAATGTCATGTTCCCTCAGCCCCTGTTGTTGGATGCTGGTGCACCGTAATTTCAACTTTATTATAAAACGCGCCGCAGGTCAAAAAGCGGGCCGGTATCCTCTGCCGTGTTTGAAAAATCGGCTTGAAACCAACCCGAATCGAGAATAGGATGATAGCATCGACCGCGTCGGCAAAGGACGGACCTGTTTGGGACTGGCGGCGCATAACCTCTCGAGCAAGGAGGGGAATCATGAACTTTTTGGGTCTGAGAAAGTTGTCAGTGGGTGTGTTGGCGCTTCTGTTGCTGAGCCTTGCCGCAACCGGTTTTGCGCAGAAGGTGATCGACTTCACGGCGGACCAGGTGACGTTGGCGGCGGACGGGAAACCTGTCAAGCAGAGCAAAATCTATTTATCCGGCGGCAAAATGCGGATGGATGATGCCATGCCCCAGTCCGGTGCCAAGCTGGTGGTCATATACCGGAGCGATCTGAAAAAGAATTTCATGCTCAATACCGACAAGAAGACCTACTCGGAAAGTGAGCTGGATGAAAAGGAGATGACCGCCGGCATCATGTCGATGGGCCATGTCAAGAACCGAAAAGAGAAGGTACTGGGCGAAGAGACGGTCGGCGGATACACGTGCAGCAAGAAAGAGATCGAGGCGGAGATCGAGGTCATGGGGTACAAAAAAACCTCACGTTCGGTCGTCTGGCAGTCACCGAAGTTCGACATGCCCCTCCGGACCCGTTCGGACTCGGGGCAGGTCACTGAGTTGCGCAGCATCCGGGAGGAAAAACCCGCGGCGGCTCTGTTCGAGATCCCTGAGGGCTACAGCAAAG
Organism: Desulfobacterales bacterium; assembly: GCA_025454075.1. The sequence continues at coordinate 6,205 of JALOPD010000141.1, read as the reverse complement.
TCGCGGGGATGATGGAGCTGCTGGGCGAAGAACGCCCCAAAGGCGGCCGACCGCCGAAGTCGCCCCCCAAAGGCAAAGAGGGGGGCTCTGCATACCCGACCGAACTGCCGTCCGGCATGAAGCTGCCGATCCCCAAACCCTGACAAGAAGAGGCATCCCAAGCGTGTACAAAGACCACTACCGCCTCAGCAGGGAGCCTTTCAGCGCCGGCCCGGACCCTGACTTTCTCTGGCTGAGCGAAAAGCACGCAGCGGCCTTCGAGAGCCTGAAAAAGGGCATTTTAGAGCGCGAAGGCTGCGTGCTGCTCACCGGCGACATCGGCACCGGCAAGACGACCCTCATCCAGCACCTGGCGAGGCTGGGCGGTGTGGCGGTGGCTTTCGTGGCGATCCATGATACCGGCATGACCCGTTTGGACTTCTGCAACTCCCTCGCCGTCGAATTCGGTTTGAAACGGCGCTTCGAGCGTCGGGAGAGTTTTTACGCAAATTTCAAAAATGTTCTGCTCGGCAAGTGCTCCGCCTACAAGAAAGTGCTGGTCGTCATCGACGAGGCGCAGCGCCTCAACCCGGAGATCATCGGGGAGGCGCTGGAGCTGGCGGGCCTGGAGCTGGCGGGCCGAAACCCGCTGAAGGTTGTTTTCGTGGGGCAGCCCGGGGTCAGCGAACTCCTGAAGCAGGAGGAAGGCCGCGGTGGTTTCAAGGCCATCGCGGCCCGCTGCGACTTGAAACCCTTTACCCGACAGGAAACAGGGCGTTACCTGGAGCATCGCTTGAAAGTCGCCGGGAGGGACGCGCCGCTGTTCACCGAGGATGCCGTCAAGGAAGTCCACGCTTTGTCCAAGGGGTACCCCCGGCTGATCAACATCGTCTGCGACCACGCCCTGCTCTACGGCTTCGGTTCAGGTCTCAACGAAATCGACGGCCGGGTCGTCCGGGAGTGCAGCCGGGACCTCACCGTGGCCCTGGACCTCGACGATGCGCCGGCCCAGGACGGCCGGCTTTCCTCGAGCGGCGAGACGGCCGCGGTTCCCGACCCTCCGCCGCCGGTTCAACCCGCGCGCAGCTGGCGACCTTTCCTCTACATCGCCGCCGCGGTGCGGTGGGGGCGGCGGGCCTGGCGTTCTTCGCGCTGACCCGCTGAAGCAACGCAACGGCGCAACCGGTAAGGCCGGATCGCCGGGTTCTGCTTCAAGCCCATAAATTTAAATTGAGCGTTCGCCGTGTCGCGCCAAACTCCCGGATCGGCAAATGCCTCGGCCTTTCAGGGGCATTGGGCTCGGGGCGCTCAATTTAATACATTTCGAATTTCGCCAGCCGCCCGTCCAGCCCGCCGGTCTTGAGCGGCCGCTTCCAGGAGGGCTTGAGCCCGATGTGCTTGAGCATCTCGCGGTTGCCGAAGTAGACAAAGGCGGTCGTCCCCCGGCAGCCCTGTTTCAGAAAATCCCCGATCTCGCGGTAGAACCGTCCCATCCCGCCGGGGTCTTTGAGCCGGATCCCGTACGGCGGGTTGCAGACGATGACGCGCTCGGACAGATCGCCCAGGCGGCGCACATCGGCCCGCTGGAGGGCGACGTTTCCGCCGTGGGGCAGGCGGCGGAGGTTCTCGCGCGCTGTTTCGACCGCCTCGGCGTCCATGTCGCTGCCGCTGATCAGCCCGGGGGGCAGGGGGCGTGCCCCGCGGTCGGCGGCGGCTTTCACCGAGGCCCACAGGCGGCGGTCGAAGTCCGGGAGGCGCTCGAAGCCGAACCGGTTGCGCAGGCTGCCGGCGGGGACGCGGCAATAGTGCATCAGGGCCTCCGCCAGCAGGGTGCCGGATCCGCACATCGGGTCGACCAGCGGCCGGCCGCCGTCCCACTCGGTCCAGCAGATGACGGCCGCCGCCACGGTCTCTTGCATGGGCGCTTCCACCCCCTCCCGGCGGTAGCCCCGCCGATGCAGCGATCCGCCGGAGGTGTCCAGGCTGATGACGGCCTGGTTGTTCTCGATGAAAAGGTTGACCCACACATCCGGGTCGATGCGGCGGACGTCCGGCCGGCGGCCGCAGTCCTCCCGGAAGTGGTCCACGATGGCATCCTTCAGGCACAGGCCGGCGTACTGCGAGTGGCGGATCTTGCTGTTGGACAGGTTGGCGAATACCGCCAGCGTCTGGTCGACGCCCATGATCTCCTTCCAGGGGATGAGCTTGGCCTTGCGGTAGAGGTAGTCGGGCTCATGGCAGGGGAAGGCCGCCAGCGGTGCGAGCACGCGCGTGACCAGGCGGGATTGGTAGTTGATGCGGTAAAGCGCCGCTTTCTCGGCCTCGAAGTGCAGGCCCCGGTAGGCGGGCCGGATCTCGCGGGCGCCGAGCCGGCGTAGCTCGTCCGTGCCGGAGTCCTCGAGCCCTTCGGCGATCTGGGCGAAATAGTGCTGGTTTTGCTGGTAGAGGAACACGATCGCTGCTTCCTTCCCGGAGCAACAGATCTACGGCTTAGGGTAGGGCGTGCCGAACACCCCGGCATGGGCCTGCAGCCAGAGGAGCTTCTCCTTCGGGTGCGGGGCCTTGGTTTCGGCGGGGTAGCCGACGGCCACCATGGCCTCCACCATGACCCCCGGGGGCAGGCGCAGCAATCCCGCGACATACTCCTGTGCGGTGCGGTCTTTGGAGTGGGGCCGCTGCCGGATCTGGATCCAGCAGCTGCCGAGCCCCAGCGACTCGGCGGCCAACTGGATGATGATTGCGGCGATGGAGGCGTCCTCCACCCAAACGTCGGATTTTTGCGAATCGGCGCACACGACGATGCCGAGGGGGGCGTCCTTGAGAAAGGATGAGCCGTGTTCCTTGGCGATCGCGAGCTTCTCCAGCATGGGCCGGTCGTCGACCACCACGAACTGCCATGGGTTGAACCCGCGCGACGACGGCGCCCGCAGGGCCGCTTCCACCAGCAGGTCCGCTTTTTCCTTTTCGACCGGTTGGTCGAGGAACCGGCGGATGCTCCGGCGCTTCTGCAGCAGCGATATGAACATAATACTGCCCCTCCCTTCGTTCCTGAAATTTGCGGTCACTTTAGCGCAATTCGGGCTTCTGATGAAGTGTTTTTGTCGGCATCCCCGTGGGAGCATTTTTCCAGCGGCGATTCAGCCTTCGCAGCCGAGGCTTTTCGGCGAAATCGGCCCGTCACGGCAGCCGGGACGGCGCCGCGCGGTCAACCGATTTCCAGCGAAGGTGAATCCGATCGGCGGGTGGGATTCCCCACCGCACAAACACCGGTGCGCCACCCGGCGGTCATTGACTTGCTCCGCGCGATCGGGCATCTTCAGATCACGAGGCGGACCCGGCCGAGGCGCATTGCGAGCGCCGGCCGCGGGATCTTGCGAGAGGACGAAGCATGTTTCTGAAGTTCTTCGGCTTGAAAGACAACCCGTTCAAGCTGGCCTTCGACCCGGCCTGCCTCTTCATGGGCCGGCACCACGAAGAGGCGGCCGCCCACCTGCAATACGCCGTCGCCGAAGGGGAGGGCTTCACGGTCATCACCGGCGACCGGGGCGTCGGCAAGTCGACCCTCTGCCGGGTCTTTGCCGGGCGCATAGCGGCCGAAGGCGCGACGGCTTTTATTTCCGGTCCGGTGGCGACGGCCAAGGAACTGCTGCAGCGCATCAGCCGGGAATTCGGCGTCCGGAACGAGGGCGAGACCACCAAGGATCTGATCGATGCCCTCAACGAGTTCCTCATGCAGCAGCGGGTGGCCGGCCGGAAAACGGTGGTGTTCATCGACGACGCCCAGGCGCTGGCGCCGGAGGTGCTGGAGCAGGTCCGGCTCATCTCGAACCTCGAGACGACCCGGGAGAAGCTGATCCAGATGGTGCTCATCGGCGAGCCTGAACTGATGAAGCTGCTCGGCTCGCGCGAGTTGCGGCAGATGGGCCAACGCGTGTCGGTCTGCTACGACATCGGCCCTCTCACGGAGGCGGAAACCGCGGCCTACATTCAGCACCGGTTGAGCCTCGCGTCGGCCGGCCCGCCCGTTCGGTTCGAGCCGGCGGCGATGCATCAGATCTTTCGGCATTCCGGCGGCAACCCGCGGCGGATCAACATCGCCGGCAACGCGGTGCTCTCGGCCGCTTTCAAGGCGGGGCGGAATGGGATCGACGCCGACATCACCCAGGCGGCCCTGCGGGTGGAACAGCGGGACGACCGTGCCGGGGCGCCGGTTGCGCCGGCCGGCCTTAAAAAGCGCCTGTGGGCGGCGGCCGCCGGCTGCGGGGTGCTCCTGGCCGCGACCGTGGCGTTCGTCGCTCTGCGGCCGGCCGGCGAGAGGCCGGCCTCCCCGGCGGAGACCGGAGTCTCGGCGCCGATGGCGGCGGTTGCCCCCGGGCCTGCAGCGGCCGAGGCACCCGTCGTTGCCGCCCCGGTTCCGGCGCCGTCGCCGACCGTCCCGGAAACCGAAGCGCCGCCTGAAACCAAAGCCCTGGCACCGCCCCGGGAGGGGCGCGTCCGCATGACCCACTCGGTCCAGGTCGGCGCGTATCTTTACCCGGAGAACGCCCAGCATGTGGCCGCCCAACTGGCCGCCAAGGGCTACCCGGCGCGGGTCTTCAAAATCACGGATGCCAAGGGCCGCACCTGGCACACCGTGCGCATCGGCGACCACCCCAGCCGCCAGGGCGCGCAGGCCCAGGCGGACGAGTTCAGCCGCCGCGAGCAGATGAAAACGGCGGTGCGGCCGTTTTCGGCGTTTTAAAAGCCATCTAAAGTTTCCGGCAACCTGAAAAAGGAGGTGACCATGGCCCAAACCCCGATCCAGAAGAGCCCCATCGTGAAGCAGTGCATCGGCTGTGAAAACGTCGAAGGCGAGTTTTGCCGCACCTGGGCGACGCCGGCAGCCAAATGGAGGGTCGGCGTCTGTGCCTCCGCGACCCACGTAAAGCCTGAAACCAAGGCCCCGGAGCAGAAAATCCGCGTCGGACAGCAAAAGCAGAAAAAGACCAAGTAGAGGGGTTGGTGCCCCTGGCAAGAATCGAACTTGCGGCCAACGGATTAGGAATCCGTTGCTCTATCCACTGAGCTACAGGGGCGTGAGGGTTGAAGGGATCGCGGGCCCGCGGCTGGATGCCTTCATTCCGGTGCGCCGCCGACCGTGGGGTTGCTTTACACCAATTTTCGTATCGCGACAAGCCCTTTCCCACCGGCGCAGGTTTTCGAGAAGAATAGTGTCAAATCTTGATTATTGACTTTATCTGATCAAGTTTTTTTTTCACTTGGTCGTCCCGGAGCATCAGGTTTTTAAACATCGAAATGCGGCGGCTGACCGCGGAATAGGTCAGGCCGAAAAGATCGCCTATCTGCTGGTTGGTCTGATGCCCCTGTTGCCAGATCAGGTAGAGCAGCAGGTCTCGGTCCAGCACATCCCGCCCGGATACTTTGCCGGAATTCTTGAATCGCTCCAGGTCTGCACCCAAGACCCTCGCTGCTTTTTCCAGAAGCACCGCCGGATCCAAATCCCTGGCAACTTTTTTCTGGTGAGGGATCTCCTGGTGCGGAGCCGTCGGCAGATACCTGGCTTTGATGGTTTCCACGAACTGCTGGCCGCCCAGAATAAAACCATGGCGCAGCTCCTCCCAGAGAAGATGCTCCTCCCTGGAATACGTCTGGGCCGCCTGCCGATAGGCACGGTGAGGGTCATCGACATTAACGAATTGAGAAAGGAGCAGTTCGGTGTTCAGCCAACCCGGTGCTTTTTTTCCATAGGCATAATTGGCGTAGCTGCTCCAGCGGTAGTCGGCCAGCCGGTCGACCATGCCGGCCCGGACGGGATTGCGGTGGATGTAATACGACAGCCGTAGCAGGTAGGCGTCGTTTTGGACGATCATGCTCTTGAATCGGCCCTGGAACAAGTGGCCGCTGTGAGAATTCAGGGAGTTGAACCGATTGGTGTAGGTGACCCCGAACCACTGCATGCTTTTGGAAAGATTGGCGCGATGGGTGCGCAGCAGCAGATGGTAATGGTTTCCCATGAGGACATAGGCGGCGATATCCAATTCGAAGCGCTCGACCATCTCCCCCAGGGTGTCCAGAAACATGCGTCGGTCGTCATCATCGGCAAAGATGTCCCGCCGTTCGTTTCCCCGGGAAAGAACATGGTAAAGGGCTCCAGGATACTCTATGCGCCAGGCGCGTGACATGAAGACCGTTTATCAAAACAACGGCAATTGAGTCAATCAAAATC
>JALOPD010000014.1 GCA_025454075.1 Desulfobacterales bacterium | reverse complement strand
CAAGGCGGCCGGTCGAATCAACGCAGCAGGTAACTGCAGGCGGCCACGGCGGCCATGACCCCGGCCAGGTCCGCCGCCAGCCCGGCGGCCAGGGCGTAGCGGATGCGCCGCACCTGCACCGCGCCGAAGTAGACGGCCAGGACATAGAACGTGGTTTCCGTGGACCCTTGAAGGGTCGACACGAGGCAGCCGGTGTAGCTGTCGGGCCCGATGGCCGGGTCGTTGAGGATGGAGGCCAGCACGGCAAAGGCGCCCGAGCCGGAAAGAGGCCGGATCAGCGCCATGGGCAGCGCTTCGGCGGGAAGCCCCACCTTGGAGGTCCAGGGGCCGAGAACCCTCACCATGGCCTCCATGGCGCCGCTGGCCCGCAGCATGCCCACCGCCGCCAGGATGGCGACGAGATACGGGATGATCCGGACGGCCACCTGAAACCCCTCCTTGGCCCCCTCCACGAACACTTCATAGACCCGCACGCGGCGGGCCGCCCCGAATATCAGAAAACCGGCCATCAACCCCGGCATGATCCAGGGGGAGAGAACTTTTCCGTAAAAAACGGTCAGCGGGACCAGTGCCGCGACGCCGGCGAGGGCCAGCGCGCTCACCCACGCGGGGTAGGCCGCGGCCGCCGGTTCGACCGGCTCGGGCGCGGGCGGGTCGACCGGCGCATCGGAGGCGGCGATCGCGTCGGCGGTCGCCGGCGCACCTTTTCGCCAAAGCCTGCCCAGGAGTTTGGCCGAGACGACGGCCACCACCGTGGAGCAGGCCGTGGCGAAAAGCGTGGTGGGAAAGATGGCGGCCGGGTCGGCCGAGCCCGCCGCCGCCCGCAGGGCGATGACGCCGGTGGGCAGCAGGGTCACGCTGGAGGTGTTGATGGCCAGAAACAGGGCCATGGCATCCGTGGCGGTGCCCGGCGCTGGGTTGAGTTTGTTCAATTCCTGCATGGCGCGGATGCCGAACGGCGTTGCGGCGTTGCCGAGGCCCATGACGTTCGCCGACAGGTTGAGGATCATGGCGCCCATGGCCGGGTGCTCGGCCGGAACATCCGGGAACAGCCGGACCATCAACGGCCGGATCAGGCGGGCGATGATCCGGAGCAGGCCGCCCGCCTCGGCCACCTTCATGAGGCCCAGGAAAAGGGTCATGACGCCGACCAGGCCGATGGCCAGTTCGACCGCGCCCGCGGCGGAGTCCACCATGGCCCTGGAGAGCAGTTCCATGGGCGAAGGCTGCCCCGCTGCCGGGACCCCCTCAAACTGGTGCCGCCCGGCTGCGGCAAAAGCGACCAGGACGATGGCAAGGAAGATGATGTTCATGAATCGACAGCCCGAGTGTACAGCGTTTAACGCTCCAGGTGAAGCTATTCTCTCCGCAATGCGTCGATCGGGTCGAGCCGCGAGGCTTTGCGCGCGGGGTAAAACCCGAAGAAAATTCCCACCGCCGCCAGGAGCAGCGACATGGTCCGAGAGGATTCGGCCCGGCGCTCCAATGCTTCGGCCTGGTTGCACATCCAGAAATCGTTTTCCTGGCCGGCGCGCAGGCGGCCGATGTCGGCCTCATCCACGTCGGTTTCCACCTGCATGTGGCGCAAATCCTGCGCGATGACGAACAGCTTGGGCGCCTGGAGGCTGGCGGCCACGGTCTGGCCGATGTCCACAGCGCGCTCGATGACGACGCCGTCCACCGGAGACCGGATGAAGGTGTGCTCGAGGTCGACCTCGGTTTGGCTCAGCGCGGCTTCCTTGTGGCGCACCTGCTCGGTCGCATAATCCACCTGGGCGCGCGCCGTCTTGAGAGCGGCCTCGCGGGTGGCCACCAGGGATTCCGCGGCGCGTTCGTCGGCTTCCTCGCCGTTCAACTGGGCCTGGGTCTGGTCGGGGGTGGTCTGGGCGTCGTCGATCTGGCTTCCGGAAACCGAGCCGCTCTGGAAGAGGGCACGGCGGCGTTCCAGGTTGCGCTTGGCGTTGACGAGGGTGACCCGCGCCTTTTCGGTTCGGGCCCTGGCGCTGTTCATTGAAGAAATGGCGTTGGCCAGCTCTTTCTGGGCGCGTTCGATGCCGGCCCGCTGGATATTCACGTTGGCCCGCGCGACATCCAACTCGGCCCGGGCCTGGCGCACCTTCGCCTCGAAGTTCTCCGGGTCGATGCGCGCGATGACTTGCCCGGCCTGGACCTCGGAATTGAAGTCCGCCAGGAGTTCCTTGATCTGGCCTGACACCTGGGAGCCCACCTGGACCGTAATGACGGCGTTCAAGGTGCCGCTCGTGGCCACCGCACCGATGATGGGACCACGTTCAGCCGCTGCGGTGCGGTAGCTGAGGGAATCCTCCTCGCCGTCTCTGAAAAAAAACCAGGCGGCCGCAATGACGATCATGGCGGAAACCGCAATCATCGTCTTGACACGCAAGCCTGTCAGCCCGGTTTTTCCCAAGCGGCCGCCTGAGTTCATGCAGGAAGTTAAAATTTGATTTCCAGAGCCATGATAGGCGGAATTGCATGTCGTGTCAATTCAAAAAAAGGTAAAATATCCATAAAAATAAATATGTTGAATGAGTCGAGCCTTAAAAAAACAAGCGCCTCACCTGTTCAAGGGTGAGGCGCTCCACGCAAACCGAGTGTGATATTCGGTTAACGCTGGGCCGAGCGTATCGCCTTGCCGGCCACGGGGCTGTATAGCTTCATGATGGCCACTTTCATCACGTCCAGGACTTTCATCTGGCCGATGATGTCGACCAGTTTGTTTTCCGCCTCGGGCGGAAGCACGCAGGCATTGGTGGCATCGAACTTGAGATCCGGGAAGCCTTTGACGAGTTTCTTCTGCTCTTTTTCGTTTACGGGCACTTGGATCGCCTTCTTGCCGCCGATGTCCTTCACGTGACCGGCGAGGCCGGCGCCCTCGATGGTCTTCATCTTTGCGTCGTCCAGGAAAACATTGATCAAGTAGTCTGCCATGGAATCCCTCCTGCGGTTTGATTAGGGTTGCGATATAATGGGATGACCCCCGCCCGAATTCATTAGCGTTTTAGTTGGGTTTTTGGAAACTGTCAAGATAGAGGGCGCCGGCTGAAAAGCGGGCGTTCTCTAATTTGAGATTTTTGGAAGCGGCTGCTTGGATCCTTTGATCAGGTGAACGGCCTGCAGGGGGATGTATGCTCTTTCGGTGTCGGGGGCATACACCACGACCCCTTCCAGGGAAAACATCCTTTCGCCCATTTTCAGCAGGTTTTTGTTGACCGGCAGCTCGGCGGTTTTCGCGCCGGAGGCGATTTTGACCACCGGGTTGGCCGGGTCGGATTTGTCCACGGCGACACGGCCGCCTCCGAAGGCCCGGGCGGCCTCGACGAAAAGCCGCCGGTTCAGTTTTTCCAGGTCGAACCCCATGGCGCTCGCGCAGACGCGGGCAATATCGGGTGCATCGACAACGCCGCCGGGCTTGCCGGGCCCGAAGGCAAAGAGCGGCACGTCGCCGCCGCAGTGCCCATGGGTGGTCCAACCCAAATAGGTATATTTCGGGCAGAGCATCTCGCCGAGGACGAAGTAGGCGTCATCCTTGAAGGGTTTGGCGCGGTCCAGAATTTGATTGGCCTCTTCGTCCGTGATGTCGATGGACCAGCCTTCTTTGATCACAGACCTGACCCTGGCCGCCGACTTTTCCTTCTCGATTTGGGCCCACATGAAGGCGGCGGAGGATTTCATTTTGCGGATGGGTTCGAGCAGGTCCTCGACTTTCATCCGCGGGTAGATGCCGTCCGAGGCATAGTTGCCGATGGAAAACCCTCCCGTGTTGTGGTCGGAGACGGCCAGCACCAGGGTCTTGCCGTCCCGCCCGGCGAAGTCCAGCGCCGCCGCGACGGCCTTGTCGTAGGCCAGCAGGTCGCTCAGCATGTGGGCGGGGTCGTTGGCGTGACAGGCCCAGTCCACCTGGCTGCCTTCCACCATCAGGAAGAACCCGTCCGGGTCCCGGGAGAGGATTTCGATGGCCTTGCGGGTCATCTCCTCGAGGGTGGGCTGCTCGGGATGCAGTCGGGGGCGGTCGATCTCGGGGTCCATGTGGCTGTGGGCGAAGGCGCCGAACACGCGGTCGGCCGCCGTCGCCTGCATGGCATCCCTGTCATCGACGATCGCGTAGCCCCAGTTTTTCAGGTACGCGTAAAGGTTGTCGCCGTCGGTCCTGCGTCCCTTGAATTCCGTGGTCACCAGATGACGCCGGCCGCCGCCGAAGACCACGTTGATGCCCTGATAGACGGCCTGCTCCATGATGTCGTCCTCGTTGGCGCGGGAGGGTGTGTGCGCGATGTAGGCCGCCGGCGTGGCGTGCGTGACGCGCGAGGTGGCGACGATGCCGGTGGCTTTCTTGAGCAGTTTGGCGCCCTCCAGGACCGTGGCCAGGGGTCGGTAGCGCCGCTCTTCGGGAGGGGCCGGCACGCCGGTGAGGGTGTCTTTGCGGGGGCCGACGCTGATGAACTTGTCGCTCGTGCGCACCCCGGTCGCGAAGGCGCTCGCCGCGGGCGCCGAGTCGGCGATCACCGAGTCGGCGATATGGGTTTTGACCGCGCCGACCTGGTAGGGGTCAAAGGAGAGCGGAGCGCCCTTGAACCAGCGGGCCAACGTGTACTGCTCGGCCGAACATCCGTCCACGATGAGGACGATGACGTTCTTGGCCTTGGCCGCGGCCTGCGCCGGTTCTGCGCCGAGCAGGGAATGAACCGCGAGGATGACGATAAAAACCGAAAGGAATTTCGCCGACGGCTTTCTGCCGAGCATGCTTTTTCTCCTGGTCGGGGGGGGGTAGAAATATCCGCGAATCGTGGTACAATCATTTATAACCACCCGCAAGACAGGTCAAGCCGGAAAGGAAAAGACGGAATGAAGAGCGCATTACGGAGAGTCACCCTGCTTGTTTTCATCATCCTCCTGGGTTTTACAATCGGGAGCCGGATCGCCTGGGCCCAGGGCGGCAGCGTCACCGTGCAATGGGGCGATCAGGGCCAAGAGGGGCCGCCCGAAAAATACAAGAAAGGCGGCAAGAAGGGCGGCCCGCCGCCGCACGCGCCGGCGCACGGCTACCGGGCCAAGCACCAATACCGCTACTATCCCTGCTGCTCGACCTACTATGACGCCGACCGGGGAATGTGGTTCTACATCAAGACCGGCGACTGGGCCATCGGCGCCTCCATCCCCACGGGCCTCAAAGCGCAGCTGGGGCACTACGTGAACATCAGCATGGACACCGACAGGCCTTACGAATTCAACGACGAGCACCGCAAAGATTACCCGGCTGAAAAGTACAAGAAGAAGAAATAGAGACAAGCGATTTTTGCAATATAGTTCGTGTATCGATTTTTTTTCGTCGACCAATGGTTACGTACAGGCTGTCAGTACATGCAGTTTGACCCGTCTATAAAAAGCGGATGATACGTTGGAGAAATAAATGATTTGGATGCTAACCTAATTTTCTGGCAATATATACACCATAGCTGTAATATGCTTTGTATTTCTCATACATAGCGATTTCATTTTTTTCGTTATCTACTATTGCTTGTGCTTTTTCGCTTTTATCGTTCCGCTTAAGAAACGTTTCAAAACTGTCCTGTATAGGCCGATAATAATTATCCACCCAGCAGTGCTCCGGTAAAACAAAGTAGGCAACCGGAAAATAGCCGTTCATTTCCAGAACACCTATCTTTGCGGATGCTGTGTCTATTTCTCGATATTCGTTTTGCCAATATTCCTGAAGTTCCGACGGACGTTTAGCAGTTAGCCAAGTAATTTCCGATAAGACCAGCATTCCACCAATTTTCAGAAAACGCTTCCAGTCTTTAACTCCCTTTTCAAAACCAATGTTATATATCGCTCCTTCAGACCAAATAACGTCATATTCCTCATCGCCAAATGGCAGCTTGTCCATTGAGCAGGCGAGAGTAGATATTTTTTCAGTCAGGCTCAGGTGTCTGGCGTTGGCTTCAAGCATTTCGAGAAATTCGGGCAGAAAGTCCACTGCTGTAATCTTGGCATTCAGCAAGCGGGCAAGCAACAGGGCGGAAGATCCCGTACCGCAGCCGATATCAGCAATCTTTAGAGGAACTGACGGGTCTATCATAGCCAGGCCGACAGCCATTTTCGTTTCTGCATCCCCGCCGGGACCCTGCCGTTTTGCTCTTTTATGCAAATCTATTAGAAGTTGATAATCGTCCATTAATAAACCCTTTGATAGATTGAGAGTATCTCAAAGCCATTCGAGATGCATATATGTCGGATCAATCGCAAGCTTTACATATTTTAACGCGATGCGTCAGTCACCCCCTCTCAGGTCCTCGAGATCAACATCCGAGCCGGTGATGATTGTTACATCCCCCCAATTGACCGGTTCCCCTTTATAATAGTAGGTGCTCTGATTGCTTTGGTCCTGAGCCCACCCGGAGCGCTGGTCTCTCTTTTGTTGCCGCGCCTGAATGATCAAGCGATGATAGGCATTCTCATCGCCTGCATACAGGCACTGGCAGCCCTGAGCGTCCGTAAAGACATAGACCTGGCGTCCCTTATATTCGATCTGGGCGAGCCGGAGCTGGGGCAGTTTTTGGATGCGCTCCAGTTTGGCCGGGGTGTCCGCCGTCTTTAGGTCGAACCCGGCGGTACCCAGCGCCATCATATGCTGAAGGGTCGGGGGGTCCTTGGGGGCACCGGCACAACCGGCCACGGTGAGCGCCGTGGCGAGCGCAATGGTGTGAAACATTCGCTTGCGAGTTGTCTCCACGAGCAATCCTCTTGTTTGCTGTTTTTTTCAAACCACGCCGGTTTGCCTTGGCTGCCGGCTGGATGCGTGTTTTTCCACAGCCTGTTCGAATGACGATTGTCTGCAATCCGTTGCAGATTTGATCTGACCAACCAACTGAGGCTATCAAAAATTTGCCGAAATTCCAGATACTGTCGGATGACAAGCACCACAAGCCTACCATCTGTGAATAGGCCCTTCGGCCGGGCGATATCTGTAGCTCATTCGTGTCGTGCTTTTACTTTACAAGAATGAGCCGGAGCGCTGTGGCGGTGCTCAAGACATAAAGCCGTATTGGTAGAGTTCATAGGTGGTCCCCGACTCCAACAGATTGTCGACCTTGGAGTGGAGCTCCTTTCTTTGGCGGCTGTCAAACCACCTCTGCCAATCCTCCAAGGACCGCCATGTGCTGATCACCAGAAACTCCTGCGGGTTTTCCATGCTCCGCAGCGTCTCGCTGGAAATGTAGCCTTCTTGCTCCAATGCCAGCATCCGCAGTTGGCGGAAAATTGAAACGATGTACTGGGCTTTGGCTTTATCCAAGGGCAAACTCCGTTTGATCAAAATTTTGACTGCCATGGCGACCTCCTAAACAAAGGGTGGTTTTTTTTTATTGACGATGCCCTCTTTGATTCCGGCCCAGATCCGCGCGCACATTCGAATTCCCTTGCCCGCTGCACCTCCCGTCGCATCAGTAGGTTTTTCTCGCGTTTTCAACCGCGGGCTGCGGCCGCGGGTACTTGAGGTAGGGGACGATCACATCGTTCTTGCCTCCGCCGATGCCGTCGTAGGTGATCGAGACCAACGGGACTCCCGTGACCCGCTCGATGCGCTGCGCCATGGCCTCGGTGACCATCGCCGGGCAGCAGAAGGCGGGGCTGGCCTGCACGAGCAGGGCGAGGTCCGGGTGGTACTTCAAGGCGTAGTGGATCTTCAGCAGGTTGTCCATCGACTCGCCGGTGTGTTCCAGCCGCAGGCCGAAAGCCCCCAGGATGCGCTCCGGGGAGTCGTCGTAGACCGGTTCGGGTTCATTCAGGAGGGGGTCCAGGGGACGGCGGTACTTCCTCTCCAGCCGGCTGACGGCCGCCAGCAGTGCGCCGCCGGTCAAGGCCTCCATGTAGTCGCCCTCGATGAACCACTTTCGCATGTACGGCCAGGCGATCATCTTGACGTAGGAGCTGTAGGGGAGGGTCACCACTTCCCCGCCGTGGCGCTCGATGAAGTGAATCAAGCCCTGGTTGAGGATGTCGTTGTCGCGCGAGTAGAGGTCCCCGAAAACGGCGACCTTCGGCCGTGAACCGCGGCCGGGCCCTGCGGCGCCGCTGCCTTCGACCGGCACCGCAGCGAGCAGGCCGGCCACCTTGCGGACGGCCTCCTCCTTGGGGGCGTCCCCCCCGAAGGCGGACTCCAGGAGTGTTATCCCCGCCTCGATCGCAGCGTCCGTGGCGCCCTGGGCCGTTTCGTAAGGCCTGAGCTTGCACCCGATCTTCCGGATCAGTCCCCCCAGCATGTAGGCCAGGTAGGTGTTGACCGGCAGCCGCATGGATATCTCGGCAAAGGAGAGCGACCCCAGGTAGATGCGCGCCTTTTCAAAGCCGCCGCCGTGCTCGGCCAGCAGGTTCTGGGCGAAATAGGGATACAGCCGCAGGTTGCAAGCAATCGAGCCGGGCACCATCCAGAGCAGGCAGCGCGACGGGTCGAGGCCGTGCGCCGAGACGTACTCGATGAAGTTCTGGACCACGATGTTGACCGGGATGCACTGGCCGCTGTTGCGCCTCAGGCTGCGGCGGATGGCCTGCGGGGTGTCTTGCAGCAGGCGGGCGTCGATCCCCTCCCTCTTCAGATTGGCCGCCACCAGTCGAAACGACAAGTGGTCCCAGTCGGGCAGCAGAAGCGTCTTGCGGTCGATGGCCGATGAGGATCGGGGAAACAGGTTCCCGGAATACACCGGCTGCGGCCGCAGCCGGGAGGCGTGGTGGTTCTGAAACGACCGCACCGCCGCTTCGATGCGCGTTTCGTAGCCGACGCTCGAGGCGTGTTCGTCCAGCTGCAGGATCAGGTACGGCTTGCGGTGGGCGTCCATGATGGACTTGAAGAACTCGATCACGAAGGCGTCCGGGGTGCACCGGAACGCCGTGACCAGGACCGGGTAGACCCCTTCGGTTACGGCCGCCGTTTCGGCGGCGCGCAGAATCGCCGCGGCGTGGTGCCAGTGAATTTCCTTGAACATCGGCGCGAGGGCCTCGGGCGGCGGGCGGTCGTCCGGCAGCATGTCCTGGAAAAACGCCTTAACCCCCAGGGCCCCGAAAATGTCCGGTATGCCCTTGTTCATCTGCCGGGAGAGCACCGTGTAGAGCCGCCCCAGCAAGACCACGTGGATGTCCCGGGCGCCGGCGGTCTCCTGCCGGTAGCGCCGCCGGAGGCGCTTCACGGCCGCGTCCTTGAAGCGGCAGGCGCGGTCATAGGCCCGGTACACGTCGCTGAAACCGATGCGGGTGAGCCCGATTGACCGAAGCATCCGGTAGAGCTGCAGCTGCGAGTGCAGCGAGCCGTAGAGATAGTGGACCAGCGGCGTGAGCACCCGGCGGTCATCCGCCGGCGCCGCCGCGCCGCCGTCCGCAGCCAGGGCCGGGGCATACTGCGTGTAGTAGCAATACTGCCGCCGGATGGCCGCATCGCCTGTCCTTCGCTCCAGGTAAAACGGCAGGAACACGTGGTCGACCCGCGGCAGGAGACAATCGACCTCGGCCTTCAGGGCGGCCATCGGCGCGCAGAACTCGGCGCCGGCTTTCCCGGATGCCATGCGAGGGCTCGGGCGCTCGCTGGTGATGGTGCGGACCGACAGGGCGTCAAAGAAAACCTGCCAGAATTCCAGGTCGTCGGCCAGGTGCAGCGCCGCCGGCAGGCCCAGCGTGGGGCCTGCCGTTTCCGGGCGGGGGGCCGGCACCGCAAACGCCCGTCGGCGCTCCTTGAGCAGGCTGAAACCGGAACGGTTGCGGTCCACCCGCGATGCGGCGTCGTAGTCCCGGCCGCACAGAAACCCGCTGGCCACCCGCTCGCCGCCGATGTCGGCCACCGTGATCTTGCAGTGGTTGGCGCACAGGGAACATATCTCCACCTGCGTGGGAATGGGCCGGCGGCAGAGATCGAGGCCCCTGAAACGCGTCACGCGGCGCCCGGCGTCGGCCAGCACCAGCGCCGCGCCGAGAGCGCCGGTCAGGTGGCAGAAACGGGACACGTGGATCGGTTTGCCCAGGCGCTGCTCGAAAGCGGCCACCAGCGCCTGGTTCTTGGCGGTGGCCCCCTGGAAACAGACGACGTCGCCGATGTGCTTTTCGGCGGCCACCTTGCTGAGGTAGTTCTCCGCGATGCTGTGCAGCACGGTGGCCAGAATCTCCCTGACGGCATAGCCCTCGGAAAGGAGGTGGTTGATGTCCCGTTCCATGAAAACGGTGCAGCGGTCGCTCGCCATGGGAGCGGGGGAACTCAGGGCGCGGGAGGCGTAGTCCCCCAGCGGGCAGGCCAGCTTCTGTGCCTGTTCCTCGATGAAGCTGCCCGTGCCGGCAGCGCAGACCGTGTTCATGACGCAGGAATTCACGCGGCCGTCCTTCAGGGTGGTGAACTTCGAGTCCTGGCCGCCGATTTCGATGATGGTGTCCACATCGGGCTTGAGTTCACAGGCCGCCCGGGCATGGGCCGTGATCTCGTCCAGCACCAGATCCGCCCCGAGGACCCGGCCGGCCAGCTTGCGGCCGGCCCCGGTGACGGCCGCGCCGGAAATCTTCAAGGGGGTTTTCCGGCGGCCGGCGGCGTCTTCGACGGCCGCCAGCAGGTTCTGGACGGCGCCGATGGGGTTGCCGGCGGTGCGGGTGTAAAACCCGGCCGCCACGGCGCCGCTTGACGCCACCAAGGCCGCCTTGGTGCTGGTGGAGCCCACGTCGATGCCGAGCTGGCAATCCCCGGCGGCCGGGCCCCCCCAGCCTGCGAAGATCTCGACCTCCACCGGGTTCCGCCGGTCCGCTTCAGAGCGCGTGAACCGGTAGGGCTCGCCGCCGCTGAAATCCGGATAGCTCGAGCGTTTCAGTTCGAGGGGGGCGAAGGCATAGACTTTCCCTTGGGGCTCGGGTCGAACTATTTCGTCCAGGGATCCGAACGGTGCGCTCTTACCGGCCTCGGCGTCGTCCAGCAGGCACAGGGCGGCGCCGGCGGCGGCGGAGGGGCTTTTTTCGCAGATCAGCTCCGTGCCCAGCAAGCGGTTGAGGTGTTCGACGACCGCCCGGTTGCGGGAGACCCCGCCGCTGAAAACAACGGGGGTTCGGGCGGGCTCCCCGCGCACGAGGGAATCGACGATGTGGCGGGCCACGCCTCGGCACAAACCGTCGCAGATCTGGGGCAGGGAAAAGCCCTCCTGCTGAGCGTGGGCCAGGTCGGTCTTGGCGAAGACGGCGCAGCGAGTGGCGATTTTCGGGGGCTCCCCGGTGCTCCGCAGGGCCACCGCGGCGAGCTCCCCGGGGCCGGAGAGATTCAGCCGCCGGGCCTGCTGGTCGAGGAAACCGCCGGTGCCGGCGGCGCAGGTGGTGTTGGTTTGGTAGCGGGTGTAGCGCCCGGCGGCGTCGAACTGCACCAGACCGAAGCGCTCGCCGCCGACGTGCAGGATGGAGCCCACGTCGGACTGATCGGCGCGGCAGCCCGTGATCAAAGAGACCAGGCTGTCGTAGCGGCCGTGCGCGCGGATGGCGCCGGGGGCGGCCCCCGTAACGGCCACCCGCACCCCGCCGCGCAGGTCCAGCGGCGCCAGCAGACATTTAAGCGTTCCGGCCGCGTCCCCGTGGTGGAAGGCATAGGCCTGGTCGACCACCTGCCGGCCCCCGCCGATGACCGCCAGGGACACCGCCACCGATCCGACGTCGATGCCGACGATCAAGGGATGCATGACCATTCGTGCCTGCGTCAGGGATACCCGAAGCCGGGCTGAAAGGGATACGCATTGGCGGAGGGGGTTCCGGCGCGCCGGTCGGAACGGAAAGCCGCTTCAGCCCAGCCGAACCAAGATGAACCATCGGTCTTTAAACTATTTGTACACCCGCGCGGCGTCAGGAGTCAACGGCTTATGCCGGCGGGCCTTCGGCTCGAACTTGAATCACGATCGGCTTTGCTGATATGAAGGGGCAGCGAACCGTCTTTTTGCGGTCTTAAGACGTTCCCTAACTCCTAACATGCGATGGGACCGGAAGAGGCGTTAAACCGATAAAAAAACGTTGGTCATGTGACTGGTGCAAAGGAGGCTGCCATGGGATTCGAGCTCGGGCCCCGCAGAGGCGTTTTCATCGACATCTCAAGCGAGAGGCAAGAGAAACCGCTTGCCGCTGAAGAGCTGAAGCATTTCGAACAGCTCGACCTGATGTACCGGTCGCTGTGCGCCATGCTGTACAATTACGTGCCCATGTCCGGTCATCCCGGCGGGTCGATCTCCTCCGGCCGCTTTGTGGCCGGTGTCCTTTTCGACAGCCTGGACTACGACGTCGCCGACCCCGACCGCGAGGACGCCGACATCGTCTCCTATGCGGCGGGCCACAAGACCCTCGGCCTATACGCCCTGTGGGCCCTGCGCAACGAGGTGACGCGCATCGGCTGCCCGGAACTGCTCCCCAAGGGCGAAAAGCACCAGCTGCGCTTGGAGGACCTGCTCGGCTTCAGGCGCAACCCGCTCACCCGGACACCGCTCTTTCTGAAATTCAAGGCGAAGCCGCTCGACGGCCACCCGACCCCGGCCACCCCGTTCCTGCGGCTGTCCACCGGTGCGTCGGGGGTCGGGGTCGCGGCCTCGCTGGGCCTGGCTTTCGGCGCCATGGACTTTTACGGCGCCGGCGGGCCGCGCGTGCACATCGTGGAAGGGGAGGGCGGGATGACCCCCGGGCGGGTCGGTGAAGCGATGGCCGCGGCCGGCACGGCCTGCCTGAAAAACGCGATCCTGCACGTGGACTGGAACCAGGCGTCGATCGACGCCGACCGGGTCTGCCGCGACGGGGATGTTCCCGGCGAATACGTCCAGTGGAACCCGGTGGAATTCGCCCTGCTGCACGACTGGAATGCCATCCTGGTGCCGGACGGGATGGATTTCGGGCAGATCCTTGCCGCCCAGCAAAAAGCGCTGGCGATCCGGAACGAGCAGCCGACGGCGATTGTCTATCGCACCCGGAAGGGTTGGCAGTACGGGGTGCAGGGCAGGGCCTCGCACGGCGCCGGCCACGGCCTGTGCGCGGACGGGTTTTTCAAGGCCGTCGCGCCCTTCACCGAGCAGGCCGCCGCCCGGCTGCCGCACTGCGAGGGCGCAAACCAGCGCTGCCGGGCCGGCGGGGAGCCGCGGGTGCTCGAGGAGTGCTTCTGGGAGGCGCTGACGGTGATCCGCGGCGCCCTGGAGCAAAACCGGCCCCTGGTGACCGCGCTGGCGCAGAGAGTGCGGGATGCGCGGCGCCGGCTGGAGCGCCGGGCCCGCACGCCCCGGCCGCAGGTGCCGACGGTTCAGGCCGTGTTCGAACTGGCGGCGAAAACCGCGGGCCGCATCCCGGCCGAGCTCACGCTGAAACCCGGCCAGACCGCCACGCTGAGAGGCGAGCTGGGGCGGGTGCTGCAGCATTACAACCAGGCGAGCGGAGGCGCCGTTCTGACGGCCTCCGCCGACCTGTATGGCTCCACGAGCGTCAACACCATCGGCAAGGGCTTCCCCGAGGGCTGGTACAACGCCGCCACGAACCCCTTGGCGCGGATGCTGGCAACCGGCGGGATCTGCGAGGACGCCATGAGCGGCCTGCTGGCCGGCATCTCCACTTTCGGGCGCCACATCGGGGTGGGCTCCTCCTACGGGGCGTTCATCGCCGCCCTCGGGCACGTCGCCGCCCGCCTGCACGCCATCGGCAACCAGGCCCGGCAGGCAATCGTCAAGGAGCCCTACAAACCCTTCATCCTGGTGTGCGCGCACGCGGGTGTCAAGACCGGCGAAGACGGGCCGACACATGCCGACCCCCAGGCGCTGCAGCTACTGCAGGGTAATTTCCCCCTCGGCACGATGATCACCCTCACCCCATGGGACCCGCAGGAAATCTGGTCGCTCGTGTCCGCGGCGCTTTCAAAGCGACCGGCGGTGATCGCGCCGTTCGTCACGCGGCCCTCGGAAAAAGTGATCGATCGGCAGGCGCTGGGGCTGGCACCGGCCACGGCGGCGGCGGGGGGGGTCTATCTTCTGCGGCGGGCGCAGGGCAAGCGCGACGGCACGCTGGTGCTCCAGGGCAGCGACGTCGGCTACGCCTTCGTCGAACAGGCCCTGCCGCTGTTGAAGAAGAAGGGCATCGACCTGGATGTCTACTATGTGGCCAGCGCGGAGCTCTTCGACCTCCTGCCGGCCGCGGAGAAGGAAAAGGTGTACCCGGAGGCCGCCGCGCAGGAGGCCATGGGGATCACGGGGTTCACCTTTCCCACGATGGAGCGCTGGGTGTGCTCCGGCCGAGGCCGGAGGATGACCCTGCACCCCTTTCGGGGAGGTCATTTCCTCGGCAGCGGCCCGGCGCAAAAGGTGCTGGAAGAGGCCGGCCTGGACGGGGAGAGCCAGTTCAGGGCCATTCTGCGGTACGTTGCGAAAACCTGACGCCGAGCTGTAAGGGTACAAGGGTTCAGTCGGGGACATTGTCATTTCTCCTGAACCCCGAACCCTCGCCCCCCTCCTCTTGGCTCAGCCGCTCGCGCAGGGCTTCCAGCTCGGCCCAGCGGTCGTATAGCCGCCGCACTTTCTCCTCGGCCTCCGTGAGCTGCGCATACAGCTCCCCCAGCCGAACGGCATCGCTGGCGATCAGCGGGTCGCCCAACCGCCGCCGGATCGCCGCGGCCGCCGCTTCGGCTTTTTCGATGGCCGGCGGCATCCGGTTCAACTCGCACTGCTCCGGGTAAGGCAGCTTGCGGGGGGAGGGCCGCGCCTTCCTGGGCGGTGTTTTTTCAGGGGTTGCCTGCGCGGCCTCCGCCGCCTGGGCCGCGAGCCACTGATCGTAGTCCGCGAAGAATTGCGCCCGTCCGCGCCCGTCCAGAAACAGCAGCTGATCGCTCATGTTGTCCAGCAGCAGCCGGTCGTGGGTGATGAGCACGATCGCCCCCTGAAACCCCAGCAGGCCTTCCTCGAGCGTGTCGAGCGTGGGGATGTCGATGTCGTTGGTGGGTTCGTCGAGCAGCAGGATGTCCGCCGGCTTCAGCATCAGGCGGGCGATGAGCAGCCGGGACCTCTCCCCGCCCGACAGCCGGGACACCGGCAGCGGCAGCTGGTCGGGCGGGAACAGAAACCGCTTGGCCCAGGCCACGACGTGCAGCTGCCGCCCCTGGAACACGACCATGTCCCCGGAGGGGCAGAGGGCCTCTTTGAGCGTCAGGCGCATATCCAGCTGTTCCCGCTTCTGATCGAAAAAAACGATCGACACGCCTTCCGCGCGCTCGATCGACCCGGCGTCGGGGGGCAGGTTCCCGTTGAGCAGGTGCAGGAGGCTGCTCTTGCCCGACCCGTTCCGGCCCATGACCCCCAGGCAGGACCCGGGCGAGAGCGTGAGATTCAGCGCCGAAAACAAGGGCCTTCCGCCGCGCGCCAGCGCGAGCCCTTTGGTTGTCAGGAGTTTTTTGGTCTTGCGGCCGGTGGCGTCGAACTCGATGCGGGCGCTGCGGCCGGCGGCGTTGCGCTCCCGGACAGCGCATAGCTCCTCCTGCAGTCGGTGGGCGCCGGCGATGCGGTATTTGGCCTTCGTCCGGCGGGCTTTGGGGCCGCGGCGCAGCCACTCGATTTCGCGGCGGGCCTTGTTGGAGAGCACCGCCTCCTGCTGGGTCTGGACCCGAATGAAGGCTTCCCGTTTCTCGATGAAGGCCGAGTAATTGCCTTCCACCCGCAGATAGCCGTCGGGGTAGAGCCGGTTCAGCTCCACCGTCCGGTTGGTCACGCTTTCCAGAAAGGTGCGGTCGTGGCTGACCAGGACGAAGGCAAACGGCGCCTGTTTCAGCAGCGCCTCCAGCCAGAGGATGCCCTCCAGGTCCAGGTGGTTGGTGGGCTCGTCCATGAGCAGGAGGTCGGGTTCCCGGATCAGGGCCCGCGCGATGGCCAGCCGCTTGCACCAACCGCCCGAGAGGGTGCCGACCCTTCGGTCCGTCCGCTCGAACTCCATTTGCCGGATCGTCTCGCGGAAGAGCGCGGGCGCCTCTGCCGGGGTGCCGACGGCCTCAAGCAGGGTCTGGTCGACGGTCTTGTCCGGGTCGAGTTCGTCCGTCTGGGGCAGGTAGACCAGCCGGGTGTCGCGCTTGCGAATCATCTCGCCGGCGTCCGGCGTCTCGAGCCCGGCCAGGATCTTGAGCAAGGTGGACTTCCCGGAGCCGTTGGGGCCGATCAGCCCCATGCGCTCGCCTTCGAAAAACCCCAGGGTGATCTCCGCGAACAGGGGGTGCAGCGTGAAGGACTTGCTGAGAGACCTGCACTGGATGAGAGGGGTGGCTGCCATGGAGACGTCGGGTTCCTCAGGCGCCGCGAACGGCGAGCCATATCGTGCGTCTGCCCCCGCGGCCGGCCGCGCGCGCGTGCACGCCGACCTCCTTCACCGCAAAGCCCGCCCGCCGCAGACGCTTTGAAAACGCACGATCCGGGGATGCCGACCACACGGCCAGCACGCCTGCCGGGCGCAGAGCCGCACGCGCGGCCTCCAGGCCGGCGTTGGAATAGAGCCATTCGTTGGCCCGGTGGGCCAGCCGCTCGGGGCCGTTGTCCACGTCCAGCAGAATGGCGTCGTACGCCTGCGGCCCCTCCTGCAGAACCCGGCCGACGTCGTCCTCGCGCACGCGCACCCGGGGATCCTCCAGGGGCCGGCCGGCCAGATCCGCCAGCGGCCCCCGGTTCCACTCCACCACCGCCGGGGCCAGCTCGGCCACCACCACCCGGCCTGCGGCGCCGAGGCGTTTCAGCGCCGCCGCCGCGGTGTACCCCATGCCCAGCCCGCCGACCAGCACCCGGGGTTTGGGGCGATCGGCGATTTTGGCGCAGGCCAGGTCGGCCAGCGCGTCCTCCGATTCATGGGCGCGGCTGTTCATGAGTTCGTCGCCGCCGACCCGGATCGAGAACTCGCCCCCCCGCTTGTACAACCGCAGCTCTTCCCCGCCGGTCGGCAGCCGGGCGCTGCCGATGAACTCCCATGGGATCATGACCGCCTCTGTCGGCATGACGTTCGTTGCCGGGCGGCAGGATAGCACGATGATCGGGATTTGAACATCGGTTTGGGGATCGGCGGGTTTGGAAACCACGCATTACCTGTTATAATGTTCACAGCAAAAGAACCCTGGGAGGTACGAATGGAGCTTCGTTTTACCGCCGGCAACGGCGCTGTGGACACCGCCATCAAGGAGCTGATCGACCGGGTCGGGCCCATACGCCACCGCGCGATCGTGCGCGAAATGATCATCGCCGCGCTGAAGGCCGGCCAGGAAAACCCCGAAAAGGCCGATCTGAAAATCATGTGCGGGACCCTGAAGGAGATGCGGTACACGGCCAAGGTTTTCGGCGACTACCGCGGCGCCCGCAAAATCACCGTGTTCGGCTCGGCGCGGACGACGCCCGACCACCCGCTTTACCGGATGGCGATGGAGTTCGGCCGAAAACTGGCCGCCGCCGGCTTCATGGTGATCACCGGGGGCGGGCCGGGGATCATGCAGGCGGCCAACGAGGGCGCCGGCCTCGAGAACTCCTTCGGGGTCGGCATCCGCCTGCCTTTCGAGCAGAAGTCGAACCCCGTGATGAACGGCAGCCCGCGCGACATCATGTACAAGTACTTCTTCAACCGCAAGGTGGCCTTCCTCAAGGAAGCCTGCGCAGTGGCGCTTTTCCCCGGCGGCTTCGGGACGCTCGACGAGGCCATGGAAGCCCTGACCCTGCTCCAGACCGGCAAACGCTACCCCCTGCCGGTCGTCCTGATGGACCGGCCCGGCGACACCTACTGGTCGGGCTGGATGGACTTCATGCAAGACCACCTCGCCTCGGGCGGCTACATCGGGCCGAACGATTTCGCCTTTTTCCACCACACCCACGATGTCGACGACGCCGTGGCCGCCATCAACGGCTTTTACCGCCGCTACCACAGCCTGCGCTTCGCCGGCGGCAAGGCCGTGATCCGCATGGTCTCGGAGCTGCCGGCCGTTTGCGTCGGGGGGCTCAAGCGGGAGTTCGCGGACCTCATCGTCGACGGCGGCGACATGGTGCTTTCGGGTGCGCTGGCCCAGGAATGCGATGAGCCGGGGCTTGCGCACCTGCCCCGGTTGGTCGTGGACTTCAACAAGAAGGATTTCGCGAGGCTCCGGCAGCTGATCGACGCCATCAACAGCCGGTAGGCGCGCGGCCGAGCGCCGCGACAAAGGACCCCGTGCGAGCGGCATTCGATGCGGTGGCCTGGGCCATCGAACGGCCAGGATCTCCTCCGGCGGCATCGCCGCCGCGTGAGCCAGCCCGCTATTCAAAATACCCTTTTCTCTCGATCACACGGTTGCGGGTCATCACCGCGCCCCTGGCCCGCACATCCCGGACGGCCATCGCGGCGGGGTCGAGCACCAAGAGGTCGGCATCGGCCCCCGCTTTCAGTTCGCCCTTGACCCCGCCCAGCCCATACACCCGCGCCGGCGTCGTCGTCAGCGGGCGAAGCGCCTTCTCGAGCTATTGTTTTACGGGAGATAGGGGAGTGGACTTTGGCTGGGCATCGCTTGTGGCGAGAGGGCTCCTATCCGCAGCGCCGAATACGGACGAGGGATAGGCGTGCGGCCGCGAATGCCTAAAGAAGGGAGGGGCTCAGGAATGAGGAGCCGGGTCGGCGGACGCACCCGCTGCGCGACGGGCAGTAATCGGGGTTCGAACCGGGGCTTCATCCATCACCGCCTGGTCCATCTGCGGTTGGTCCCACAGGTAGTCATGGCTGAGTTCTTTGCGTTTGGCTCCGGCCAACAACCCGGCAATGACGATACCGATATTGACGCCGGCGAAAATCCCTACGGTGAGACCCCACCAAAATTCCATTAGCCAACCTCCCGGCAGTGAATGACTCGCCTCTGCAGATATTATCGCCAGGAAGCTCGGCAACCTTTAAAATTTTCAAGCCCGGCCAAAACAGTGCCCCGCGCAATGCGAAATTCCTGCGCTGTCCCAAAGTGGAAAAAGATTGTATAATGAGCTGAAAGAAGGTAACGCAGTTTAGGTTTTCAACGGCGGGAAGGCAGAGCGGGCATGATCAGGGTATTCCATCGCACTGACGGTATCTGGCAGGTTGATTCCTGGGACAAGCCCGGGCTTCCGTCACGGAACATATGGATCGACCTGGTGTCCCCCGGTGCGGAGGAGATCTCCCAGGTCCAAAAGCATCTGTCGATCGAAATCCCCAGCCGGGCCGAGATGCAGGAGATCGAGGCCACCAGCCGGCTCTACCAGGAAAACGGGGCCTTCTTTATGACGGCCACCGGTATCACCAGCCCCGAGCACGACAGCATGGAGTCCTCGGCCATCACCTTCATCCTGTCCGAGGCTTACCTCGTCACCGTCAGGTACCTGAACCCCAAGCCGTTCGATGCCTTCGCCGCCCGGATCCAGAAACCCGGCAGCAACTGCTCCTCCAGCACGGATTTGATGATCGGACTTCTGGAAATGATCATCGACCGCATGGCCGACATCCTGGAGATGCACAGCGCCGAAGTGGAGCGCATATCCGGCATGATTTTCACCCAAGGCGTCCGGAAGTCCAGAAAAAAAAT
Source organism: Desulfobacterales bacterium (assembly GCA_025454075.1). The sequence goes on along the minus strand of JALOPD010000014.1, from coordinate 8,078 downwards.
CAACCTGCACGCGACGATCACGGACATCGGTCATGAGGGGAACCACTTCTCAACCCTGCGCGAAAGCATCGTCAGCGTCAGCCGCATGGCCCTCTATTTGAACCAGGCCGTCGCGCATCACGAGCAGGTCGGCCAGATCCGGGAGACTCTCAAGGAAATCAGCCGGGACCTGGCCTCCCTGGCGGACCATGCCTCCTTCATGTCGAACAAGATCACGTTTCTGCTTGACGCCACCCTGGGGATGATCAGCATCGAACAGAACCAGATCATCAAGCTGTTCTCGGTGGCGGCCGTCGTTTTCCTGCCGCCGACGCTGATCGCCAGCATCTACGGCATGAACTTCAGGTTCATCCCCGAGCTGCACTGGGAGTTTGGCTACCCTCTGGCGATCCTGCTCATGGTCTCTTCGGCAATTTTGCCTTTCCTGTATTTCAAACGCAAGGGGTGGCTGTAGAAAAGGAGCGTTGAATGAGAGGATCCGACCTGCTGGTGGTGATCGTCTTGAGCCTGGCGTGGTTTCCTTCCACGGCCTCCGGCCAGAGCGCCCCGGTCGTCAACACCTATGACGGTTGCATCACCCGGCATGCGGCGAAAGCACCGTCGACCCAGGCGGCGGTCATCCTGCAGCGGGCGTGTTTCTACAAATACCGATACGGCAAGGACCGTGTCGCCAATTTCGGGACGGAGCCCGAACACAAAAAACTTGCCAAGATCTACACCCCGGCGGTTTGCGACTGCATTTTCGACAAAATGCCGGGCGCTCCCTCTCATCTTCCCGCCACCCGGGTCTTGGACGACTGCGTAACCGCGTCCCGGAAACCGCGTGAACCCTCTTCTCGGTAAAGACATGCTCCGCCCGCCCGTTTTTTAATGAAGCAATTTCTTGAAAAGCGTCTTGCACTAGTGCTATGGATTGAACGCTGACCCATTCCTGTGCCGGTCGCCCGGCGGCCTTTCCCCACGATTTTTTTCGGGAGCACGACATGCCACTTCAGAATTTCGGCAGCATCTTGAATTTTGCTGAGGACCTGGAGCGCCTGGACCAGGAGTTTTACGCGGCAGCTGCCGCAAATCCGAACTGTGATGCCTACCGGACGCTCTTCTCCGAGCTGGGCGCCGACGCGGCGCGCAGCATCTCGACGGTGCAGCGCATTCGACGGGAAAACGTGACGGAGATGATCCTGGAGTCGGTCCAGGATTTCACGCGCGACTCTTTCTGCGAGCTCTGCGAGGAAGCGGCCGCCATGAGCGCGGCCGAAGCGCTGGAAACCGCCACCCGTTTGGAGGCGCGTGCGGACCGCTATTACAGCGAAGCGGCCGAGAAAATGAAGGCGCTGCCCGAAGTGGCCCGCTCGCTCAAGGTGCTGGGCAAAAACCGCAAGGGGCACATCGCCCGGCTGATGAACGTCAAACGTTAGAAGTGGTTTCACCATACCTCCTCCCAGCGCCCGATGGCGGAACGGCAGATCCCGCTCCCGGGCGTGTTCCGATGTGCCGAAACCACTTCTAAAATAGTCAAACCGTCTGGAGGGAACATCGATGGCCAAAAAAGCCTACAGCAAATGGCCGCTGGGCCAATGCCCCGGCCTTGCGACGGCGCTTCCGGAGGTCATGGCCGCGCTCACCATCGTGAGAGACCGGTACGGCCCTCCCGGCCGATATCTGAAACTCGCGGATGTCCCCAGGCCGCGGCTGCACCCGGAAGACGGCGGCCGGGTGCTGGTGGCGGTGCTGGCCACCGGGCCGAACTTCAACACCAATTTCGCCAGCCTGGGGCTGCCCGTGCCGGTGTTCGGGCGCGGCGACGGCAGCACGATCCACATACCGGGCAGCGACGCGCTGGGGATCGTGGTCGACGCCGGGGCCGCCGTGAAGACGCTCAAGGTCGGGCAGGCGGTCATATTGGATTCATGGACCGGCCGGAACATCATCCGCGGCTATGAAACCCATGACGGGTTCAACGCCCAGTTCGCCGTCGTCGACGAGGATCGCGCCATCCCGGTCTCAGGCGAATTGAAGTCCCACAGCCCCGAGCGGCTGGCCGCCCTTCTGCTGACCTATGGAACCGCCTACCGGGCGATCGTGGAGCGCCTGGCGGTGTCGCCGGGCGACGCCGTGCTCCTGATGGGCGGCGGCAAGGGGACCAGCTTCGCCGGCGCCCAGCTCGCCAAGGCCCTCGGCGCGCGCGTCATCCTGATGGGGTCCAACCCGGGCCTGGCGCACGCACTGATCGAGCGCAGGATCGCCGACGCCTTCATCGACCGCCGGCAGATACCGCCGCATGTCTTCGGGGTCATCCCGGAGGGCCTGCCGGCCGGCGAGTGGCGCGCCCGCACGGAGCCCTTCCGGCAGGCGGTTTTCGCGGCCAACGCGGGCCGTCCCGTGGACAAGGTCTTCGAGCACACCGGCGGGCGCAACTTTCCTCTACTGGCGTCGGTCCTCGCCGAAAACGGCCGGCTCGCCTTTTTCGGGGCCACCGGGGGCGGCGTCAAAGGGGAATACAAGGAAACCTTCTTTTGCGGGGATCGTCGGCTGGTGCTGGATGCCCGTTGGGTCTGGATGCGGCAGAAGCAGGTCCTCATCCGCACCCAAAGCCCCCGGGAGATCTTCTCCGAGATCGGGCTGCCGCCCGGCCGCAAGGGGCTGATCTGGGGGGCGGATGCCTATGCCCTCGATTTCGCCCGGGCCGCGCTGGAGCGCCGCGCCGAAATCGGGGTTATCGCATCCCGCGCGGCCGAACCGGCGGGCCTGCAGGAACTGCGGCGGATGGGGATTCCGGACTCCCGCGTGATCGACCGCGACCGATTCAACCTGCCGGCGGACATGCCGGACCCCCTGACCGACGACGGGAAGCCCAACCCGGCCTACGGCAGGGACTACATGGCTGCCGCCCGGGCCCTGGGGAAGGCCGTCTGGGGCCTCTTCGGCCCCCGGGTGAGCCCCGATTTCATCGTCGAGCGCACGGACCAGAGCACGCTGCATTTCAGCACGTTTCTCCTGCGGGATTTCAACGAGCAGGACGACATGCCGAGCGGCTTCGTGGTCGCCAGGGGCCCGGTCGACCTTTCCATCCTGGGCTCCCACATGTACCGCTCCTCGCAGGCCCGGGACGTCGTCCGCCTGCTCGCAGGGAAGCTCCTCGTGATGGAGCAGGGGGACCTGGAGGTGGTCGGGCTGGAAGGGCTGCCGGAGATCCAGCAGAAAATGCTCGACGGACGGATGGGCAAACCCAAGGGGGTCGCGCTGGTGCAGGCGGACCGCGCCGGCCGCAGCATCGCAGCTTTCGAGGACGGCTACCTGGGCGAGCACCTGATCCGGTCCGACGCCCGGAAAAAGCGCCACGTGGATTTCCACCTGGCCGGCGAGGTGGGCATTCTTACCTTGTGCCGGCCCGAGGCCCTGAACGCCCTCAACAGCGACCTCATCCGCGGGGTGGGGGAGGTGGTCGCGGAAATCCGCACCCGCAGGCGCATTCAAGGCCGGAGGGTGCGCGGCCTGATTCTCAGAGGGGCGGGGCGGGCTTTCGTGGCCGGCGCGGACGTGACGGAGTTTGCCGGCAGCAGCGCCCGGCGCATCGAAGAGGTGGCGCTCTCGGTCCTGAGGCTTTTCGTCGAGATCGAGAACCTCAAGATCCCGGTGATCGCCCTCCTGGACGGTTTCACTTTAGGCGGCGGCAATGAACTCGCCATGTCCGCCCACTATCGCATCGCGACCGAGAACGCCGTGATCGGCCAGCCCGAAATCAAACTGGGGATCTTTCCGGGGTACGGCGGCATGCAGCGCCTGCCGCGACTGGTCGGCCCCCGCAAGGCGGCCGAAATGAGCGTCAACGGCGAGCCGGTCGGCGCCAGGGAGGCCCTGCGAATGGGGCTGGTGGACGAGGTGGCCCCCTCGGGGACGGCGCTGCGCGCCGCGTTTCAAGCGGCTCGGGTCTTCATCGAAGGCAGGAAGAAAGCGCCGCGCAGGGACTGGGACGCACTGGCCGCCCGGCAGAAGGCTCAACTGAAAGCCCTGCTGAAGCATCCGACGGTCCAGGAGCTGATGGCCTCTGCAGCGGAGAGCGCAGACGAGGCTGCGGATCTTCGCGCGGCGCGGAGGTTCGCGGCCCGGTACGCGATAAAGGCCCTCGATTACGGCTACCGGAGCGGGTTCAAAAAAGGCCTCAAAAACGACGCCAAGCTCTTCGGCGAGGTGGCCGCATCCCCCTCGGGACAGGAGTGGATCCGCCGCTTCATCGAAAAGGACCCGCGCCAGTCGTCGTTCCTGACGATCCTATCGTCTTAGAAACACCGCGGGCGGCAGAAACCGGACGATCCGCTGCGGCGTCCCCCGGCCCGGCAGGGTGACGATCGGCGCGAACCTCGCCACGGTGTCCGTTGGGACGTTCCCATCGCCGCCGCGCGCCGTCCTCTCACCGGCAGGCGTCAAGATAGGGCCGCAGCGCTTTTTGGATCCGGCGCCGGATGTACGCGGCAGGGCTCACGGGCGCCGCGCCGTCTGCGGCCTCCGGGTCGGCCTCGGGCCAGGAGCGCACCCAAAGGCTCGCCGGAACGGCCGAGCCCAGGTTGGCGTGCAGGCGGGCAAGAGACGACTTCGCATCCGGGTGCCCCCAGTAATAGCGAATGCGGTCAAGCATGCTGGAGCAGCGCATGCGCCGGAGTTCTTCATCCGTGCCGTGATAGTGTGAACTCCAGTGCTCCGGCGCGGCGGTCATCACGCGCTCCAGCACGCGGCGGATGTCGGACCGCACGGCGCCCCGGCGGGATTTCAGGTGCTCGATTTCAATGTCTTCCAGTGCGAACACCGCTTCGCGAAAGGCGCTGGTCAGGCAGGGCCCGGCCTTCAGCAGAGTGAAGTGATCGTCGACCATGCGTGCCAGGGACTCGGGCGCCTGGTAGTCCGTGGAGTGGATCTCGTAGGTCATGATCCCAGGCAGTTTTTGGTGATACGCCGATAGCGCGCGGGCCTTGGCGGGCGCGTAGCGGGCGATGCTGAAATTTCCGAACTCGACGCCGGGTTGGACGATCACCGCGAGCAGCCGTTCCCACGCGCCGGTCAGGCCGGCTTTTTGAAAATGCGACCCGGTCAAGGCAATGAACTTAGCCACGTCCCCGGGCGGCGTGACTTCGACCTCCTCCGGGATTTCCAAGGCGCCGCCCGGAGCCGGGACCTCGGCGCCGATGACATAAAGCGGCCGAGGTGTTCCGGCGGGCCGGCGCTCGGCCGCCGTTTCGGCAGCCTGGCACAGGTCCGCCGTGCGCGCAGCAACGGTCTCCATGCGAAGGCCCTGCGGCGGGTCGTCGCAGCAGCCGAAACCGGCGTCCAAATGCAATTTGCGGAATCCCGCCGCCACGCATTGACGGGCCAGTTCGACGGCCTTGGCCATGGCCGCCGCCGCCGGCTCATTTTTCCACGCGTACGGTCCCAGGTGATCGGCCCCCAGAAGAAGGTCCTCCTGCGGAAAGTTCATGGCGGCGGCCATGGCGCGCAGGCTTGATGCGAACCCCTGGGGGGTCATGCCGGTATACCCGCCGAACTGGTTGACTTGGTTGGCCGTGGCCTCCACCAGCAGGGGCCGACCGTGGTCGCGGGCCAACGCGATCGCCGCCTCGAGCACTGCGCGGTGCGACGAGCACACGGCGAAGAGGCCCCCGCGCCGGCCGGCCAGGTGGTCCGCTCTCAGGTGCTGGAGGATGTCGTTCATTCGTTGCGGCCTCGCCCGTTTCGGAAACCTGCGTTATGATAGCCCATGCTCGGTAAAACGGTCAACGATTTCAAAATCACGTTCATCCGATGGGCGCTGGTCGCCGTGCTTGCCGGGACGGCGGCCGGCGTCGGTCCGGCCGGAGCGGGGGACGTCCGGCTGGAGCGCATCCGGCCCCACGTTCTTCGCTATGCTCCAACGCCCATGGATCTGCGCGTGCCGCCGCCGGCCGCGCCGGTGAAACCGCAGGTGCTTTTTCACGGAGACCGCATCCGAAAACAGGTGGCGCTCACGTTCGATGCCTGCGCCACGAAAACGGCCAGCGGGTACGATGAGGAAGTCATCCGGGTTTTGGTCGAGACCCGGACGCCGGCGACCCTTTTCCTGGGCGGGAAGTGGATGCTGGAGCACCCGGATCAGGTCCGGCGGCTGGCCGTGATCGACCTGTTCGAACTCGGCAACCACTCGTTCCTGCACCCGCACATGACCCGGGTCCCGGACGAGCAGGTGCGCCGGGAGCTCGAATGGACCCAGATCGTCATGTATTCTCTGACCGGAAGGCAGGCCTCTCTCTATCGGCCGCCTTACGGGGAGCAGGACGAGCGCACCGCGCGGATCGCCGCCGAGGCCGGGTTGATCACGGTGCAGTTCGACCTCGCCTCCGGCGACCCGGACCCGGGCCTGTCGCGGGAGCGTTTGGTGCGCTCCGTGACGGCGGGCGCGCGCAGCGGCTCGATCGTCGTCATGCACCTGAACGGCCGCGGCTGGAAGACCGCGGAGGCATTGCCCGACATCATCGGCGGGCTGCGCAGCCAGGGGTTCGACCTGGTCACCGTGGGCGAAATGGTGCAGGGAGGCCGGGGCGCCGGCAAGGATTGAGCCCTGTTTCTATTGACGCGCCTTCTGCGATCGAGTAATTCAGGTATCCCGCGTCACCGCATTTCATCGGCAAGGATTTCACATGACGACCATCACCATGCCCTTCGGCGGAAAGCCTCTCCGGTTCGAGGTGCCCGAGCGCAACTTGTCGCAGATCCTGGAGCCCAACGCTTGCACCCCGCTGGCCGACCTGGATTCGGCGATCGCGGCGGCCCTGGCGAACCCCATCGGCCAGCCGCCCATCGAGGATTGGGTCAAGCCCTCCGACCGCGTGCTCCTGGTGAGCGACGACAACACCCGGCTGACGCCGGCCGACCGCATGATCCCGCCGCTGCTCGAGCGTCTGAATTCCGCCGGCGTGCCCGACCGCAACATCGCCTGCATCATGGCGCTCGGCACCCACCGGTACATGACCGACGAGGAGATGACGGCCAAGGTAGGACCGACGGTCCGGCGGCGCATCCGTGTTTGCAACCATGAATGGCGGGAGCCCGACAATCTCGTGGCGCTCGGCACCTCCAGCGCCGGGACCCCGCTGGAGGTGAACCGTGCGGTGGTCGAGGCCGACGTCGTCATCGGTCTCGGCGCGATTGTGCCGCACCACATCCCCGGCTATTCCGGGAGCTCCAAGATCATCCAGCCGGGGGTCTGCGGCCCCAGGACGACCGCAGAGACGCACATGCTCTCCTGCGAGGGCGGCGGGGACTCGTTTCTGGGGATCGAGGACAACCCGGTGCGGCGGGACATGGACGACATGGCCGACCGCGTGGGCATGAAGACCATCTTCAACGTCGTCATGGACAGCGAGGGCCGGGTCGCCGGTCTCTTCTGCGGCGAGATGCGCGCCGCCTTCCGGGAAGGGGTCCGAGCGGCGCGGAAGATCTACGGGGTCGAGTTCCGCGAAACGCCCGACATCGTGGTCGCCAACTCCTACCCCTGCGACCTCGACTTCTGGCAATCCCACAAATCCCAGTACCCGGCGCAGCGCATGGTCAAAACGGGCGGTACCATCGTCGTCTGCACCCCCGCCCCGGAGGGGGTGAGCCCGGTCCACACGGACCTGCTGGAGTACACGGCGTGGCCGTCGGCCGAGATCAAGGCCGCCTACCGGGCCGGCCGGTTGAAGAACGGGGTGGCATCGGCGCTGGCCGTTAAAGCTCGGCCACACGCATGCCCCCGGCGTGCAGTGGGCCGTCGATGAAGCGCTGAGCCGTCAGGGGCCCGATGCGCGCGTGGCGGTGCTGACGCATGCACCGGATTTGCTGCCGATAAGAAGAAGTTGAGCACGTTCAGAACGTCAGGATCATCGAAGGCCAGGCAGCAAACCGGAAGACCGGCCGCAATATCCTTAACGGCCTAAGCGCTCCCAACCCCAAAACGGTTCCAGAAAGGATGTATCGAATGCCCACACCATCGCATAATAGCAAGCTGCCCATCGTGGGCATATCCATGGGCGACCCGGGAGGAATCGGGCCCGAAATCTGCGCCAAGACGC
>JALOPD010000476.1 GCA_025454075.1 Desulfobacterales bacterium | reverse complement strand
GGCCCTGGGCATGGTGGCGGAGTCGGAGGCGCCCGCGGTCGGCCGCCTGGCGGACGCGGTCCGCCAGGGGCTCGCGGCGGCCGCCGGCCGGCTGGAGGCTTTCGAAAAACTGCCGCCGGTCGGCGGCCTCGACGCCGGCAGCGTGGCGGAAAAGTCGGCCGGGGCGCAGCGCCGGCTCGCCGAGCGCAACGGGCTTCTCGATCTCGCCCAGAAGGACCTCGACGGCGCGCAGGCCTCCGTCGACTCCATCCTGGCGCTCAAGGACAAGGTGGCCGGCCTCGGCGCGCTGCGCGCCCAGGCGCTGAAGGAGGCTCGCGAGCCGGGGGCCGCCGGCAGGATCGAGGCGCTCTACGCCAGCGCCGCGGCGGCGGCCGAGGCCGGCGACATCGAGAGCCTGCGCACCGCGCGCCAGGCGCTGCAGTACGTTTACGACACGCTGCGCCAGGAATACACCGTTCAGATCGTCTCTCGGCCGGGCACCCCCAGCGGTGTCTGGCGCACCCCGGCCAACAGCCGCACCGCACGCAATTATTATCTTATCGTCGAAGCCGTCACCGCCAGCGGCCAGCGGCTCAAGCTGCCCGTCACCTCTGAGGAGGACGGCAGGGTCCGCACCGTGAGCGAGTGGGGGCTGCGGGTGGACCAGCAGGCCTACGAGCAGGTGCGGCGCGACAAGGAGGCCGACGGCATCGTCAACCGCAAGAACGTCGGTGTGAAGAAGCGCGGCTACCTCACGCCGGAGTACAGCGTGTCGACCACGGGCGCGGCGATCACCGCATGGTAGGGGATGCGTCATGATTCAGGGAAGAGACCAGCTGGCCGTCATCGACGGACACATCGCCGCGGCGCAGGAAGGCATCGACTCCGTTCACCGCCGCCTGGAAGCCGCCGGTCAGCGGCTCGGCCAGGTCCGGAACCGGACGGCCGAGGAATTCCGCCGGCTGGCCAGGTTGCGGATGGACGAGCTGACCGCCAACCGGGTGCTCGCCCGTCTGGACGACACTGACCGCGCCGTGTTGAGCCTGCTTGAAAAACGCGGACGGGAGCTGGGCGCACTGGAGGAGGAGATCGTGCAGGTCCTGGCGCGCCAGCCCGCTCTCAAGGCCGAGCGCGAGGAGGCGGTGCGGCGCCGGGACGAACTGGTGACCCGGATCGACCGGCAGGCGGACGAGATCCGCGCGCGGCTGGAAAACCAGGAGAGCTATCGCGCCCAGGCGCAAAAGGCCGGGGACGCCGCGGCCACCGCCGAGCGTGCCGAGAGCAAGGCCGCCCAGGCCGAGGCCGACCGCGACGAAAAGGGCAGACCCTACCGCGAGGACGCGCTGTTCATGTACCTGTGGGACCGGCGGTTCCTGACCCCGGACTACGCCGGCGGCGGCCTGGTCCGGATGCTGGACGGCTGGGTGGCGAAGCTGATCGACTACGCCGACGCACGCAGCAATTATTTCATGCTGACCGAGCTGCCCCTGCGGCTGCGGGAGCATGCCGAACGGCAGAAGGTTCTGGCGGCCGAGGAGTCCCGGAGGCTCGCGGAACTGGAGGCCGAGGCCTTACAGGACGGCGACTTTCTGAAGGAAAAGGAGGCGCTGCAGGCGGCCCAGAAGGAGATCGAGGCGCACGAGGCGCGCATCGAGGCGGCGGAGAAGCAGCACGAAGCGCTTCTGGCCAGGCGGGCCGCCTATTCGGCGGCCTCCGACGAGGCGTCGCAGCAGGCCCTTCAGCTGCAGGTATCCGAAATCAAGAACGAATCGCTGACGAACCTGTACCGCGAGGCGAAAGCGACGAGCCGGCCCGAGGACGACGTGGTCGTCAGCCGCATCAGCGACCTGATTGAGGAGGAAAAGTCCCTTTCGGCCGAGATCGAAGCCCTGCAGTCCGAGGTGCGTCGCCACCAGGACAGCTTCCAGGAGCTCGAAGAGCTGCGGCGGCGTTTCCGCAGCAGTCACTACGACTCCGGCCACTCCTATTTTCCCGGCGGCTTCGACCTGGGGTCGCTCCTGGCCCTGCTGCTGGCCGGCCGGGCGTCCGGGGGCGACGTGTGGGGCCGCATCGGCCGCGAGCAGGAGTTCCGGCTGCCCCGGCAGCGGCACGGTCGTGAGGGCGGCGGGTTCCCGGGAGGCTTCGGCCGCGGAGGCCGGTTTCCGGATGTCTTCGGCCGTGGCGGGTCAGGCGGCGGATTCCCGGGCGGTTTCGGCGGGGGGTCCGGCTCCGGCGGGGGCGGGGACTTCGGCGGCGGCGGGTTCAGGACGGGGGGAGGATTTTAGGGGTGATACAATAATTTTATAAATTAAAAACAATAGGTTGAATCAATTTAGCTCATGTAGTTAGAGAAATCCTCTTAAGAAAGTTAAGTTCCTTCTCTGGGTGGGAGTGGCTTCCAGCCACGATAAAGTCGCGGCAAGATGCCGCTCCCACAAAAGATCGAATCTTGTCTACAAAGCAGTGCCGCTCACCATGGCTTGCTTAAATCTCAAAATCATAAAACGCGTAATGACGTTTTGAATTCTTGATTTTCGAGCATTCGATTTTGTTTCGCATTTCGATATTTTTTAAACCGCCCCGGGGCGCCAACCTCAGCCCGCCACCCGTTTTATCGTTCCGTTGGACAGCATGTCCTGGAGCTGCTTCAGAAGGTTCTTTTCCTGGGCATCCAGATGCTGGTCGGCGTGGACGATCTTCATGCGCCGCGCGGCGCAGTTCGACACTGATACCCGCACCCGCCAAGGCTTGTCAAGAGCCGCGGCGCCAAGGGCCGTGCCCGGCCGCTTACGGCGGCGGGTGAGCGGTATACCCGGGTATAATTGCGCCCGGCCGCGCCGGCATGCAATAACAAGACGTTTGAGCTGGGATTGAAAATCAAGGTCCAAGGGATTATTGTCTGCCCACAGGAAAGCGTGCGGGCGCAGGGCGTCCGCGGCGGGGTGCGCGGCCGGCCATGGATGAGATGCCCCGAGCCTTGCCTGGGGCGGCCAGAGAAGCGAAAAGGCGGGATCGTTATGCCGGACAGCAGGAACGCACCGGCCGACCCATCGGCCGGGGAGGATGCCGCCGTCCGCTGCGAACAGGCGGACGCGAAGACGCTCAGCCTGATCTTGTCCGGCCGCTGGAAAATCGACTGCGCCGCCCCGGCCATCGACGAGGCCCTGCAGCAGGCCGGTTCCACCCCCGGCATCACCGGCATCGTCGCGGACACCCGGCAGGTCGCCGCCTGGGACAGCACCCTCATCACCT
>JALOPD010000475.1 GCA_025454075.1 Desulfobacterales bacterium | reverse complement strand
GCCGTCGAGCAGGACTTTCACGCTGCCGGAGGGGAAGGAAAAGTTCTTGATGAGAAGATCGGCCCAGGCCTTGGCGTCGTTGACGCAGCCGTTCAGGTCGGACCCTTCGCCGGGATAATCGTTGATTCCCACGCACAATGCTTTCTTCGCCATGGTGTCCTCCTTCTGTGAGCCGTCTGACCGCCGCCGGATGGCGCCGTCAGACCGACCGGGTGAAATGCACGTGAATGCATTATCAAGGAGCGGGCCGGCCGCGACCCGGAGGTCGAGGCCAGGTCATGCGCTGAAGGGAAGCCGGTTTGCCAGGAGGCGTCCGAAAAGCATCTGCGGTTGCGAAATGGCTGCAGCCCTGGCCGGAACCGAAATTCTCCGTTTTCGGATGGACTTACTATAGCTGCGTTTCGAGCGGCGGCAAGGGGGGAGGCGCCCCCGGTCCCGCGGTGCACGTCGGGAAGCGGAATCGAAAGCCGCCTGCCGGTCGATTTTGGCCTCGATGTCTGGCTTGAAGAAGAGATAGTATTTCAGCCGGAAGGGAGAAGTCAAGCTCCGGCTGCCTGAAGATTGCATCCCTGCGAGGAGTGTATTATCTATCCCACATATGCGATGGCCTGCTTTTCTTCCTCGCTCCCGGGCGCTTCGACTCTCTTTCCTGCCTGGCCGGCCGGCGCCCGGACGCACGCGGAGGCGATAAACGGATTTCACCGCGAACAGGAGGCTGCCATGAACCTGACGGCGCAATTGAGCGACGAGATCAGCCGATCGATCCTGACCCTGCGGCGGCGCCATGCCAACACGGCGGACGCGGCCGAGCGCAACGCCATCAAACGGCTCGTCGCGGCCCTCGGGAAGAAGCTGGCGCGTCTGGACGGGGCCGCGCTGCTCAGCGCCGCGGATATCCTGACCGACGCCGTTCCCGACCTGGAAGCCGCCGTCGCGGCCGCCAGAAGCGGCCCCTTCGACGGCTATCTCGCCGCGATGGAAGCGCACCTGAATCAGCTCTACCTGCTGTCCGGGGGCATGCATGAAAGCGAGGGCCTGCCGCCGGCTCCCGAGGATCCCGAGGCCCCGGCCGTGAGGACGGCCCGCAAGCGGCGGGCGCGCACGGTCCGGCGTGCGGCGAGGGCGACCGACCCGCCGCTGGCGGTCAAGGACTTCGAGCAGCTGCGGGCGGAATACGCCGCCTATTATGCCGCCTGCAGCGTGCGGCCGGAGCACGCGGGCAACGTGGCCTACTACGTCAAGCGGCTCAACCAGGGGCGGGCGGTCTATGCCCAGGTGGGCAGCGACTTGAACGGCATTCCCTGGATGTTCATCGGCGCGATTCACGGCATGGAGTGCGGATTCAACTTCGCCGGCCACCTGCACAACGGCGACCCGCTACAGGCCCGCACCGTGCACGTGCCGGCCGGCCGCCCGGCGGCCGGCGCGCCGCCCTTTACCTGGCGGCAGAGCGCCGTGGACGCGCTCACGATGAAAAAGTTCCACGAGGTCGGCGACTGGTCCGTGCCCCACATGCTCTACCTGCTGGAAAAATACAACGGATTCGGCTACCGCATGCGGCGCACCCCCAGCCCGTATCTGTGGAGCTTCTCCAACCTCTACGCGAAGGGCAAGTTCGTTCAGGACGGCCGGTTCGACCCGGAAGCGGTCAGCAAACAGTGCGGGGCCGCGTTGATGCTGAAGGCGGTGGCGGGATGAGCGCCGCATCGTCTATGACAACGCATTAGAAAATGACGCGGCCGTGGCGGACATCTTCATCAGCTATGCGAGCGAGGACCGCGGCCCGGCCGGCCGGCTGGCCGCGGCGCTGGAGTCCTGCGGCTGGAGCGTGTGGTGGGACCGCCACATCGTCGCCGGCCAGGCCTTCGACGAGGCCATCGAGCGCGAACTGGAGAGGGCCAGATGCGCCGTGGTGCTGTGGTCGCGCCATTCGATCGTCTCCGAATGGGTGAAGAACGAGGCGGCCGCCGCGGCGGAACGGGGGGTGCTCGTGCCGGCGCAGATCGAGCAGGTCAAGCTGCCGCTCGAATTCCGGCGCCGGCAGACTGCGGATCTGACCGGTTGGGACGGCGATGCCGGCCACGAAGGGTTTCGGACGCTGTGCGGCGGGGTGGCGGCCAAGGCGGGCGGCGGCAAGTGCCCGGCGACCGGCCGGCCGGATGCTCCGGAGGAATCCCGATCCTGGCGTAAAACGCCCTGGGTCTGGGCCGCCGTGGCTGCGGTCGCCGTGGCACTGAGCGCGGCGGTCTACCGGGGCCTCGCGCCTGTCGACAGAAGCCCGCCGGACATACACGCATCCTCCCGGAGCCAGGCGCAACACCCGGTCGAGCTCGCCGGCCGGGCGGCGGGGACCTACCGCGGCGATGTCGTTTCGGACGCAAAGGGCGGCTCGAAGTCCGATGTGACCGTGACGGTCACCCGGGTGAGCGAGCGCAAGGTCAGGATCACCTCCGATTACGCGCGCCTGGGGGTGGTCGAGCTCGAACTGGACCGCGCGGACCGCACGATCAAGGGCGTCGGCGGTGCAGGCGGGGTGTTCCTGCTGGAGCTTGAAAAAGATCCGCCGCTGCTGAACTACAATCCGGACGGAGAGGTGGCCTTCGTCGGGCAGCGGCGGTTGAAATAGGGCGGTTTTACCGTCTGATGGAGTCTGTGGCATCGCAGCCCGTTGCAGCTTGACAAACTATTTGAAATTGCTTATCTTTCGAATCAGAAGTTCTTTCACATATCCTCCCTTCGGCTGAATGGCCGGGCTCATCCCAACCAGGCCCGTGCATTGAGCCGCGAGCGTAAGGCTTCGATATGGGGGCGAAACGGTTTCGACGGGGACAATGATATTCAAGCTGCATGCCGAGCGTCCTGTCGGCTCGTAAATCCTGATGG
>JALOPD010000474.1 GCA_025454075.1 Desulfobacterales bacterium | reverse complement strand
TCCAAGCAGGGGCTCAAATTCTCGGACATCCAGGCCAAGACCGGATTCGCCGACAAGAAAATCCGCAACATCATCTTTCGGCTGAACAAGCTCGGCAAAATCAAGCGGCACAGCCGCGGCGTCTATGTCGTCATCTGATGCGGCCGCGGCGCGCGGCCTGAGCTCCGGTAGGCCGGTCGGCCGCAGGGGCCGATCCGGCAGAATCGACGCTCGGCGACAACGCGATCATCACTTCAGAGGGCATCCATGACCCGTCGTGCCAAAGACGCAACGCCCGACCTGGCGGTCGGCGAGGACATCCACGGCTATCGCGTGATCCGGCGCGAGGGCTTGCCGGAGATCGACGCTGTTTTCTACGAGCTGGTGCACACGCAGACCGGAGCCCGGCACGTCCACATCGGCCGCGCCGACCGCGAGAATGCGTTCGGAGTGATTTTCAAGACCGTGCCGCGGGACTCGACCGGCGTGGCGCACATCCTGGAGCACGTGGTGCTGTGCGGGTCGGAGCGCTTTCCGGTGCGGGACCCATTTTTCTCGATGCTCAAGCGCAGCCTGAGCACATTCATGAACGCCTTCACCGCTTCCGACTGGACCATGTACCCCTTTGCGACCCAGAACCGCAAGGATTTCTACAACCTGATGGACGTCTATCTGGACGCGGCGTTTTTCCCGAAGCTCGAGGAGCTCAGCTTCAAGCAGGAAGGGCACCGGCTGGAGCTCGGCGCGCCGGACGCGGCCGATGAGCGCCTGGAATACCAGGGGGTCGTCTACAACGAAATGAAGGGGGCCATGTCCTCGCCGGATCAGGTCATGGTGCGATCCATCCTGAAGGCGCTCTATCCGGACACCACGTATGCCTTCAATTCCGGGGGCGAACCGTCCGACATCCCATCGCTGACCTACGCGCAGCTCAAGGAGTTCCACCGCCGGCACTATCACCCCAGCAATGCCTACTTTTTCACGTATGGCGACCTCCCGCTCGGGGAGCACCTGGCGTTCATCGCGAAGACCGTGCTGCGCCGGTTCGCCGCCATCGACCCCGATACCGACGTCACGCCGCAGCCGCGCTGGCCGGCGCCGCGCACGGCCGCCTTTTTCTATCCGTTCGGCCGTGAAGAGGACCCGACGAAGAAGCACCAGGCCTGCCTGGCCTGGCTGACCAGCGACATCCGCGACACCGACCAGGTGCTCTGCCTGGCGCTGATCGAGCAGATCCTGATCGGAAACGCCGGCTCGCCCCTGCGCAAGGCGCTGATCGAGTCCGGACTGGGCTCGGCCCTGTGCGACGGCAGCGGGTTCGACGCCGAAAACCGCGACACGCACTTCACGGTCGGCTTGAAAGACGTGGAACTGGCGGCCGCCGATACGGTCGAGCGCCTGGTGGTCGAGGTGCTCGACGGCCTGGTCGAAAAGGGCATCGATCCGCAGCTGATCGAATCCGCCATCCACCAGCTCGAATTTCACCGTCGCGAAATCACCAATACTCCTTACCCTTACGGCATTCGACTGCTGTTGGCCGTCAGCAGCACCTGGATCCACGGCGGAGACCCGTTGCGGGTGCTCAATTTCGACGCCGACCTGGCCCGGATCCGGCGCCGGATGGAGCAGGGCCGTTTCTTCGAAGCGCAGCTGAAGCACTTTTTCCTGGACAACCCGCATCGCCTGCGGCTGACCCTTGCCCCCGACCCGGGCCTGGCCGAGCGCGAGGCCCGGCGGGTGCGGGAAAAACTCGACGGGATCCAGCGGCAGCTGAGCGCCGCGGCGGCGGCCGAGCTGCGGCGGGACGCCGAGGCGCTGCGCCGTCTGCAGGAATCCCAGGAGTCGCTCGACTGTCTGCCGACGCTCCAGCGCGGGGACATCCCGGCGGATGTGGAGAAGATCGCCGAATCCCGCTCGGAACAGCAGCAGAGCCTCAGCGTGTACGAGCAGAGCACCTCGGGCATCGTCTATTACGCCGCCGCCGCGGCCGCCGGCGGGCTGCCGGCAGCGCTGACCGGCCTGGTCCCCTTTTTCTGCCACGCCTTTGCGCGCGTCGGAACCGCCCGGCGGGACTACGCCGAAATGGCGCGGCGCATCGATGCCTTCACCGGCGGGGTCGGGCTGGCGGCGAACCCGCGCACCGGTTTCGACGGCCATGGCCGCTGTGTGCCGCTGGTGGCCCTGACGTCGAAGAGCCTCGTCCGCCATCTGGCGCCGATGTTCGACATCCTGGCCGAGTTGCTGGGCGAATCCGACTATTCGGACACTTCCCGGCTGAAGACCCTGCTGCTGGAGTATCGAGCCGGTCTGGAGTCGATGATCGTGCACAACGGGCACCGCCTGGCCATGTCGCTGTCCGCGCGGCGGTTTTCCCGCGCGCGGGCCCTGAGCGAGGACTGGGGCGGTGTCCACCAGCTTACCGGGCTGAAACGGCGGTTGGAAGGGCTGTCGGACGAGCGCCTGGAAGCGCTGGGCGCGGAGCTCGCCCGCATCGGCGCGCATCTGTGGGGGCGTTCGCGTCCGCGGTCGGCCGTGATCGGAGAACCGGATGCGGTGGCCCGCGCCGGAACGCACGCCGCCGCGGTTCTGAACGCGACCGGCCCCGGCGCGGCCGAGACGGACCTGGAATCCGAGGCGGGTTTCCCCGGACCGCGACTATGGGAAGGATGGAGCACCGAGACGGCGGTGAACTTCGTCGCGGCCGGGTTCGCGACGGTGCGCCTGGAGCACCCGGATTCGGCCGCCCTGGCGGTCATGGCCAAACTGCTGCGCTCGCTCTATCTGCATCGCGAGATCCGCGAGAAGGGCGGAGCCTACGGCGGTTTCGCCGTCTACAACTCCGAGGACGGCGTTTTCAGCCTGGCCTCCTACCGCGATCCGCATATCGTTGCCACCTTGAAGGTTTTCGAC
>JALOPD010000473.1 GCA_025454075.1 Desulfobacterales bacterium | reverse complement strand
GACCGCATCCAGGTCCGGTCCGTTCCCGTTCAGCCGCACCGGGATCATCTCGATGCCGAGGTGTTCGCAGATCGAGAAGTGGCGGTCGTAGCCCGGGCTGGGGCAAAGGAACTTGACCGGGGCCTGGCGGCACCACGGCGTGGACCCCGGGTGCGTCCCGAACGCCCATGACCAGGTCATGGCATCGTGCATCAGGCTGAGGCTGGAGTTGCCGCCGATGATGATCTCATCGGGCGCGACCCCCATGTATTCGGCAAACAACGCCTTGGCCTCGGGGAGCCCGTCGAGCCCTCCGTAGTTGCGGCAGTCCGAGCCGTCCCTGGCCTTGACGTCCTTGCGACTCAGGCAGTCGAGCAGGCCCTCGGCCAGATCCAGCTGCTCGGGGCAGGGTTTGCCGCGGGTCATGTCCAGGGTGATTTTTCGAGCCTGGAATTCATGGTAGCGCGTGCGCAGTTCCTGCCGGCGTCGGGACGCCTGTTGCGGATCGATAGGGGTCAACGGATCCATGCCATCGCCTTCCTTTCAGCGTTCCTGAGATAATGCTGCCAGCCTATACCACCGGTCATGGCGGCCTTCAAGAGTGAAAGGGCCTTACCGGCGGCCGGACTCCGCCACCGGTCGCCGAAGGGCTTGACATCAATAATGCACCTCAACCAGGAAAAGGCCCCGCGCCGGGGCGGTGGCGCCGGCGCGGCGCCGGTCCCGGCTGGCCAGGATCGCTCTCATCTCCTGCGGCTGGAGCTTGCCTAATCCCACGGCCACGAGCGTGCCCACGATGTTGCGCACCATGCCGCGCAAAAACCCGTCCGCCTCGATCCGGAAGGTGAGGCGCCGATCCTTGCCTTCCATCCAGCTGGCATGCATCACATGCCGCTCGGTATGGGCCCGTGGGCTTCCGGCGCTCTCGAACGCCTTGAAATCCTGTCGACCGATGAGATGGCCGGCCGCCCGCTCCATCGCCCGGATGTCCAGCTCCCGGTGAATAAACCAGGCATAGTCGCGGCCGACGGCTGCCCGGGCGGCGCGATTCAGGATACGGTATTGATAGCGCTTGCTCCTGGCGGCGAAACGGGCATGGAAGTCCTCGGGCACCCGGCAGCAGTCCCGGATGGCGATGTCGGGGGGTAAAAGACTGTTCAGGCCCTTGAGGAGCTCTTCGGGGGTCAGGCGGGTTTCGCTCAGGAAATTGGCCACCTGGCCCAGGGCGTGGACACCGGCGTCGGTCCGGCCGGCTCCGGTCAGGGTGATGTTCGACTGGGTCATGCGCCCAAGAGCGCGCTCGATCTCCGCCTGTACGGTGGGTTCTTCGGCCTGCCGTTGCCAGCCGCTGTAGGCTGTCCCGTCGTATTCGATGGTGAGCTTGAAATTGGGCATGCACCTGCCGGGTCGCGCGGGTTAGACCAGAAACGTGTCGGAGAAGTGGAATACGCTTTCGGCGGTGAGTGCCCGGCGACGCCGGCCGCGGTCCAAACCGGCCAGAGCCGATTGGCAGAAGCGGTTGTCCATGTCCATTAGATCCGGGTCCGTTAGATCCGGTCGCAGCGGATACCGGCCAATTCCTCTTCAAGGCCGTCGTCGAGCCGGTCGCGGTAATCCGATAGAGAATAATTCGCGCCGCAGGCCCTGCAGCGCAGCTGAACGGCGGTTCAGGTGCGCCGAAGTTCAATCCGGCCGTTGCATCGTCGGCAGGTCATCTTCGCTGGGGGCATATGGTTGATGTCGGGTCTCCGTTGCCTTCGGGCGATCAACTGACGACTCACCATAACTGAAACGCGGGGCGGGTGTCAAACGGCCTGGAATCGTCGTCTCGGCTGCGCCGGCCGCGGCGTACGGCCTTTGGTTCTTAGGGACCAAGCGCACCGGATCGCCGGGTCTTTGAGTGCGCCGGGGTAATTGACAACCTGGGGCGATTCTGTCAAACCAAGGGCCACATTCAAAGGGATTCAGCCGGTGCGTCGGCTGGAGCCGCAAGAACGGGAGTCGTTGCATGGCGATCATTCCCTGTCCCGGATTCAAGGCCGCCGGCGTCGCCGCCGGCATCAAGAAAAACCATCGCAAAGACCTCGGCCTAATCGTCTGCGAGGGCCCGGCTAGCGTTGCCGGCCTGTTCACCCGCAACCGGGTGCAGGCGGCACCGGTGCTGCTGGATCGGGATCGCATCCGGGGCGGGCTGTGCCGGGCGGTGATCGTCAACAGCGGCAACGCCAATTGCTGCACCGGGGCCGAGGGCTACCGCAACGCCGAGCGCATGGCGCGGGCGGTCGCCATCGGGCTGGGCGTTTCCGATGAGCAGGTGCTGGTGGCCTCCACGGGCGTGATCGGCGAACCGCTGCCGGTGGAACGCATCGAGCAGGCCCTGCCGGGCCTTGCGGCGGCGCTCTCGCCGGAAGGGGTGGCGGATTTCGCCGAAGCCATCATGACCACCGACCGGGTCCCGAAGATCGTCTCGCGGCAGGCGCAAATCGACGGCAGGCGTGTCACGGTGACCGGCGTGGTGAAGGGCGCAGGAATGATCCGGCCGGACGTGGCCACCATGCTCTGCTTCCTGATGACGGATGCGCAGACGTCCGCGGAGACGCTGAAATCTATCCTTGCCGTCGGGGCCGAGCGCTCCTTCAACCGCATCACCGTGGACGGCGACACCAGCACGAACGACACGATTCTGTTGATGGCCAGCGGACGTTCGGGGGTCGATGTGGGGCCGGCGGCCGCACGCGACGCGTTTCAGAACCTGGTCGACGAGGTGATGCTCGCTCTGGCCACCTGGGTGGTGAAGGACGCCGAGGGATCCAACAAACTGGTCGAGATCCGGGTCGACGGGGCGGCCTCGGATGCCGATGCGCGTGCCGTCGCCGATACGATCGCGCACTCGCCGCTGGTCAAGACCGCGCTTTTC
>JALOPD010000472.1 GCA_025454075.1 Desulfobacterales bacterium | reverse complement strand
ATATTCAATCGAAGTGATACACTCGATAAATAATTAAAATAAACATGTTAGGAGATTGCTCATGGGTTTGCCCAAGCGAAGAACTTCCAAGTCCCGCAGGGATAAGCGCAGAACCGGCAAGAGCCTGTCGGCTCCCTCCCTGTCCACCTGCCCCGACTGTGGGGAGCCCGCCCTTCCCCATCACGCCTGCCCCAGCTGCGGCTCCTACAAAGGCCGCAAAGTCGTCCAGACCAAAGAAGATTAACGGATGACCTTAGTCGTGCAAGGATCTCGCCGCATGGCATCTCATGAGATTTCCTCCCAGCAGCCCCTGGCCGGCCTGGATCTTGAATCCAGGCAGATGGTGCTGGAGACAGTGGCTCAGCTGAAAAAGAAGCTTTTGACCAAGGAGAGAATCCAGGAGTTCGACCGCCGGGAGGTTTTTCCCGAGGAGGTGATCCGGGAGATGTTGGGGCCCGAGATCGGCCTGCAGCTTCTGATGATTCCAGAGGCCTACGGCGGGCTGGGGGGCGGGGCCCGGGACAGTTGCGTCGTGACGCGCGAGATGGCCAAGATCTGCCTGGGCGTCACCACGGCCTTTTTCGCCATCCAGCTGGGGGCCGACCCCATTCTGGTCGGTGCCACCGAGGCTCAGAAGCAGAAGTGGCTCGGCCGGATTGCGGCCGGAGAGGCGCTGGTAGCCTATGCGGTGACCGAACCGGACGCGGGCAGCAACGTCGCCGCCCTCAAGACCAAGGCCGAGCCGGTGACGGACGCCTCCGGCAGGATCACAGGCTACCGCATCAACGGCAGCAAGCAGTTCATCTCCACCGGCGGCTACGCGGACTTCATCACCGTTCTTGCCGACGCACCGGAGGGCCCTACGTTTTTCATCATGGAGAAGGACACCCCCGGCTACCAGCGCGGTAAAGGCGAGGAGAAGCACGGGATACGGGCCTCCAACACCTCGCCGCTGACCTTCACCGACGCCTTCGTGCCGGTGGAAAACCTGATCGGCGGCGTCCCGGGCCAGGGTCTGAAGCAGGCCAACGCCGTGTTCGGCTACACCCGGCTGATGGTGGCCGCCATGGGGCTGGGCGCCGGCGAGGCCGCGCTGGATGCCGCCATCCCCTACGCCAAGGAACGCATTCAGTTCAAAACACCCCTTTCCGATAAGCAGGGCTACACCCACAAGCTGATCGTGCCCAACGTGGTGCGCCTGGCGGCGGCGGCAGCCTATATCGACGAGGTGGCCGAGCGGCTCGACGCAGGCGAGAAGGACCTGGCGGTGGAGGGCTCCATCGCCAAGTGGTTCGCGACCGAGGCCGGCAACCGTGCGGCCGAAGACGCCATGCAGGCCCTGGGCGGGTACGGCTACATCACCGAGTACGGGGTGGAGAAAATCAAGCGCGACGTGCGCATCACCACCATTTACGAGGGCACGAGCGAGATTCAGCAGAACATCATTAGCACCTTCCGCTGGAAGAAGAGCCGCAAGACCAAGGGGGAGTTCTACGGGGCGATGGCGGCCGAAATGGAGCAGCTGGAGAACCTCCGGCCGCACTGCGGCGGACGCTTTTACGCCTTGGCCGCCCGGGCGCTCAACCACTTGATCGTCGTGGCCGACACTCACCGGCTTACCCGGCAGCAGATCCTCATGTTCGACCTGGCGGATGTGATGGCGCACGTCGAGGTCGGCGTGGCCGTTGCCCGTCGGGCGAACAACCTGGCCGCGGCGGGCGAGCCCCAGGCCGAGCGGGCAGCGCTCATCGCGCGGATCTTTGCCAGAGACGTGTGCGAGCTCGCCGAACGCAGCAGCCTGAGGATTCTCACCGGCACGGGCGGCATCGACCCCGGCGCCGTGGCCGGCTCCCTGGCCGAGATCCGGTTCAACGAGTTTGCCGGCAGCTGCCACAATCTGATCACGGACATGGACCGACTGGCCGACATCGTTTTCGGCAGGTGACTTTTTTGGTTTCGACGCAACTGATTTTTGCCAAAGGAGACCATGATGCGCTTCAAAGACAAGGTGGTGATGGTCACCGGCGCCGCCGCCGGCATCGGCCGGGTGACCGCCGAGGCCTTCGCCCGGGAAGGGGCCACGCTGGCCATTTGCGACGTGAACCCCGAAGCCGGTGAGGCGGCCGCCAGGGCGCTCGGAACGCACGCCTTTTTCAACGCGGTTGACGTGTCGCAGGAAGCGGCCGTTTCAGGGTGGGCCGACGAGGTGGCCAAGCGCTGCGGCCGCATCGACGTTCTGGTGAACAACGCCGGTATCACGCGGGATGCCCTGCTGATGCGCCTGAAGGAATCGGACTGGGATTTGGTGATGGCCATCAACCTCAAGGGCGCTTTTCTTTGCACCAAAGCGGTGGTGCGCCACATGGCCCAGCAGCGGGCCGGGAGGATTGTCAATGTGGCCTCCGTGGTCGGTGTGGTCGGCAACATCGGTCAAGCCAACTACGTGGCCTCCAAGGCGGGTCTGATCGGCCTGACCAAGACCGTCGCCCGGGAGTTTGCAGTCCGGGGCATCACGGCGAATGCCGTGGCGCCGGGCTTCATCGAGACCCAGATGACCGCCGCGCTGAGCGACAAGATCAAACAGGCCTTTCTGACCCAGATTCCTCTGGGCCGGGCAGGGATGCCCCAGGATGTGGCCGATGCCATCCTCTTTCTGGCCTCGGACCAGGCCGCCTATCTCACCGGGCAGGTGCTCCACGTGAGCGGCGGAATGGTGATGTAATTAAACTGGCAGCAACACGCCAAAGTGAACGGCCACTAAGGAGCACCCAATCCACTCAGAATTGAACCAAATGAAATCATGGAGGAAGCAATATGTCGGAGAGCATCGAAGAGAAAGTCAAGAAGATCATCGCGGAAAAGCTCAGTGTGGATCTCTCGGAAGTCAAGCCGGAGGCTTC
>JALOPD010000471.1 GCA_025454075.1 Desulfobacterales bacterium | reverse complement strand
CCCGGATGGTCCTCCCCCCGCTGATCGAGGAAGCGGCGGCCGCTGCCCTTCCGACGCAGAACGACCCCATGCCGGTCGCCGAGGCCTTCCGCCGATTGGAAGCGGCGGCTCCGCTCAACTGGCAGCTGTTCCTGGATTGCCTCAAGCGGGGGACCGACAGCTACCGCGACCTGCCGCCGGGCTCCTGCAGCACCGAAGCCCACCCGCAGGCACTGCTTTTCAAGGCTTTCCTGCGGCCTTATCTGCGGGGATGGGTGTTGGACGTCGGCTGCGGCCCGCAGGCGGTGCCGTTCTACCTGACTGGCTATCCCTGCGACCGCATCTGCGGCGTCGACCCCATTTCGCAGCCGGAAGACCACCCGTTCCGGTTCGTCCCCGGGGTCGGCGAATTCCTGCCGTTCGACGACGGCGTCTTCGACGTCGTGATATCGGGCACGACCCTCGACCACTACTATCTTCTGGACCGGGGATTGGAGTCGGCCTTCCGGGTGTTGAAGCCGGGAGGGCATCTGGTTGCCTGGATCACCGAGTTCAAGGGCTCGCCGGCGTATGATCCCTATCGGGTCGCCATGAAGGCCGCCTACGACGAGGAGCACCTCTATCATATCGATCGCGAGTGGTTCCTGCCCCTGATGAAGTCGATCGGCTTCAATGCGGTTGAAGTGCTGCACTTCGAGCTGCCGTTCAACTACCTGTTCATGAGCTTCGAAAAACCCGCGAACGGCGCTGCGCCAGCGTCGGCTCCATAGCGGGCGCGATATTTCTTAAAGCTGAGCTGCGGCCCGGGCAGTCGTTACGGCGGCCCGGCCGCATAATTTTTTTTCGCCGGGTCCGGCGCCGCCGCGGGCGGCCGCCGGGCGCCGCTGCCGGCTCCTCGACAGCCGCCAAGCTTAAATCGCCGCCTCCATCTGAAAAGGTTTCTGAATGCCCCCCCTCCGCTCGCTGCATGTCGGCAACGTGGCCAACGTGGCGTATGGTTACGCCAAGATCCTGTTCGAACAAGGCTGTCCCGTTCAGGTCATCTGCCACGACATCAAGCACCTGATGAGCCAGCCCGAATGGGATGATCTGGCCCTCAATCCCGACGATTTCCTGAATGAAAACGACTTCTACGACAACACGGCGGACCTCGGGCGCTATACGCGCCCGTCCTGGTACTGCAGCGGAAAAGTGACCGATCCGTACAAGGACCTCGGCCGCACCTCGGCGGGCGCGCTGCGGCTGGTCTCGCGCTGCCTGCCGTTAAGGGTCAAGCTGGCCATGGCTCCGACGTATTATCGGATCATGGACTGGCGGCTGCAGCGAAAAGCCGCAACGCCGCCGACCGCGGCGAATCCTGGCGCGGCGCAGCGCGGGAGGCCCACCGAGCTGAACCAACTGGTCGCGTGGTCTCGCCGCCTGGGGCCGCGCTGGAGCGTCGATCGGGCGACCCTCAGCAGCTATCTGCCGCACCGTGCCTGGGTGTCCTCGTATGCGTCCGGCGCGGATGTGATTTTCGCCTATGTCCTGAGCCCGATCTACGCGATGCTCTGCGGATTGAAACCGTATGTGAGCGTTGAGATCGGCACCATGCGGGAACTCCCGCTGGGCAGTTCGCCGACCGCCAACGCGCTCTGGCTGGCCTACCGGCAGGCCGGGCATGTGCTGCTGACCAACCCCGACAACCGCAAGTTCGCCGAGGAGGCCGAACTCGAGAGCTATTCCTTCTGCCCCCATCCGGTGGACGAGGACGTCTTCCGGCCGGGCGATGAGCCCGAGCTGCGTCGGGAGCTCTCCGCGCGGTATGGCGCCGAGCTGATCATCATCGCCCCGGCGCGGCAGAATTGGAAGATCAAAGGCAATCAGAAATACATCCGCGCCTTCGCCCGGCTGCTCGACAGCGGCGTCCGCGCCGTGCTGATCGTTCCGGCCTGGGGGCAGGAGATCGAGCGCAGCCGACAGCTGTGCCGGGAGCTTGGCATCGCCGAGCGCGTACGCTGGATCCCGCCCATGTCCGAGCCGCTGCTCGCCCGGCACTATCGGGCCGCCGACATCGTGCTGGATCAATTCCAACTGGGAGTTTTCGGACTCATTTCGGCCAAAGCGATGGCCTGCGGCCGGCCGGTGTTGACCTCCTACGACCATTCGCACCACGAGTGGTGCTTCAGCGAGCAGGCTCCCGTCATGTCCTGCGAGGAGGACGAGGCCATCGCAGCGGCAATGGCGGAACTGGCGGCATCGCCTGAGAAACGGCGTCGAATCGGCCAGGCTGCCCGCGCCTGGATCATGCAGCACCACTCCAAGAAGATCGTCGTCGCCAAACTGGGCGCGGCAATGGAAACCGCCATCCGCCGCTTCGAGCGGAATTCCGGCCGCGAGGGCGCTGCCGGCGAGCCCGGTTTGCGCCGCGCGGGCGCCGGGCGGGCGTAAGCCCATGCAAGGGGGGCGATCGTGAGGGTCCTGCACCTTCCGGCGGCAGGCTGCGGCAACCCCTGGGCGCTTGCCACGGCCGAGCGCCGCATGGGGCTGCACAGCGATGTGCTGGTGACCGCACAGGACCCTTACGGCTACCCGGCCGGGATCAACCTGCACCTGGAGAGGGCGCGATCGAAATACGAGCGATACTGGCGCCTGGCCTTAGCGTTTCTGCGCATTCGCAACCGCTATGACGTGTTTCACTTCAATTCGGGGACCGCGCTGCTGAACTTTCCGCATCGCGGGCTGCACCATCTGGAGCTGCCGATGTACCCTCGCGGCAAGAAACTGTTCGTCACCTTCAGCGGATGCGATGCCAGACAGAAATATCCCACCATCTCGCGGACGGCGGTTTCGGCCTGCCGCGACGAGCATTGCTACGGAGGGGTGTGCAATTCCGGCGAGAAAGACAGACAGCGCCGGGCCGGCATCGCCAAGATGGCGCG
>JALOPD010000470.1 GCA_025454075.1 Desulfobacterales bacterium | reverse complement strand
CCGTTGGGAAAATAGACATTGAAGAACGAAAGGCGGCCGAACTCCATTTCGATGATCCGGCCCTCGGCGTCGAAGCGCTTGTCGCCAAGCCCGTAGCGCACCTCGGCCGGCGCCAGCCGGCTGTAGGTCCCCACCCCGCTGTAGCCTTTCTTGACCGCACAGTGGGACCAATAGGACGCGTACGGGGCGATGCGGGTCATGTCGTCTTCAAGCTGGGTCTCCTGGAGCTTGGTTTCCTGGATGGCCACCACGTCGGCGTCCAGCTTTTTGATCGATGCGACGAAGTCCTTCTTCATCGCCGCCCGCAATCCGTTGACGTTCCAGGATACGAGCCTGAGGACCTTTTTCGTTTTGGGCATGCCCCCTCCCTTGGAGCGGCGGTTACGGCTCTGCGATCAGGCTGCGGATGTCGGCCAGGTGCCTGTTGTCCGCGAAGCGGCTGAGCAGTCCTTCGATCGAGCGCAGGCCCTCGCGGACGACGGCGGTCTTCGGCCGCGGGGAACCCAGCTGGTCGGCAACGGTCTTGAGATCGGCCACCAGCTCGGCAAGACTTTCGAAATCCAGGCCCAACGAGCCGGCCTGGACTTTGATGCCGTCGCAGACCCGGGCGACGGCCTGGCAGGCGGCCGGATCGAGAATGCGGCCGGTCCCCAGTCGCGGCGGGCCCGGAGTCGACCCTTCGCGGGCGACGGCCGCGGCCAAGGATTCGGCCCCGGTGGCGCTCAAGCCGATTCCGCCCGAAAGCGTCCGGATTTCGACGAGCCCCGCGGCCATGAGGTCCTGCGCCGTCCGGGAGGCCGCCTCCCGCTCCCAGCCCAGCCCCGCCCCCACATCGTACATCGACAGCTGCCGGGAGGTCTGGCCGCCGGTTTGCTCGAACAATCGCGTCAGGAATTGCCGATCGGGTTCGCTCAGTTCGCTTAAGGTCGTCATGGCATGGTCCTGCTTCCGCGAGTTCCCGGCGCGGGATTAGACTGCTTCCGGATGAATCACCGCCTGCAGGGCGCCGGCGATGTCCGGGTAGCGAAACGAAAAATGCTGCTGCAGGAGCTTTTGGGGGACCGCCCGCTGGCTTCCGAGCAGCACTTCGGCAAACTCGCCGAGGACCATTCGGATCATGAACGCCGGCGCAGGCATCACGGCCGGACGGTTCAAGACCCTGCCGAGCGCGGCCGCCAGGTCGCGGTTTCGCACCGGGCTGGGCGCACAGAGGTTGACCGGTCCGCGGATGCCGGGTGTATCGAGCAGAAACTGAACCGCCGCTACAAGATCTTCGATGTGGATCCAGGGAAACCACTGGCGGCCGTTTCCGATCGGCCCGCCGACAAAGCGCTTGAAGGCCGGGACCATCTGGGCCAAGGCCCCGCCCCCTTCGCCCAGAACGACCCCCTGGCGCAGCAGCACCACCCGGGCGCCTTTTTTCGAGGCGGCGAGCGCTTCCCCTTCCCAATCGACCGATAGCCCGGCCAGAAAATCCCGTCCCGCCGGCGCCTCTTCCGTGAGCACGTCGTCGCCGCGGCTGCCGTAGAACCCTACACCGGAAGCGCTGATGAAAATCGTTTTGGCGCCGGAGGACAGGCCTTGGACCGCATGACGGGTGGTTAGAATGCGGCTTTCCCGGATTTCAGATTTAATCGCCTCGGACCAGCGCCCGAAGATCGATCTGCCGGCCAGATTGACGACCGCGTCGACCCCGGACAAAACCTGCTGCCAATCGCCCGGCCGGGTGGTGTCGGCTTCAACAAATCGATAGCCGTCATGGCCGATCCGGTTTCTCGCGGCGGAGCGGCCCAGGCCGACCACCTCGTTGTTTCGGTCCAGCAGATACCGGGACAGATGTGTGCCTATGAAGCCGGACGCGCCGGTTACCACAATTTTCATACCTGTCCCCGGGAAAAGTCGAAAGATGGCCGCTTGGCCGGATTCCCACCGCTCATGCCGACAGCCGGCGCAGCGCAGGGCCTCGCATGCATGGAGCGGCAGGCCGCACCGTTACCCTAGTTCGCACCAATGGGTTTGTCAACGGCGGGCGGGGCGCCATGATGCTTCCCGAAAGCGCAGGGGATCAGCCTTGCGTGTAGGCCTCGGCGGCGGAGACGTTTTCCGAGGCGCGCCCGCAATCCGGACATAGGCCGGCAAACTCCAGGTTGTGGCCCGAAACGTAAAAGTCGGTGAAATCCCTGACCCGGGAGGTCAAGTCCACCCCCGGGTCAAAGCTGATGTCTGCTCGGAAATACAGCACTTCGCGCTTGCGACTCGTGGAGGGGTTCAACGCGGTCCGCGCTTTTCGAGCGGTACAAACTCGCATACTTCCGGACCGCAGTAATCGCCGATGTAATCGGACTCCGGCCGGTAAAGCACCGGCTTGGGGGCCGCCCCGGCGAACTGTTCTTCAATGACGTGGGCGGCCCATCCGGCGATGCGTGCAATGGCGAAAACCGGGGTGAACAGGTCCACCGGAATTCCCAGATAGTAATACAGCGATGCGCTGTAAAAATCGACATTTACGGGGATGTCGGCATTCTTGCGCTCGCGGAAGATCTCCTTGGCGGTTTTCTCGATCAGGGCGGACATTTCGTACCAGCGCGGGTTGCCGGTGCTCTCGCCCAGGGCCTTGGACATGGGCGCCAGGATGTGGGCGCGCGGGTCGTCGACGTCGTAAACCGCATGGCCCAGACCGAAAAGCTTCCGGCCGGCATCCAGCTCGGCATTCACGAAATCCACCACTTTTTCGGGGCCGCCGAGCTTCAGCAGCATCTGCATGACCTTGGCGTTGGCGCCGCCGTGCAGCGCCCCGGACAGCGACCCCACGCCGGCGGCGACCGCGGCGTACATGTGCGCCTGAGTGGAGGCCACCTCCCGGGCGGCGAAGGTGGAGGCGTTGAAAGCATGCTCGGCGTGC
>JALOPD010000469.1 GCA_025454075.1 Desulfobacterales bacterium | reverse complement strand
AGATAATAAACAGAAAATACGAGAAGAGTATGTATTAATAATCCCGATAATTTTATTGCAATAGAGCTATATCGCCTGGGTTCAAGCAAGCATCGAATTGGCTGATATTTATATCATATCTATAAACAAACAGTCACTCTTTCAAAGTGTAGCCGATAAATAAATATTACATTGAGCGAAACAAAAAGGGGCCTCTGCCGAGTATCGCATAGTGACGGTTCCTGCTATTCCCGGTGCTAAACTGTCAACCATAATGTCTATTTGTTCCCGCGAGTGTCTTTTGCGATCAGAGCCAAAATAAGATATAGAGAAGGAGCACTCCTCGGAGAGGGAATTTTTTCCGCTCTTACCGGTGTACTTTCAGCCATGGTTGAAAGCCTCAAAAAGCAGTTTTTTAGGAGGGCAAAAAATAAACACGGAGGCCGTTAAGACTCCGTGTTTATGGTCTGTTAATGGTCGGGGCGATTGGATTTGAACCAACGACCCCTTGAACCCCATTCAAGTGCGCTACCAGTCTGCGCCACGCCCCGACACGATGGGGTTTCTAACACCCACGGACATGTATGTCAAGGAAGGATGGACGGATGCGCGTCCCAGCAAGAATCGGAACCAGCGGACATAGGAAGATTCTGCGCAAACCGCGCCGGCTGGGGCCGGGGGCGGTGATCGGTGTCGCCGCGCCGGCCAGCCCGTTCGACCGCGAAACCTTCGACCGCGGCCTGCAGGTGCTGCGGGAGATGGGGTTCGAGACCGTCGTTCACGAGGAAATCATGGCCGCGGACCGGTATCTCGCGGGGCCGGACGGTCGGCGGGCCGCGCTGCTGCAGATGCTTTTGGAAGACGACCGCATCGACGCCGTGATCTGCGCCCGGGGCGGATACGGGTGTCTGCGCATCCTGCCGCTGCTGGATTTCGAGCGGATCGCCGCTCATCCCAAAATCTTCATCGGATTCAGCGATGTGACAGCCCTGCTCGCGGCGATCACCCGGCGCTGCGGGTTCGCCGCCTTCCATGGGCCGGTGGTCACCAGTCTGGCGGACGGCCAGGCAAGCACGCGCGACAGCCTGCTTGCGGCGATCGCATCCGACACGGCCGCAATCCTGCGGCCGGCCGCGGCAGCGACCGTGCGGCCGGGGCGGGCCGCCGGCGTCGTCTGCGGCGGCAATCTGACGACGCTGTGCCATCTGATCGGCACCCCGTTCCAGCCGTCCTTCCGCGGCCGCCTGCTGTTCCTGGAGGACCGCGGGGAGGCGCCCTATCGCATCGACCGCATGCTGACGCAGCTGACGCTGGCGGGGTGCCTGGAAGGCGTCCGCGGCCTGGCGCTCGGCGGCTTCACGGACTGCGGCGCCTACGAGGAGATCCTGGGGATCTTCGACGAGCGGTTCGCGGACGCATCCATCCCCATTCTGGCCGGCCTGCCGGTCGGCCACGCGGAACCGAATCTGACCCTGCCGCTGGGCATCCCCGCCGTGCTGGATGCCGACCGGCAGACGCTCAGCTTCGAGTGCGCAACCCAGGATTGAGGGCGGGCCGTGACCGAGGTCGACCGGCTCATGCGGCAGGCATTGAGCGACGGCGTGTTCCCGGGAGCGGTGCTGCTCGCCGCCCGCGGCGGCGCGGTGCGGCTGCATGCCGCCTACGGGGTCGCCAACCTGATCGACCGCCGGCCGGTGAGCACCGCTACGGTATTCGACCTGGCCTCGCTGACCAAGCCCCTCGCCACCACCCTGGCTATCATGCAGCTCTGCCAGGAGGGCCGGCTCGACCCGGGCCAGCCGCTGGCCGCGGTGCTCCCGGCGGCGGCCGAGGGCGACAAGCGCGGGATCACCATCGCGCAGCTGCTGGCGCACACCTCCGGGCTGCCGGACTACCGCCCGTATTATCGCGAGCTGGCGACGCTGCCGGCCTCCGCACGGCGGCCGCGTCTGCGGCAGCTGCTGCTGGAGGAGCCGCTGCTGCATCCGCCCGGTGAGAAGGCGCTTTACAGCGACCTGGATTTCATGCTCCTGGAGTGGGTCGTTGAGGCCGTCGCCAACCGGCGGCTCGACCGATTTCTGGCGGAGCGGGTATACGGATCTCTCCAGGCGGCGCCGCTGTTCTTCATCGATCTGGACCGCCCGCCGCCCGAGGCCGTCTACGCCGCCACCGAGAACTGCGCCTGGCGGGGGCGCCTGCTCCAAGGCGAGGTCCACGACGACAACGCCCATGCGCTCGGCGGGGTGGCCGGCCACGCCGGACTGTTCGGCACGGCCGCCGCGATCCATGCCGTGCTTGAAGATCTCCTGGCGGCCTACCACGGCTCGCCGGCGGCGCGGCTGTTTCGACCGGAGCTGGTGCGCCGGTTCTGGCAGCCGGTGCCCGGCGCCGGCAAGACCTTCGGGTTCGACCTGCCCGCGCCGGCCCATTCCAGCTGCGGGCGGTTCTTCCCGCCGGACAGCGTCGGACACCTGGGCTTCACCGGCACCTCCTTCTGGATCCACCGCGCCGAGCGGGCGCTGGTGATTCTGCTGACCAACCGGGTGCATCCTTCGCGGGAGAACACCGCCATCCGCCAATTCCGGCCGCTGATCCACGACGCGGTCATGCCGGACCTCCTCGCGGGGCGTTGACTCCGGCCGGCACCGATAGTTTTTGCTTGTGCTTCCAGCATCGGTTTGATATTAATCGAAAGATAATTCTCGAAAAACTATTCAGGCCGCGCGCATCGCGCAGCCTTGCATATTTCCAGGCGACGCTGCATCGACGGCGCCAGGGGGGCGGCGAAGGCCTTGCCGCCCCGCCGGCGCGTCACCACCCGCCGCCGGCGCCAAGAACAGACGGCTGCGGATCGAGGGCGTCGCATAGAAACGAGGTGCTATGTCCTTTTTCGACGGGTTGCTGGGCGTTTTCTCGAATGATCTGGCC
>JALOPD010000468.1 GCA_025454075.1 Desulfobacterales bacterium | reverse complement strand
CACCAGGTGCAGGTTGCGGCGTCCCTGGCGGATGATCTCGCGCGCGATCACCATGACGTTGCGGTTGACGGTGAACCCGCCCAGCGCGATCATGTCGCCGTCTTTCACCAGGCGCTGCACGGCCTGCGCGGCGGTCATGAGTTTGTCCTGAACGTCCAGGCTCGTATTCATCGGGTGCATCCTTTGCTTCTTCCAGCTCGGACACGAGCCGGTGAGCGCCGGGCGGGCCCGGGCGGCGGCGGGCCCGGAAGAGCGCTTCGTTTCCCGGTTTCGAACCGTGATCCACGGTCGGGCCGTCGTCGCGGCGATTTCCCCGCCGGCGATGACCCCCTCGCGGCCGGCGTCGGGCTCCGCGCTGATTGCGCCCGGCCGCCGGACGCGACGTCGCGCAGCGATAGCAGAGGCGAAATTCGATGTCAATCGGTCAATCCGTCAGCTGTCCGTGCAACCGGTCGGCGTCGGCGCCCGAGATGCGCACGGCCACCAGGCGGTGGATGCAGTCGTCGCCGCCTTCGAAGAGCACCGGCAGATAGTTGGAGGAGACCCCTTTCAGCAGGCCCGTCCGCGGGTCGCGGCGGCCCTCGGCGAGCACACGGACCCGGCGGCCGACGAAGCGGCGATGGAAGGCGAGCCGCTTGGCGCCGCCCAGCTGCCGCAGGCGCCGGCAGCGCTGCCGGATGCGTTCGGCCGGCACGCGGTCGCCGAACGACCAGGCGGCGGTGCCGGGCCGCGCCGAAAACGGGAAGACATGCAGATAGGTCAGCGGCAGCGCCTCGACGAGCGCACGGGTGTTCTCGAAGGCCGCCTCGGTTTCGCCGGGAAAGCCCACCAGCACGTCCGTGCCGACCGCCGCGTCCGGGATCCGCTGATGAACCCGCTCGATGCGCTGGCCGAAGTGCCCGGGCGTGTAGGGCCGGCCCATGCGCTTGAGGACCTGCGCGTCGCCGCTTTGCAGCGGAACGTGAAAGTGGCGGCAGATGCGCCCGGAGCCCGCGGCCAGATCGATGATTTCGTCGCTCAGCTCCAGGGGTTCGACGGAGCTCAGGCGGATCCGGATGGCGTCCGGGCGCTTCAGGATCGCCTGCAGCAGCTCGGCCAGGCTGGCGCGTGGTTCGAGGTCCCGGCCGTAGGCGCCCAGGTGGATGCCGGTCAGAACCGCCTCCTGGTAGCCGGCACCGGCGAGCCGCGAGACGGCGTCGAGCACTTCCCCGAAGGCGACGCTGCGGCTGGGGCCGCGCGCATAGGGCACGATGCAGTAGGCGCAGAACGCGTCGCAGCCGTCCTGAACCCTGAGAAAGGGACGGGTGCGGGTGCCGACGGCCGGCGGCAGGGCCGGGGCGGTCGGGGGGCGGGTCAGCGCTTCGAGCGAAGTTGCCCCCTTTTCTGCGGGAGCGGCATCCTTTCGCGACGCCATCGAGGCTGGAATGCTCTCCCGCAAGGGCAAACCCTCATCGGATTCAGGGGCGCGCTCCAGACCATCGCCCGCTTTCCGCAAATCGGGCAGGGTGCCTGGGGAGCATTCCGCGCTGCAGGAGGCAAGAATAATTTCCGCCAGGCGCGGCTTGTCCTTCTGGCCGACGACGCAGCCGATGCCCTCGATCTTCATCAGCGCCTGAGGGTCGGTTGCGGCATAGCAGCCGGTCGCCGCCACGCAGGCCCCGGGATTTTCCTGGATCGCGCGGCGCAGGGCCTGTCGGGACTGCATGCCGGCCCGCTGGGTCACGGCACAGGTGTTGACGATGCAGATGTCCGCGGCTTCGCCCGCAGCGGCGGGCGCCCACCGGGCGGCGGCCAGGCAGCCGGCGATGGCCTCGGATTCGGCTTGGTTAACCTTGCACCCGAGGGTAATGATTTTAAACTTCTGCATTTATTATTATTTTTTTATATTGCTATTTTTGGTTCATGTTAAGATGAACCCTCCGCCCAGGACCTCGTCGCCGGCAAAAAACACCGCCGCCTGGCCCGGGGCCACCGCCGGCTGGGGCGCCTCGAAACGCAGCCAGGCGCTGTCCGCGTCGATGGGGACGACGGTCGCGGCCGCTTCGGAAGCGCGGTAGCGCACCCGGGCGGCCACCCGCAGAGGGGCGGCGGGCGGTGGAGCGATCCAGTTGATCCGCGCCACCCGGCACTGCGAGGTCAGGACCTCCCGCCTGCGGCCCACGACGAGCCGGTTGCGCGCGGTGTCCAGACGCACGACGTAGTAGGGTTCGGCCGCCGGGCAGTTGAGACCGCGGCGCTGGCCGACCGTGAACGCCTCCAGACCCGGATGCCGACCCACGACCTCGCCGGCGGTGGTCTCGATCAGGCCGGGCTGAGGGGGCCGGCCGGTCAGCTCCGCGATGAACTGCGGGTAATCGGCGTTCGTGACGAAACAGGCGTCCTGGCTTTCGGCAGCCTCCGGCGGCGTGATGCCCGCCTCGGCGGCGATCCGGCGCACCTCGGTCTTGGTCAGCGCCGCCAGCGGGAAGCAGGCCCTGGCGAGCTGGTCCTGGGTCAGGAGAGCCAGGAAGTAGGACTGGTCCTTGGCGGGGTCGATGCCCTTGAACAGGCGGCGGTGGCCGGACGGGTCGCGGCGCACGTCGGCGTAGTGGCCGGTCGCGAGCCTTTCGGCTCCCATCGTCTCGACGCGGCGGAGCAGGGCTCCGAACTTGATGCGCGGGTTGCACGCCACGCAGGGGTTCGGAGTTCGGCCGGCCAGATAACCCGCCGCAAAATAGTCCACCACCTCGCGCCTGAATTCCGCGCTGAGGTCGAGAAGGTGCACCGGCATCCCCAGGCTGTCGCCGATAGAGTTCAGGCGGGCGCGGACGCGGTCGGCGGGCTCGGCCTCGAAGCCGGTCTGAAAATGGACGGCAAAGACGTCGGGGGTGCTCTGCTGCAGAAGACGGGCGGCGACCAGGGAGTCCAC
>JALOPD010000013.1 GCA_025454075.1 Desulfobacterales bacterium | reverse complement strand
GACGTAGAGAATGTCCGAAACAAAGGTGCCGATCAGCACCAGCACCGCCGCGATGAAATTGATGGTCAGGATCACCGGGTAATCCCGGGCGAGGATCGCCTCGTACGCCATGCGGCCCAGCCCCGGCCACGAGAAGATCGACTCGATGATCACCGAGCCGCCGATGAGCCCCGGCAGGATCAGGCCGAACATGGTCACGAACGGCAGCAGCGCGTTGCGCAGGGCGTGCTTGTAGTGCACCATCTCCCAGGGCAGCCCCTTGGCGCGCGCGGTGCGCACGTAGTCCTGGCTCTCCACCTCGAGCATCTGGCTGCGGACGTAGCGCGAAAGCACGGCGATGCCGCCGGTGGCGCCGAGGATCGAGGGCAGCAGCATGTGCCAGAGGCGGTCGTTGACCCGGAACCACCAGGCCGTGCCGGTCATGCCGAAGGTCTGCATGCCGATGACCGGCACGTGGAGCTGGCTCACCACGAAGATGATGAGCATGTAGGCGAAAAAAAAGCCGGGGATGGAAATCAGCACGTAGGAGATGAACGTGGCGCTGCGGTCGTAGCCCCCCCCGCGGAAGATGGCGGAACGGATCCCCACGGGGAAGGAGATGGTCCAGGTGATGAGGGTCCCGACGATGAAAAGCGGCAGGCTGTTGAGAAAGCGCTCCCAGATCTTGTGGAGCACGGGCTGGTTGTCTTTCCAGGAGAGCGTCCGGCCGCTGAGAAGATCGCGATAGAAAAACCCGTACTGGACATAGAGCGGCCGGTCCAGGTGAAACGCCTGGCGGAACCGCTCCACCATCTCCGGGGTGAACTTGGGGTTGAGGGGGTCCACCTGACTGGGTTCGCCGGGGGCGATGTGAATGATGGCGAAGGAGACCACCGAGACGAAAAAGAGCGTCACGATCTTCTGAATCACGCTGCGGCCGATGAAGGCGATCATTTTGTTGAGCCCTTGCTGTTGGGTGTTCAGGTGTATTGGTGTTTGGGTATTTGGGTGTTTAGGTGTTTAGGTGTTTGCCGAAACGCTGAACACCCATCCACTTGTGAGTCTTATGACCTTTCAACCAAGTTGGCGTCTTTTTGTGGGAGCGGCTTTCCAGCCGCGACGATCGAGGCTGAAAGCCTCCCGCAAAAAGCAAGCTTGCTGGCCTATAACGCGCCGGGCGTCAAGGCCAAGGCCCGCTGAACACCCAAACACCCAAACACCCAAATACCCAAACACCCAATCAACCGTCCTCATTACTCGCTGCTAAACTGAGGCGTTTCCGCCAGCTTGATCCACTGGTTGAAGTGGAACATGTAATTGCCGGTCCGGGTCGGCCGGATCGGCCGGTAGCGGTGTTTGCCTTCGGCGTCGGTTTCACGGATGGCGATGCGCTTGTCGAGCACGGCCGTCCACTTGCCGACATAGAGGAAGGTGTAAGGCTGATCGGCGGCGATCATCGCGTGCAGGCGATGGCACAGTGCAACCCTGCGGTCGAAGTCGTATTCCTGCCGGATGCGGACGATGAGGTCGTCGGCCTCCGGGTTGCGGTACCCCACGAAATTGAGCTGCTGCGGTCCGCTCTGGCTGGAGTGCCAGATCTGGTAGAGGTCCGGGTCGATCCCCATGGACCAGCCCAGGACCACGGCGTCGAAGTCCAGTTTGTTGATCCGCTCCTTGATGAACACCGACCACTCCACGAGGTCGGTGCGGACGTCGATGCCGATCTGCTTCCAGGCGTCCTGGGCGATGGCCAGGATCGACTTGCGGATGTCGTTGCCGCTGTTGGTGATCAGGGTGAACTGCAGCCTCTGTCCGTTTTTTTCCAGGCGGCCGTCGCCGCTGCGGTGCCAGCCGGCCTCGGCCAGCAGCTTCACGGCCCCTTGGGGGTCATACGGCACCGGCGCGATGGCCTGGTTGTAGTACTCGGTCTGCTTCAGAAACGGCCCGGTGGTGCGCTCGCCCTGCCGGTAGAGGACGAAATCGATGATGCTCTCCACGTTGAGGGCCATCGCCAGCGCCCGGCGCACCCGCGGGTCGTCGAACGGCGCGCGCCGCATGTTGTAGCCGATGTAGGAGTAGGCGTAGGAGGTGCCCGAGAAATGCTGAAAGCGCGGATCCTCGCTGAGCCGGACCACCTGGTAGGGCTGCACCCCGTAGGCGTCGATGGTGCCGGCGTAAAATTCCATCTCCTGCGTGAGCAGGTCGGGGATGATGCGGTACAGATAGCGTTGGTAGTTGGGGGCGCCTTCGAAGAATTCCGGGAAGCGGTCCAGGGCGATGTACTGGTCGGATTTCCACTCGCGGAAGACGAAGGCCCCGCAGCCGACGGGCCGGCGGTTGAACTCGCTCTGGCGCATGGAAAAGGCGTCCGGGTCCTTGCCGGCGCGCAGGGCTTCCCGGCGCAGCGTCTCCTCGTTCAGCAGGTGCTCGGGCAGCAGCCCCATGGCCCAGGTGCCCACCGCCGGCGAGTAGAGCCGCTTGTAGACGACGCGCACGGTGTGCGGGTCGACCACCTGGATCTCTTTGACCGGTTCGTAGTCGGACACGCGGGGCGACAGGTTCTTCGGGTTCATGATCGCTTCGTAGGTGAATTTGACATCCTGCGCCGTGACGTCCCGGCCGTCGTGGAACTTTACGCCGGGCCTGAGCCGGAACTCGATGACGGGGTTGTGCTCGGTGGCCGGCAGCAGCTCCGCCGCCAGGGCGTCGAGATCCTTTTCGTCGATCGCCGGGGTGACGGAGAGATGCCGGCGGGGCTGAAAGGAGCTGAAATAGGCCTGCCCCAGGGCTGCGGACAGGTGCGTAAAGAGGTCCTGGTCCACCTGCCGCAGCGACAGCTTGATTCTGGCCGGAGCCGCAACCTGGATCTGCAGATCGACCCGGTCCCGGCCGGGGGCCGCCGCGTGCTTCCGGCTGACGGCGTAGGTGCGGTCCGGGACCACCGAGATTTCATGGATGTTGCCGAGCGTTGCCCGGACCGGCTCCGGCAGAGACCCCGGGCCGGCCTGCAGCCTCTTCAGGTACCCCGCGACGGCCTCGGCCTCGGGGCCCGCCGCGCCGGGGACCGGCCACGCGGCGTTGACGAAAAAATAGGCGTCTTCGGAAACCGTCCAGGACTCGGCCACGCGGCCGCGAAAGCGCAGGTTCTCGTCGCGGTCGATGAGCCCTTCGAAGACGAGGTTTTCGATTTCGGAGCTGGCCGAGTCGGCCGAGAGGATCGGGTTGAGGATGCTGGCATCGCCGATCGAGGCGTTGATGAACTCCTCCAGGCGGCCGGGGTTGCCGCGCGCCTGCTCGTCATAGGTGGGAACCCAGAAGTAGGACTGCAGCAGGGCCAGGCTGAGCACCGCAGGGACCGCTATGAGAAATCGGCGGGTGCTCAAAAAAACTCCTTTGCGGCCATGAGGGGTTTGCCCTATAATCGGAAAAAGTGAGATGAAAGCCTTCAGCGGTCTTGAAACTGCCTTCTTCCATATAAAAGATCGCCGGTTGCGTGTAAACACCAATTTTTCAGGAGCACGGGGAAAGGACCATGGCCCGGACGGACCCCTTGCGCGCGACGAAAAAAAAGCGCCTGGCCGAGATTCTAAAGGCTTATGGCAGGCTGGTCGTTGCGTTTTCAGGCGGAGTGGACAGCACCTTCCTGCTCGCGGCGGCCAAGGAAGCGCTGGGCGACCGGGTGACGGCGGTCACGGCCGATTCCCCCATCCATTCGCGCCGGGAAATCCGGGAGGCGCTGGCAACGGCGAAAGCGCTCGGGGTCGAGCACATCGTGGTGCCGTTTGCGGAACTGACGGCCCCGGGGTTCGCCGCCAACCCGCCCGACCGCTGCTACACCTGCAAACAGCTCATCTTTTCTGAAATCATCCGCATGGCCGCCTCCATGGGGGTGGAGCGGGTCGCGCACGGCGTGAACCTCGACGACCTGGGGGACTACCGCCCCGGGCAGAAGGCCGCGGAGGAGATGGGGGTGGCGGCGCCTCTGGTGGAGGCCGGGCTGAACAAGGCCGACATTCGCGCGTTGTCGCGGCGGATGGGGCTGCCGACCTGGAACAAGCCCTCCATGGCCTGCCTGGCATCGCGCATCCCTTACGGACGGCCGATCACGCCGGAAGCCTTGAAGATGGTGGAGGCGGCCGAGGAAATTCTCCAAGGTCTCGGGTTTTCCGGGTGCCGCGTCCGGCACCATGGGGACGTGGCGCGGATCGAATTGGCGGCGCGCGATGTGAACCGGGCCGTGCGGACGGGCGTGCGGTCTCGAATCGTCGAGGGCCTGAAAGCCGTCGGTTTCACGCACGTCGCCGTGGACCTGGAAGGTTACGTGCCGGGCAGCCTGAACCGGGCGCTCGAAAACAAAAGGGATCTTGCGGAATGCCGGGGTCGAGGGAGCCAGTGAAAACAGGTTTCACGCGGGACAGTGCCGGCATGGGGGGACCCGTGGTGCGCTGGGGGATGACGGTTCTGGTCGTGGCGTTGGTGGTCTGTTTTCCGGCGCATGCGGAATTCTACAAGTACACCGACAAGGCCGGCAAAACCTACTACGTCGACGAGGTCTGGAAGATCCCGGAGTCCTACCGGGATCAGGTGGGCCGCTACCGCGAAAAATACGACCACCTGCCGGCGGAGCAAAAATTCCAGGTGATCGAAGCGGACCAGGAGCGTCGGAAGGCGATGGAAATGGAACAGCAGCGGCAGACCGAGATGCATCTTCAGGAGCTGCATCGCCGGACGGAGGCTGAGCGGCTGCAGCAGGCCGACGCCGAAAAACAGCAGCAGCTGAAGGCCATGGAGACCAAGGTCACGATCGCCAACAACCAGATCCTGGTCCCGGTCGCATTCACCAACAGCGGGCTCGAGGCGGCGGCGCAGTTGATCATGGACACCGGCGCCACCCACACGGTCCTTTACCGGCCGGTGGCGAGCCAGTTGAACATCATGACCCTGGCGAAAGGGCAGTCCAAGGTTGCCGGCGGCCAGTCGGTCCACTCCGAAGTCGGCAAGGTGGACGCCATGCGGGTCGGCCCCATCACGGCCCGGGATTTCCCGGTGGTGATCCTCTCCTTCGAGGGGCCCGCTCCCGTCTACGGTGGGCTGCTGGGGATGGATTTTCTCAGCCGGGTGGAATACACCATCGACTACGACAGCTCGGTCATCCGCTGGAAACTGCGCTCGCGGTGAGGTTTCCGCAAGAAGTTCATCCCTGCCGGCCCGGGACGATGCGGATCACCACCCGCCGGTTCTTGCTGCGCCCTTCCGCCGTGGAGTTGGTGTCCACGGGTTTTTCCGAGCCGAAGGACGAGATGGAGAGGCGGGAAGCGTCGATGCCCTGCGCGATCAGGTAGTTTCTCACCGAAACCGCCCGGTTTTCCGCAATGAATTTGTTGTAGCCGGCATCACCGGTGGAGTCCGTGTGGCCTTCGATGATTCCGGCCGTCCGGGGGCTGGTTTTGAGCAGCGCCGCCGCTTTCGCGAGATTCTCGCGGGCCGAGGCGCTGATGTCCGCTGAATTCTGGGCGAAGTTCACCGTGAAATCCTTCAGCTTGAAGGGCTCACCGGCGGAAGGCGCGGCCGCCGCAGGCGGCGGGGCGGGTGAGGCCGGCGTGGCAGCGACCGCCGGCGGGGGCGCTACGGTCTTCAACTCGGCTTTGGCAGGCGCGCCGGCCGGTGGAGCTTCTTTCGCTTCCGGTTTCGGGGCGGCGGCGGCAGCGGCCCCCGGCATCGGCGCAACAGCGGCTTTTGCCGCCTCAGCGGAAGGCTCGGCCGGCTTCGGCTCGCGCGGTCCGGTTTCCACGGGAAGCGGTGGGGCGCTGCCCATGCGCCCTGCGGGAACGCCCGCCGTCGAGCCCTGGGTCTCGCGGGTCTCTTTCCCCTTGCCCCAGCGCGCCAGTTGATCCGAAATCCTGTCCCCCCAGAGATACCACCCGGATCCCAACAGCAGCATGAAGGCCGCAAAGATCAATACGCTGCGGGCCGACTGCGATGGTTGCCGCGCGGTCGGGGCCGCCGGCCGTGCGGCTTCGCTTGCGGTCGGACGCACCGCGGGTTGCACTTTTTCAGCGGGCGGGCGCACGCCGATCGTGATCTTGAGATCATTGCCGCATTCGTTGACGATGTCCGCGTCGATTTGATGCCCTCCCCGTACGTAGCCGGTCATCAGCGCATGGTCGCAAACGATGTTGGTCAGTCGCGGCAGGCCGCTGGCATACCGATAGACCGCCTTGAGTGCATCGGGGGTGAAGATCTCGCGCGAGGTGCCGGCCACTTTCAGGCGGTGCTTGATGTAGTGTCCCGTCTCCTCTTCCGTGAGCGGCGGGAGGTGATAGCTGACCGTGATGCGCTGACGGACGGCCCGGTTTTCCTCCCGGGCCAGCATCTGCCGAAATTCGCTCTGGCCGACGAAGAAGATGTTGATCAGGACTTTGCCGGCCAAATCGATGTTGGACAGGAGCCGGATCTCCTCGAGCAGTTCGTGGTTCAACCGTTGCGATTCGTCTATGATCAGCAGCACCCGGCGATAGGATGAAAACGCATCCAGCATCAGCTGCTTGAACTGGATCAGAAAATCACCCTTGTTCTTGAAGTTGCGGTCCATTTTGAGCTCGGAGGCCATGAAATTGAAGAAATCCATCAACGTCATGCCGGGGTCGGGGATGGTGACGATGACGGCGCGAGCCTGGACTTCCTTTTCAATGGCTCGAATGAGCGCGGTCTTGCCCGTGCCGACTTCACCCGTGATGAGCAGAAACCCCTTGTTTTCGAGAATGCCGTACTTCAAAATGGCGAGACCCTCCCGGTGTTTTTCTCCAAACCAGAGAAAATCAGGGTCCGGGCTGATTTCAAACGGCTTTCTGCTCAATTCGTAGTGCGCTTCGTACATCGGCTTTTCCTTTCAGATCATGTGCTGCGGTGGTGCTGCACGCGGAACCGCATCAACAATACTACCCCAATCCTTCGTCAAAATTCAACAGCTACCACGGGCGCGGCCCTAAATCCACGCAAAAAGCACCTGTTGACCGCCTGCGGTCGAAAAGTCAAGATGATAACATCAGCATTCTCGCGAAGGTTGTCGATGTTCGAGCCGCAAACAGACCATGCGTTTGCCGGCTATATGTTTTGTTTCGCCGCTTGATCGATATGCCGGCGCCTGGGATTCGGGTTTAGCCGCAATTGTTCCAAAAAAAATATAAAATCGTGAATTTAAATCTTGACATGACACTTTTTTTAAAATATTTGTCCGTAAAAATTTAAAAGATCCCAACAAAATTGCCGTTATGGACGATATCAGCCTCAAAATTCTCAAAATCCTCCAGGAAAAGGCCAGGGTCCCGAACATCGAAGTGGCCCGGCAGGTGGGCATGGCGCCTTCGGGCGTGCTGGAGCGGGTCCGCAAGCTGGAGCAGCAGGGGATCATCGACGGCTACGAGGTCCGCCTCAACCCCGCGCGCTTCGACCGCAGCCTAGTGGCATTCGTGTTGGTGGCTCCGCAGCCGGACAGCGACGAATCCAAGCTGGGCGGGGCGCTGGCGGCCGTGCCGGACGTTCAGGAGGTCCACTACGTAGCCGGCGAAGACGGCTTCATGATAAAGATCAGGGCCGCCGACACCGTCCGTCTGGAGCGCATACGGCGCGAGAAGATCGCGGCGCTGCCCCAGGTACGATCCACCCGCACCATGATCGTTTTGCAGACCTACAAGGAGACCGCGCGCATTCCGCTGGACGATTCCAGCATTCAGAAAGTCAGGAAAAGGAGAACCTGAAGCATGCCGATGTCACCGGATTTCGAAAAGCGCCTCTACCCCGTCATCGACAAGGTGGCCGCCCATTTCGGGACCCCTTTTCACATCTACGACGAGGCCGGGATCCGCCGGACGGGCGAGTCCCTGAAGAAGGCCTTTTCCGGCGTGGACCTCTTCCGCGAATACTTCGCCGTCAAGGCGCTTCCCAACCCGCGCATCCTCGAGATCATGCGGGACATGGGCTTCGGGTTCGACTGCAGCTCGGCGCCCGAATTGATGCTGTGCCGCCGCATCGGGGCGCGGGGCGAAGACCTCATGTTCACCTCGAACAACACCTCCCGAGGCGAGTTCGACGTCGCGGCGGCCGACGGCGGCTGCATCCTCAACCTCGACGACATCAACCTGGTGCCGAAGGTCCCGACATTCCCCGAACTGATCTGCTTCCGCTACAACCCGGGGCCGCGGCGCACCGGCAACGCCATCATCGGCAACCCGGTGGAGGCCAAATACGGACTCGCCCACGACCAGGTGGTCGACGCCTATCGCCAGGCCATCGGCCGCGGCGCCGAACGCTTCGGCCTGCACACCATGGTGGTCTCCAACGAGCGCAACTACGGTTTCATGGTGCAAACCGTGGCCATGCTCTTTGAGTTGATCGAGTGGGTGTCCAAAGAGCTCGGCATCCGCTTCGAGTTCATGAACATGGGCGGCGGCCTGGGGATCCCCTACCGGCCTGCGGACGAGGCGCTCAACCTCACCGCCCTGGGGGCCGAGGCGGCGGAGCTGTTCCGGAGCTTCAAAGCCAGGCACGGCTGGGCCCCCCGGCTCTACATGGAAAGCGGCCGCTACATGACCGGCCC
Organism: Desulfobacterales bacterium; assembly: GCA_025454075.1. Next base: position 19,287 of record JALOPD010000013.1, on the reverse strand, counting down.
TCACGGCGCCCTCGTGGTCAGGGCCATCAACCGCAAGGAGATCTACCGCACCTACGTCGGGGTCGACGCCTGCATGTCGGCCCTCATGCGGCCGGGAATGTACGGCGCCTACCACCACATCACGGTCCCGGGAAAGCTCGACCGCCAGCTCGTCGGACCGGTGGACGTGGTCGGCTCGCTGTGCGAGAACAACGACAAGTTCGCCGTCCAGCGCGAGCTGCCGCCGATCGCCGACGGCGACATCCTGGTGGTTCACGACACCGGCGCCCACGGCCATGCCATGGGTTTCAACTACAACGGCAAGCTGCGCCCCAAGGAGCTGCTGATGCGGCGCGACGGCGCCGTCGAGCTGATCCGCAGGGAGGAAACCGTCGAAGACCACTTCGCGACGCTCACGTTCAAACCGGATCTCTTGAAGCTGTGACGATTCCCCGTCGACAGCGGCATCGGGCGAACGCGGTGGACGCCACCGGCGCCCCCCACGCATCCCCCGCTACGCTCATGCGCGTCCTCATCCCCTTCGCATTGGCGTATTTCCTGTCCTACCTGTTCCGGGTGGTCAACGCGGTCATTGCGCCCAACCTGGCCGCGGACCTTCGGATCGGCCCGGCGGACCTGGGCCTTTTGACGTCGGTCTATTTTGTCTCGTTCGCCGCGTTCCAGCTGCCGTTGGGCGTGCTGCTGGACCGGTTCGGGCCGCGGCGGGTCGCGGGAGCGCTTCTGATTTTCGCGGCCGGGGGGTCCTTGATCTTCGGGATGGCGACAAGCCTGTTCGGCCTGTCGGCCGGCCGGGCGCTGATCGGCCTGGGCGTTTCCGCCGGGTACATGGCCGCCATCAAGGCCTACACCCTCTGGTTTCCGGCCCCACTGTGGCCAAGAATCAACGGCCTGCACCTGGCGGCCGGGGGGCTGGGCGCCCTTTCGGCCACCGTGCCGGTGGAGTTCGCTCTGAGGGTCGCGGATTGGCGCGGCGTTTTCATCCTGCTCGCGGGGCTGAGCGCCCTGGCGGCGGCAGCGATTTTCTGGGGGGTGCCCGAGAAGCGCCAGGAGGTCGGCGCCGTTCGATGGGGCGACTCACTCGGCGGGATCGGGCAGGTGTTCACCAGTCCGCTGTTCTGGCGCGTGACCCCGCTCACGGTCGTCTCCCAGGTGGCCTTCATGTCCATTCACGGCCTGTGGTCCGGCCCCTGGCTGCGGGACATGGCCGGCATGGACCGCGCCGGCATCGCGGGCGTCCTTTTCTGGACGGCGGCAGCCATGACGGCAGGCTACGTCGTCGTCGGTTTTGTCACCGAAAGGCTCAACCGAGCAGGCATCCGGCCGATGACGACCGCCGTGTGGGGGATGTTTCTCTTCATGGCGGTCCAGGCGCTGCTGATGGCGGCACCGGTCAGCTGGGCCCCGGCGCTGTGGATGCTTTTCGGTTTTGTCGGTACGACGGGCGTCATCCCCTACCCGGCGCTCGCCATGAGCTTTCCGCCCCAGCTGGCCGGCCGGGTGAGCACCGGCCTGAACGTGCTCGTCTTCGTCGCCGCCTTCGCCGCCCAATGGGGCATCGGCGGGGTGATCGCCCTTTTTCCCGTGACGGCCTCCGGCCGCTACTCCCCGCAGGGCTACCACGCCAGCTTCGCCCTCCTTCTCGGCCTCCAGGCCGTATGCCTCGCCTGGTATCTGCTGCCTGCCATTTTTCGCAAAGAAAAGTGAAAAAGGCCGCCGGCCGTTTTTTTCGACGACCCCCGCGGCCGCCCGGCGGCGATCACCGGTAGGCGTGCGCCTGGGTTTCGTACAAGTGGGCGTAGGCGCCGCCCCCGTCCATCAGTTCGTCGTGGGTGCCGGCTTCGGTGACCTTTCCATCCTGCAGCACGAAGATGCGGTCGGCCATCCGGATGGTTGAAAAACGATGGCTGATCAGGATGGCCGTGCGGCCGGCGGCCAGCTCGCGGAAATTCCGGAACACCGCGACCTCGGCTTTGGCGTCCAGGGCGCTCGTCGGTTCGTCGAGGACGAGAATCTGGGCGCCGCGCAGGAAAGCGCGGGCCAGCGCCACCTGCTGCCATTGGCCGATGCTGAGCTCCGTGCCGCTGCCGAAGCGCGTGCCCAGCATGGTTTCGTAGCCCTGAGGCAGCGCGGACAGCGTGTCGTGCGCGCCGGCGCGGACGGCCGCCGCTGCGATTTGCGGGTCGTCGGGCGGCAGGCGCGTGTTGCCCATCCGGATGTTCTCCCGGGCCGTCATGTGGTAGCGGGCGTAGTCCTGAAAAATGATGCCGATTTCCCCGCGCAGCGCCCTGCAGTCGAAGCGGCGCAGGTCGACGCCGTCGAGCGTGATGGCTCCGGCCGTCGGGTCGTAGAGGCGGCACAGCAGTTTCACCAGGGTGGTCTTTCCCGATCCGTTCTCCCCGACCAGCGCAATGACCTGCCCGGGCCGAATGGCCAGGCGGACGTCGTGGAGCACCATTGCCTTGCCCGCCGGGTAACGGAACCCCACCCGGTCGAACACGATCCCCTCTTTCATGGGCCGCGGAACGGGAACCGAAGGTTGCCGAACGGCGAGCGTGGGCTTCAAGTCGAGGAAGTGGTAGAAGTTGGAAAGAAAGAGATTGTCCTCGAAAAGGCCGGCCAGCCCGCTCAGCATCTCTTTCAGGTGCCCCTGGCCCCGCTGAAACGCCTGGTAGTACATCACCAGGTCGCCCACCGTCATGGCCCCCTGCAGGGTGCGGTAGGCGATGAAGGCGAATGCGCCGTAGACGGCGAGGGTGCCGCCTGATTGGGCCGCCAGCTCACCCAGGGCGCGTTTGCACGCGATGCCGATTTTCTCCTGCCGGAGCTGCCGGCGCAGTTCGCGGGAGCGCTGCATCAGCAGTGGGCCCAGGTCGAACAGGCGAATTTCCTTGGCGTGGCTTTCACCGGTGAGCAGCCCGTTCAAATAGACCGCCGTCCTTTCCGTCTCCGACCTTCCCAGCTGCCAGCGGTAGAGCCGGTTCGCGAATTTTAGGCGCACCAGGGCCCCGGGGACCGCGGCCGCAAACAGGATCACGGCAACCCCCCAGTGGCAGGCAACCACCAGTGCCGCGATCCCGGCCAATATCACGAAGTTTTGCGCGGCCTGGACGAGGCCCGTCACCATGCGCAGCGGCCGGTAGGGGGCTTCCTGCTGGGCGCGGTGAAGGGTGTCGCGAAAACCGGAATTCTCGTAGTATTCCAGGTCCAGCGCCACGGATTTGGCATGGAGCAGATTTTGAACGTGGTCGCTCACGGCTTCGGCCTGCGCCTGGCTTACCAGCCGGGCGATCGAGGAGAGAAAATCAGCGGCGAGCACGGCCGCCCCCATGAGGCAGACCCACATCAGCACCCGGTCGATGGCGGAGGGTTTGTCCGGGGCCAGGAGGCCGGCGGCCACCGCATCCAGCGTGAGTTTCATGAGATAGAGCTGCAGCAGCGGCAGGGCGGCCTGCAGGCCGAGCAGCGCTGCGTTGGAAAGGGTCCAGCCGGGGGCGGCTTTCCACACCAGGGTGAGCACCCGTTTGAACTGCAGGTCGCGCAGGGATTGGGGAATCCGCGGCATGCGATTATTCACCGTCATGAACGCCGGCGCCTCGGAGGCCGCCCATGGGTGGCGCATCGCCGCGCAGCGCGTGCGCCCGGGCGTGCGCCACGGCGCAGAAGTAGGGCGTAAACCCGTCCAGCTCGCCGGTCTCCAGGTGGGCGTGGGCCGGGCACCACAGGCAGAGGTTGAGCAGACGGCAGCGCCGGCAGGTCGTGAGCAGCTCCGGCCGGCGGGAGCGCATCTTGCGCACGCGGGGCACGAAATCGCGCCAGGCGGCGGTCAACGTGCCCTGCCGCAGGTCGTAAACCGTGTCGGGCGCCCACAAGGACGAGCACAGCCGAAACCGGCCGTCGCTTCCGATCGTGAAGCCGCTGCGGCCGGCGCCGCAGTGGAAGAGGTGGTCGCAGCCGGGATGGCAGGCCTCCGGTCGGACCAGGTTGTCGCAATCGCGTCGCAGCGCCCCCATCCGCTGGTCATCCGCCTGTTCCAGGGCGAGGATCTGCTCCGGCGTCAGGCGCTCCGCGCGGATCTCCTGGTTGCGACGCGCATCGCCGTCGAAGCGCAGGTGCAGCTGCGGGTCGAAGCGAAAGTAATCCTTGGTGTGCGCGCGGCAAAAATCGGCAATCGCGGCGTGTTCGGCTGCATTGGATCGGATCGCCATCGCCTTGAGGCGGACCCGCACGCCGCTCTGCATCAGGAGGCCCCACCCGCGCTTGAAGCGGTCGAACGATCCGGGCGTGCGCGTCACGCGCTCATACGTGCCGCGGGTGGCTCCGTACACCGTGACTTCGATGTCGCGCGGGGGAAATTCCTTGAAGAGCGCGGCATGCGCTTCGGTCACGAGGGTGGCGTTGGTGAAGACCGAAACCAGCAGCCCCGCCCGCTTGAGGGCGAGATACAGGTCGGCGAAATCAGGGCGCAGCAAGGGTTCGCCGCCGCTGATCAGGCACCACAAAGCGCCGAGCCGGATCGCCTGCGCGGCCAGGCCGACGGTCTCGGCGACGGACAGCTCGCGCCGGCGCGCGGCGCGGTCGTCCGGCGGCAGGTTGATGTAGCAGTGGCGGCAGTTGAGGTTGCACCGCGCGGTGATCTCGATCTCAAACGACAGCGGAAGGCGCTTCGCCTGGAGCCTGCCCCACAAGGGCAGGTGCTTGATCTCCATCTGGGTGGTTGCCGCCATGGACCGCCTTCGGCGCCGGTTGAATTCAGGAGGCGCGGGCCTCGGTGCCTTCCTCCGCCGGTTCCGGGGGACCCGATCCCGCGTCCAGAGCGGCATCGGCCCGGCGCAGCAGTTCGTCCTCCAGCCCCCAGCCGCGGTAGCGCGCGCTCACGAACGACTCGACCACGCGCCACTCGGCCGCCCCGTCCCGCGCGAAGGTCGCCCAGGCGGCGGGCCGGCGTTTTTCGTTCAGATGCAGGGTCAGCGTGAAGCGCCCCACCGGGCGTCCGCGCCAATCCATCCGCACATCGAATGTTTCAGGCGTCAGCTCGCGGTAGACGGCATCGCCCAGCGCCGGCGTCGGCAGGCGCACCGCATACGAGATGCGCGGACGCGAAAGCGCCCGCCACCTTCCGGCCAGGACGCGATAGAGCGCGCCGGCCTGGACGGTCTCCAGCGTTCGACCCCACCCCGCCAGGAGTCGCTGCACCGCTTCGATCAGCTCCCGGCGCACGGCATAGCCGGCGCGCAGCGGCCATCGGTGCGCTGCGGGAAGGAGCGGGACCGGTCGGCCGTTGCGTTCGATGGCGACCACTCGACCCAGCAGGCTTTCGTCAAACGTGGGGCCGTCACCGCCGACCCGGGCGGTGTCGGGACGCGTGATGATGCAGGCGCGCCCGATGTCCATGCCTTTGTCGATGACGCGGTGGGCGAACAGGTACCCCGGCTTCCGGCCGACCGCGATGTCGCCGACCGCGAAATCGGCCGCCGTGCAGGGTTTGATCCGCAGAACGTCGCCCGCGCGAATGGTCGGGTACATGCACGTCCCCTTGGCGCGAAAGGTGAGGCCGTTGCGGTCGGCCAGCACGCGGCCCAACTCCAGGGATGCCCGGACGAGGCTTTTGGACCTGATCCTGTGGGGTGAGGCGGGTTTGATCATTTCATTCCAGAAAACGGGCCGGCTTCATGGATGGCCGGTCGGATAGTTTTCGCGCCTCCGGCGGATCAGGCCTTGGCAACGAGGATGCCGCGCCGCGTCAGCTCGCCGGCAAACCCCAGAACGTCGGCTTCGAGCTCGCCCAGGGGCGAGGCGAACTCGTTCGCCAGGCTCGCCGCCACCTCCTTCAGCGGCCGCCGGCCATCCAGTTTTTGCCAGATGGCCTGGCCGGTTTCGTTCAGCGTGTAAAGCTCGTCTTCGGCATCGCCGATGCCGGCAGAAACGGGGACGATGACGATTTCGCCTTCGATCTCCCGCGCGACGACGCCTTGCGACGGCACACAGATTGAATTCAGGTCGAGTCGGGATGCCACAAGTGCTCCTTTCCGGTAGCGCTCCGTGCCGGTCGAACGCCTCCGCGCGCAGCGGGCGTTTCGGTCGGCTGCGGCGCAGGAGGGGGCGACGGCCCCTCCTGCGCCGGTATGGGCTTTCAACCCCTATGCATCACGAACACGCCCCAACCCTTCGGGGGCAGCCGCTAGGACGAGCTGATGGATGAACATACGCTGGTGCAGGCGTGCTCCCAGAGGCAGCTGTTGTTCGTGTTGTGGTACCCCAGACTGCCGATCACCTTGCACGCAGTCAATACCGACTCTTCCGGATTGCCGCGCACCAGTACGACCAGCTCCGGTTTCTTCCAAGGCTTCTTGACGCTGTTTTCCATTTTCAGGCCCTCCTTTCCGTTTCCAACGGGTTGCGCTCCGAACGGGCGAGGGGAGGCTTTGCCTTTTGTTCCGGGCACGGCCGCTCCGCGCCGGACACCCCCTTGCCGGTGAGCGGCCGCCGCTCACCCCGGATTCGTTCCTGCCAATCCATCACCTCCCATCCCATTTCATTTTCGCCCAGCCACCCGAGGTGGCGCGCCTGCGCATGCGCCGCCTCGCACAGGTAGGCGACCGGGGCGTCCAGGGAGCCGTGCTCCGCCCACGACCTGGCAGGGCACTGCTCGCAAAGCCCCTTGAGGAAGCAGCGCGCGCAGCGGCTGAGGTAGTCGGGATTCGTCGCGCGCATAGCGCCGAGCCGGCGGAATCGCTCCACGGCGTCGGCCAGCCCCGCGCGGCCGTCCAGAGCCGCCGTCAGCTCCGGCGCTCGCACCCCCATGCAGGGCTGGGCCAGGCCGTAGGCGTCGACGCACATGCCGTGGCTCGCGCCGCAGGCAAAGAGCCGGTCGCCGGCCGGCCCCATGAATCGCGCCGCGAACTGCGCCATGTTGCGGCGGTACGTCGCCGGGTTGCGCGCCAGCACGGCCAGCACCTCCTGCGGCGAGGGGCGCAGCGATTCGATCAGCGCATCCTTACGGGGGTCGTCGCGACGGCTGCGCCGGTCCAGAAAGAGGGTGTAGTTCGGCGGCCGCGTCATCTCCGGGAGGCTTCCGGCCCAAGCCTCGAATTCGTCTCTCTCGGGCGTGAGCGGCGGCAACAGCACCGATTTGACGACCAACGGGACGCGGCGTTCCAGCAGCAGGTTCACGCCGCGCCGGGACTGGGCGAACGCGAAGGGGGCGCGCGTCACCGCTGCGCTGGATCCCGGGTGCATGCCGTACACCGAGGCCTCGATCGGCTCCAGCGGCGGGACCCGTGCGAAGAGGTCGGCCAGCTCCGGCGTGATGAGGCGTGCGTTGGTGAACAGCAGCACTTTCAGGCCCAGCTGCCGGGCAAACAGGTAGAGCTCCCGGGCATCGGGTCGCAGCAGCGGCTCCCCGCCGGTGAAGCGCACGGTCAGGCACCCCAATTCGGCGGCCTGGCGCAAAATGTCCTTGATCCGGCCGGTCGGCATTTCGCGCGACCGCGCTGCGGCATCATCGGCCGGGCGGTTGATGCAGCAATGAATGCAATCGTTGTTGCAGCGCTCGGTCAATTCGATGTCGAGCCGTCCCAGACGCGGCCGGCGGCCGCTCCTCAGCAGCGGGTGGCTTGCCGTTTTCCGGACGACATGGTCGCAGTCGGTCATCGGGCCTGGAACTCCCTTTCGGTCGGGCCGCGCGCGGCCAGCTCGACCAGCGCGGGCACGATCTGCCCGCTGGGATCGAAGCGCATCGTGTAGCACGGCACCTCCTCCACGAGGCGCTCGATCACGTCCAATTCCTTCCGCCACCACTCGGCCGTCGCCATGGGTTTGATGAGAGTGGCCAGCAGCCGGTGCCAGACGGCTTTGCGGTCCGTGAGCGGCTCGATCCGGTTGCAGGCCGCCTGCTGCAGGAAAAACACCGCGGCGAGCGGCGCCGAGGCGGGCGAGACGTCGGGGATGTCGCCATGGCTCCATGTGCCGTGCACGCGCCAGCCGGAGTCCCAGCGGCGCAGGATGTTGCGGTCGTCGCACAAAACCTCCACCGAGGCTCCCGACGGCCCCTGGAGGGCCGCCTGCCGGAGCAGGCGCAGCGTCGTGGACTTGCCGGCGTCCGAGCGGCCGACAAAGATCAACCCCCGGCCGTCCAGGACCGCTGCGGCCGAATGCAGCAAAACGGCATGGCGATCGGCCAGCAGGGGCGCCAGCCAGATCTGGTCCGTGGGGAAGAGCGAGAGGGTCTGGAACCCCTTTTCCCGCACGTGCGCCTCGTCGCCCGGGGGGTGGTACATCGTCGCGTGGGCGTGGTCCGGGTCGAAGACCGCGGCCCGCAGGAGCCGGGGGTCGCCCGGGTCCGCCGGGATGCCGAGATAGTACCAGCGGCCGTTCTTGCGCGAGATCGCCCACGGCGGTTTCCGATAAAGTTCATCGCCCAGGTCCACGCCGCGCAGGTCCGGCACTTCGAAAAAATGGCGTAGGGTCACATTGTCTTCGCCCGGCCCCGCGGCGGCAAACCGCTCCAGTGCCTGCGAGAACCCCACCGTGCCGAAATCCAGATCGCTTTCGACCCGCACCGTGATGCCGGCGATTTGGAAATAGCGGCGGTGCCTGGCCGGCCAGTGCGTCTTGAATTCACGCTCTTCAGCGGCGATTCGGCACAGGTAGGGGACGGGCGCGGAGTAGCGTCCGGTTTCCAGATACGCATACACGGCACACCAGCGGCAGTCCGAGCGAAGTTCGCAGACCCCGCAGTGGGACGCGTACTCGGCGCCGCCGCGCACCCGGTCCTTCAGCGAGGGGATGAACTCGTTCCATGCGTCGCGGAAGGTGCCGTGCCGGAGGTCGCAGCGCAGCTCCGGGTCCTTGACGAAGCCGCAGAACGACATCCGGCCGTAGGGGTCTATGTGGAAATCGCGCCGGTGGTCGATGCAGCGGGCGAACAAGCGGTCGTCGGGCTGCCCCCCCGGCTTCGCGGCGCACGCGTAACGGACGTCATGCCCCGGCCCCGCGGAGGAGGGGTCCGGCGGGTCCAGGGCGACCACCTCTTCGGGGGGGAGGCGCTGAGCGGCAATCTCGGCGTTGCGCTGCGGGGTGCGGTCGCATGACAGGTAAAGCCACGGCGCGCCTACCCGCCAGCGCGGGCTGAGCGATTTCGCCAGGGCGGTCATGGCACCCCACTCGTGGAAATTGTCGCGCATGGGGACCAGTTGCACGATGAACCCCGCGCCGGCCTCCGTCAGGCGGGAGAAACCGCGCAGGGCGGCATCGAAAGCGCCGGGGGTCCGGGTGACGCGGTCGTAGGTTGCGGCCGTGGCGCCGTAGAGAGCGACCATCTTGACGCCCCTGCGGCGCATCAGGCGGGCGATCTCCGGCGTGATCAGCGAGCCGTTGGTGTTAAGAGAGTACGTTGAGGCATTGCGCGTCAGGTAGTCGAACAGCTCCGAAAAGTCCGGGCGCAGCATGGGTTCGCCGCCCGAGATGGCCCATTGCCGGCAGCCCATGGCACGCGCCTCATCCGCGATGGCCGTGATTTCGCGCAGGTCGATTTCCTCCTTCCGCTGAGGCGTGCCGGGTGGAATGCGCAGCCAGCAGTGCCGGCAGTTGAAGTTGCAGCGATAGGTCAGGTCGATGTTGCCTTTCAGGGGCAGGCGTGGAAGCGGACCGGCCTTTTTTACGGAGTAACCGTGCAGCATCTGCCTCACCGGACGCGGAAGGCCTCCCAGCGGCCGCCCGTGATGCGATCTTCGCAACGCATTCGATCGGGGCCCATCATTTGAAAAAATACCGTCTCGCTTTTGACCCAGCTCATGGGCTTGCCTTTGTAGACTTTGGGTTCATGGTCCTGGATGTCGAAATGTATGTAACCCTCGCCGACCGTGTACTTGCCGGTGTCCAACGTCTTCATCTCGCCGATCCGGAATGTCTTGCTGAAGCTGCCGTTTTTCATCAGAAGGGTCTCGGCAACTCCCGGGCCCCAAGGCGTGGAGACGTTGGCCCGCCATGTGCCGACGAGGGTGCGTGCGGTTGCGTCATCCCCCCAGGCCGCCGGTGACGCCCCCAGCAGGCCGATCAACGCGAGCGCGACCATCAAACGGGACTCTCTCATCGCCATTCTCCTTCTGGCCGGCGCACCCAGTGGGCACCGGGTTCGTATTGCCGTTGCGATGGAACGGTCGAAGAAACAGCTATCGCCAGCAGGGCGGTCCTTTTGCGAAAGACCTGAAAAGGTTCGCCTGCACGGGTGGTTCTTCCTGGACGGGGCGGCCCGAGCGGGAGGCGATATCGCTCACCGCGGCCGCAAGGCGCGTGATAGACCGGCCCGCAAAAACAACCCTCTCGTTTTCAGTGTCGATCGCATAGGCGTCCACCGGGAAGGGCAGCCCCCGCCCCGGGAGCAGGTGGTAGACTTCCGTGCGGTGCCGGACCGCCTTGATCGCATCCCACGGAAAGCTGACTCTTCTCACCGGGGGCAGCGGGCACCCTCGCCACTGCGGCGCGGCGACCCGCAGACACCCACGACTGATTTCGATGCGGGCCGCGAGGCCGGCGATGCCCCCAAGCAGTGCGATCGCCCCCAGAAACCATGCCGGCAGACTCACGAGAACGAACGCCGGCAGGGGATCCGCGGCGACGAACAACAAGGCGGTTCCACAACCGATCGCCCATGCCCCGATCGCCACCAGCAGCGCGCCGGCTCGTTTCCCGCCGTATGTCTTGGTTTCATCAACGGGTGCCATGGGACCGGTCTTCACGTGTGGCGCCCTCATCCGATGCAGGGCGGCCGTCACGCCTCCCGCGGCATTGATTTGGGTTTGACGAACAAGGACCAGACCGTGAGAGCAACCCCCAGCGCCCCCAGCGCCGCTGCCGCCGCCAACAATGTGATGTTGCGATCGGACGGCGCCTTGACGGGGGGCAGGGTGTAGGTGATCACTCGCCGCGACCCTTCCCATTTGAAGTTCTGCGCCTCGGGGGGCATGATCAACCGGCTCGTGCCGCGGATGGCGACGGCGGAGCCGTCCTGGACGCTTTCATTGAAATAGAAGGTCCGCTTGGCCTCGTCGAGGTTGATGAATTCAGTCCCCTTGGGGATGTCGAGCTCCCAGCGGTTGCCGAGGTTGCGGGATGCCCCGAGCAGCTTCATCGAAAAGGTCATGCTCCGGTTGGAATCGTCCCATTCCGCCTTTTTATCCACCACCTCGGTGTCGGCACGCGACGAAGCGAATTGGCGCAGCACCAGGTAAAGGTTCGAAACGCTGTCGCGCAGCTGCTGATAGATGACCATCGGCGGGGTGAGCTTAAGGGACATCGCCACATCGCCGTGGGCCGACAGAACATAGGTGCCTTCCAGCCGGATTTCTTCTGCCGAAGCGGCCCTCGGCACGACCAGCGCGGCCACCATCAGGCACAGAACCGTCAGCATTCGTCCGGCATCTCTTCGGGGTTCCATCATCTGGGGTCTCCTTGCGCATGGCCCCGGTTCGACGGAGGATTCAACGGCTCCGCCGAAACGAGGTCGCATCACTGTTTTTGCAGGTAAATGGCGGCGCTCATTCCCATGCTGTTGGCAACTTGCCCCTGCATGGAGCGTCCGTCCGGGCTCAGCATCAGGTTGAGCTGCAGCGGCAGCCCCTGCGGCGGCACCGATTGCCCATCCATGGTGTAAAAGGCGTTGTCGCATTGGGCCATCAGGCTCTGGCCGGTGAGGGCGCCCACGAAGTTGTTCCTCTCCTGGAACCGGTGCGCCCGTCCATCCTGCCCCATCATCTGGTAGGATGACGTGGCGATCATTTGCAGCTGGCCCCCCCGGGCGCTGATGTCGAACAGACCCTGCACGCTTCGCCCGTCGCCGGTCCGGAGAGTGTAGGCCCAGCGACCGGCGACACTCACGCCCGGCGGAGCCGCCTGGGTCCCCGGGCCCGCCGGTGCGGCCGGGCGTGCCGCCGGACGCACGGCGGGTGCGGCAGCTGCCGCCGGCCGCTCGACCAGAGCGACGATGCCCCATTTCTCAAGAATGTCCGGCGGCATCGCCTCCAACTCCGGGTTGGCGACTCCGTCCATCCAGCTCTGGCGGACGTCGACCAGCACGAAACGCCCGGACTGGTTGACCTCCTGCCAGGTTTTGACCGCGCTTTTTACCGCTTGTTCAAAACTCATGGCCTTCTCGTAGCCGTCACCGACACCCGTTGCCTCCACCGGAACGAGTTTGCCGCTCGGTGTTTTGGCCATGGGGAAGCAATGCCCGTCGATCACCACCAGATAGGGGTCGATGTTGATCGAATTGAGCATGGCGGCGTAAAGAATGGCCAGATCGATGCAGGTGCCGCTGCGCTTGTGGATGGTGTCCCGCGGGTATTGGAGGCTTTGCACCAGTTTGATGTCGTAGGAGAGGCTCTTGTCCACGAGGGCGGGGGGATGCTGGTAGCTGATGTGGATCGTGCGCATGATCTCGTAGAGGGCGGCCATGACCTTGATGCAATCCTCATCGCTGCCGGAGGCCCCCACGCCGCCGGCCTTCTTGTTCGCCATGGAGGCGAGCCGCGCGACGACATCGTCGCTGCGCGACACCCAGGCGGCCAGGAGCGGGGAATAGGTGACGTTGTCCTGGAACATCCCGGTCCGCTCTTCGCTCGTCAGATCGGAAAAGATAAACTCGTAACGGCTCAACACGGTCAAGGGGCGGGTTTCGGAGGTCTGGCGCTTCTGGCCGAGCGGGTCCGTGTACTCGCATTCCATCTGAAGTTCGGAAGGGGCCCGGCTGGTGAGCTTGGCGCAGCTGCTGGAAAAAATGGGGTGGTACAGGTCGACCACGGTCTGTCCAGGGTCCACCGCGACATAGGTGTGCCACGAGCACCATTCCGAATATTCGGTCACTCGGTAGCGGACTTTCAGGTTGGTGACGCGCCCGTTCATGGTGTTGCGGAAAACGGTCTTGGCCGCCCACATCGGCAGCGGGGCGCCTTTGACGCCATAGGTCTTGTAGGCGCCGCCGATCACCTTTTCCTTGACATCCATCCTCTGCGTGAGCTCTCCCTCGGGTGCCGGGGGCCCGGAGAAAAAAAAGACGGCGGCCAACACGGCGCCCGCCGCGATCATGGCGATCCCTCCCCAACGCAGTATGATCTTCATCCGGAAGCCTCCTGTGTCATGATGGAAAACCAAGGGACGTCGAACCGGCCGGCACCTGGGGCCACAAAATAAAAATTGCCTTTGACGGAATTGAAAATCCGACAAAGGCAATCTTGATTTGCCTTCTCACGGGTCGCCTCCAGGCGTTCCATGGGTTGATTTGAGGGCTATTTTAGAATTCTTTGATTTGTAAAGTCAAGTTTGAAGTATGACTAACCCTGCAAAGCGATAGGAATTGCTTCGGGGAAGAGAGGTTCGGGATTGCAGCGGTTTATTTCTTGCGTTTGTCGAGGTTTTCCAAATAATCCAACAGCCGTTTTTGCTTATCCTCCCCCGCCGGTTGAAATTTGGGCTGGGGTTTGCTCGGCGCCGGCAGGGGCTGGGCCGGCTCCGCCTTCTCGCAGTTTGCCAGCATCCCGTTCAGGGCATCGATTTCACTCTGCAGGCGATTGATTTCATCCGACATTTCCTTGATGACCTGGTTGAGGCTTGCAACCTTGTGCTCCAGCTCTTGCCGCTCACGAACAGAATCCTTGGTCGCCGAGTCATGGTCGCCACAGGCAACAATTAAGAACATAAAAACAAACAGCATGCACTTCATCGCCGTTTTCCTCATTCGCAGAGGTTCCGCCGCCGCATCGGCATGCGAGGAGCCGCCCCTTTGGAGGTCATTGCACCGTCTTCGCCCGCTCTTCGAACTTCACGGCGATCCCCTCAACCGACGTGCAGGTGCAGCGGAAGACGTTGCAGATCGGGACAATTTTCACTTTTGCATCGATTCAGTCAGGATCGCTTCGACCCTTTCTTGAATGTAGCGCCCCAACTCCTCGGTCGTCTGCCTCGGGATGGAAGGAACGGTGGCTGAAAGGGTTTCGACTTTCTCTTCGTCGATCTCGGTCATCTTGTTGACCAGAAACGCGTCGACCTCGCTGTCTGCGAACTTCATCCCGCAGGCGCCGACGGCCCCGACGAATTCTCCGTCCAGAAAAATGGGGACGACCAGCTTGATCATGCCGGCGTCGCACTCCTCGATCACCGGAGCGCGGGAGCGCATGGCCTGGGCGGCGATGTTCATGTGGGCCGGCGCGCAAATGAAGCTCTGGCCCTTGTCCGTGTCCTTGATGGCCGGGCAGAGTTCGTTCGCCCAGTGCTTCTGGTCGGAAATGCGGTAGCCCCTGGGGTCGAAGACGTTGGCGTCCATGCCGGAGCGGGTGTGGATGTCGTTCTCCAATTCCGCCCAGCGCGCCATCGGCGCGATGTCCGTCAGCTTCATGAAGTTTCCTTTCGAAAAATCCTTTTCACCGCCCGCTGCGCTCCAAACGCAGCGCCCCCAGCCACGCGGCAAGCCTGCCGAGCCCTTCCGCGGTCGACACGCCCGGCGTGTAGTGCAGCTCCCGGCGCGCGGCATTGATGTTGAACCAGTGGGCTTTGGCCAGGGCGTCGGCGACGAAACGGGTCATCGGCGGCTCGCCCGGAAGATGCAGCCACGCGAATATTTTTTCAAGTATATACCCGATCGTGCGGGCCAGTCCATGGGAGACCTGTCCCTTGACCGGCGGGAGGCCGGCCGCGTTGAGGATGGCGTCGATCATGTCCCAGGCCGGCACCGGCTCCCCCTGGCTGATGAAATAGACCCGGCCGGACAGGTCGGGGTTCGCCTGGAGTGCATCGGCGGCCAGCAGATGGGCCTCGGCGGCATTGTCGATGTAGGTCGTGTCGACCCGGTTGCGGCCGTTTCCGATGCGCCGCAGCCTGCCGGCGCGGGCCAGGATGCGCGGGACGAAGTGCGGGTCTTCGGGGCCCCAGATTTCATGCGGCCTGAGAACGATGGTGGCGAGGTCCTCTCTCCCGGCCCTGACCACGGCCTTTTCGGCCGCGGCCTTGGTCATGGGGTAGTGGGCGGTGTAGCGCGGCGGGTAGGGCACGGACTCATCCACGCCTTCGAGGTCGCGGCCGTCGAATATCACGCTGGGCGTGCTGGTGTGGATGAGCCGGGAAACCTTGTTCCGGCGGCAGGCGGCGATCACGTTCAGCGTGCCCGTGACATTGGTGCGGTAATAGTCGCGGTAGGCGCCCCAGGGCGGCGGCTTGGCCGCCGTGTGGTAGACGGCGTCGACCCCTCGGCAGGCGCTCTCCAGGGCCTGCCGGTCGGCGATGTCGCCCGGGATCTGCTCGACCGGCATGGGCTTCAGCTCCGGGTGGCGCCTGCGGGAGAAGGTGCGCACGCGGTCGCCGCGGGCGGTCAGCGCACGCACGACGGCGCGGCCGAGAAACCCGCCGCCGCCCGTAACCAGGACGGTTTCGGGCGTGTGCCCGGAGGTCGTCATCGGCGATCCCCCGCTCCGCGGCCGCGGCGCGCGGCCGTCGGCTTGACTGCCGGCCTGGCCTTCCGGGCCGCCCAGTCCGCCAGCTGTTCGCGAAAGATCTTGGCGTTGTGGCGGATGTCGACCGGGAATGAATCGCGGAAGAGAATGATTTTAATCTCCCGCGTGATCTCGTGCTGCGAGGCCAGATGGAGCAGCTCCATCCGGACGGTTTTGCGGTTGATCCCCTTCTTTGTTTTTTTCAGCTCGATGCAGATCGCCGGGGCCTGGTGGTTCGGGGGGCCGATGCCCACCAGCGCGCTGCGATAGACCAGGGGGTGGGTGTTGAAAATGGATTCGCAGGGGACCGTGTACAGCGGCCCGCCGGCGGTGGTCACGCGGTGGCTCTTGCGCCCGCAGAACCAGATGCGCCCTTTCCGGTCCATCCAGCCCAGATCGCCCATGCGGTGCCAGAAGCCGCCGCCGTCGGGAATCTTGGCCAGCGAGTCGGCCAGCGGGTTTTCGAAGTAGCCCCGGCTGACGAGGTCGCCCCGGACGACGATTTCACCGATTTCCCCCTGGGGGACGGGCAGCTCCTCCGTCCAGCGGCGGATCGGATCGTCGCTGACGGCGATGATGCGGATGGGGGTGCCGTCGAGCGGACGGCCAACGCAGATCCCGTAGCCCTTGTCGGTGAGAGCGCTGGTTTCCGAAAGAATTTCGGCGCCGAGGATGGATGCTATCGGTACGGCCTCGGTCGCGCCGTAGGGGGTGTGGATCTCGGCGCCTTCCGCGAGCAGAGGTTGGAAAAGTTCGATGGTCCGCGCCTGCACCGGGGCCCCGGCCGAGATCACTCGCTTGAGGGAGGGGAGCCTGACCCCGCGCGCGCGGCCGTAGGAACCCAATCGGTCCAAAAGCGCCGGCGAAGCGAACATGTTGGTGACGCCCTGGTCGAGGATGGCCTCGATCAGGCGTTCGGGGTTGGCGCGGGCCGGCCGGGTCGGGTCCATCTCCGGCACCACCGCCGTCACGCCGAGGGCCGGGTAGAACAGCGCAAAGAGCGGAAATGTCGACAGGTCCACCTCGTCCGGTGCGAAGTCGAGATGGCTTGCGATCTGCTGCAGCTGCGCGTCGAAATTGCCGTGGGTGTAGAGGGCCCCCTTGGCGGGGCCCGTGCTGCCGGTGGTGAACAGGATGGCCGCCGGGTCGTCCCGGCCGGTGGGCGCGGGCTCAAGCGGCTGCCAGGCGGCGGCCCGGATCTTTTTCAGGGTGAGCCCCCGCCAGAACCAGCGTCGGCCGACCGTGACCCAGACCCGCACCGTGTCGAAATGCTGCGGCAGGAAGGTGCGCACGGCATGGGCGATGGGGACGCCGATAAAAGCCTGCGGCCGCGTCGAACGGTAGCAGGCCAGCATCCGCCGGATCCCCATGCCGGGATCGACCACCACCGGCACCGCGCCGATCTTGAATATGGCGAAGATGAGCTCGAAAAACTCGAGGCTGGGCCGAACCATCAGGATCGTGCGGGTGCCCCGGCCGATGCCGGCGCAGAGCAGGCCGTGGGCGATGCGGTCGGATTCGCGGTCGAGTTGCTGGAACGTGAGGTGGGCATACGCGACGCGCCCGTTGGAGTCGCGGCCGGAGGGGCAAACCACGGCGCGCTTGTAAGGACGTTCGCGGGCTGCCCGGCTCAGGTACGAGGCGATGTTCACAGAAGCACCCTCGTTTGCGACCGGCTCGGGCATGCCGTCGCTTTCCGTATGGTTGGTGGTCGACATGGCTGGGACTCGGAAGCTTGAATTGCCGGAGTTTCAAGAGAGTCGGCTGTTTTTTATTGTGGGAAAGGCATCCGGCCGTGATGGGATCGCGGCCGGGAGCCACCCCCACCAACGGGACAGCCGGGTTGCCCCGCAGCGCAGGGCCGTTTTCTCGAACCCTTTAGAGAACCTACACGAATCGGGGGCGTTTTTCAATCGGGGCAGGGGTGGCGCTTCAAAAACGCTTTCAGCAGCGGCAGCACACGGTCCGGGACGTCTTCAAGCACATAATGCCCGGCATCGGGGAAACTGTGGACCTCGGCGGACGGGAACCGGCGGCGCCATTCGGCAAGGTAGTCGCGGTCGAAAACGAAATCCCGCTCCCCCCAGCAGACCAGCATGGGTTTGGCTGCGAGCCGATGAAGGCCGCGGTCCACCTGCGCCACGATGTCGTAGCCGGGGTCTGCGGGCGAAAGCGGAATGTCTTGCACGAATCTGAGGGTCGCCAGGCGGTTGCGCCGGCTGTTGTAGGGGGACAGCAGACCTGCGCGCACATCGGGGCGGAGGCCCTTTGCGGATGCCGTCCAGGCGGCGCCGCGGGCAAACAGGTTCAACCCCAGCACGGCCGGAACCGCCAGGGCGGGGAGGCTGCGGACCATTTTCAAGGCCCATGGCAGCGGCTTGCCGGCGGGTTTCAGAAAGGCCGCCGTGTTCAAGATCACGAGCCGGGCGATGCGCTCGGGGTGGCGCACGGCAAAAGCCGCCCCGATCATGCCGCCCCAGTCATGCACGACCAGCGTCAGGTTTTTAGAAAGGCCGACGGCCCCGAAGAAGGCCTCGATGTCGTCGACCCGGTTGCGGAGACGGAAGCCGTACTCGGTGACGCGGGGCCGGGCGGAGAGCCCGCAGCCGATGTGGTCCGGCGCGATGCAGCGGTAGCCGCCCGAAAGCCCCTTGATCAGCTCGCGGAAGTAAAAAGACCAGGTGGGGTTGCCGTGCAGCATCACAAGGGGCTCGCCCCGGCCCTCGTCCACATAGTGCATGGCAAAGCCGTTCACCTCCGCAAAACGCGAGGTGAAGGGGTAGAGGTGGCGGAAGCGGGATATGTCGATCGGTTTTGAAACCATGGAAAACAAAAGTAACGCGTAACGGGCAACGAGTAAAAAAATCCGATCAAATCGGACAGGATTACGGCAATCAATTTTTGCTGGATCTAACCCCGCAACACAATCTATTAGAGCGCCTGCCAGCAAAGATCATATCCACACATTTCTGAAAAGCGCTGTGTTGCGGATTACCTGATCAATACCATAAAAGTTTCAAAAATCCTCGGCAATTCGATTCATCGCCGATATACGTACTTCTCCTCAAATCAATGGTGCGGAATGTGGTGTTTGTATTTGTGGCCTTCTTCAGCTATGACTTTATTCGGTGGATTCTGATCATGATGCTTATGGACCAGTGCGTGGCCTCTGCCACGGGCAATTAGCCAACGATTCGCCGGAAAGGCGATAACTCCTGCCACGGCAAGCGCAAAGATGAGGCTTCCCCAGAATAAAGGCTCCGTAAGACCGGCATCCATCGCACCGGGGATGATGAGCATGACGGCGTTATCCACAATCTCCATGATCGTGATGGAGATTGTGTCTGAAGCAAGGGCGAGTTTGAGTGCGGGGCCGACACCTATGCCTGCGCGAAACAGCGGCAAAAGGGTCATAGCGTAACCAAACACAAACGCCAGCAGCACTGCGAGCAGCACCGTAGCCCAGTTGCCCCATCCCAAAGCGCTGCCTATTACCATGCCCAATATCTCGCCGATTGAACAGCCTACAAGACAATGAAAAGTGGCACTAACGGCGAGCCGATTTAGAGAAGCTCTGCCTGTTGTATGATTCATTCTGCTCCCGATAAAAATGGTTTCTTCTAAGCGAAGAGTTCAAGGATACTGGAATGGTAACCACCCCAAAAGCTGACCTGGCAGGAGGCTGATTTTGAATTATACCTTGGCATGGCTATTCTTTAAACATGAACGACGTTTCTTGCGCTACTTCCGACGGATAGTAAAGGACGCACGCCGCGATGCCGCGCCAGTAGGCTGGCGTTAAGCCAGCGCA
>JALOPD010000467.1 GCA_025454075.1 Desulfobacterales bacterium | reverse complement strand
CTGCAGCTTCCGCCCCTTCGCGAGCGCCCGGAGGACCTGCCGGTGCTGCTGGATCACTTCCTCGAAGGAGCGGCCAAAAGCCTGGGGAAGAAAAAGCCCACGCCGCCGGACGAACTCCTCAAGCTGCTGGGCGTGTACAGTTTCCCCGGCAACGTGCGCGAGATGGAGTCCATGGTTTACAACGCGGTCAGCATCCACACGGCGGGCAAGCTTTCCATGGATGCCTTCAAGTCCGAGATATTCAAAACGCAACCAAGCCTGGACAGCCCCGTCGCCGGCCCGGTCGATGCGGCGGTCGAGCAGACGGTCTTCCCGGACCCGCTCCCGACGCTCAAGCAGGTCGAGGCGCTGCTGGTGGACGAGGCCCTGCGGCGGTCCGGCGGCAACCAGGCCATCGCCGCCATGATGCTCGGCATCACGCGCCAGGCGCTCAACAAGCGCCTGAAAAAATCAGTCGAAACTTCATAGAAAACGACTTCCAACGCGGTACTCGGTCCTCTCGGCAACAAGGTGTGAGAGAGGCTCCCGGCCTTCGCAGCCAAAGCTACTTCGGCGGAGTAGGCTCCAGCCTCGATCTCGATCATCGCGGCAAGATGCCGCTCCCACCCAATAAGCAAATTGCAACACCAGATCCATTCCTTCCTTTCCCCCCTTTGACAAAGGGGGTTAGGGGGATTTTGAAATGGCGTTTCCGGAAGGATGCATTTCAAGTTGACCGGTCAACCGGTGAATACGAACTAAATTTCAATTTGTTCCGGCGCCTTGCACCCTTTCTCCCTCCTTCCCGGTTGCAGCCTCGCTGGGGCCGGCTGCTTTTCGGAAACGATCCTAAGCCAATGCCCGGCTCTTCCAATGGGATCGGCTCTTCTTCCATGATTCCAACCCGTTGTCGTTCTGCGCGCGATCAGTATTTCTGAAGATCCTCCCGCCATTGGCCTCCTGGTATGCCGATTGCTCTACCGCTTTCCAAATTATCCCTAATGAATCGCACAGGAGAGAATCCATGACGCCATCCCAAGAAGAGCTCAATGCGCCGGACGGTGCGCTGTACGTCGGCATCGACGCCGGCTCCGTCAGCGTCAACGGCATCGTCATCGATGAACAGAAGCGGATCGTCTACGCCAGCCCCTATAGCCGGCACTTCGGCAAGGTGGAGGAAAGCGTCGCCGCACTGATAGGCGACCTCGAGTCCCGGTTCGGATGGGATCGCATCACGGGCGTCGCCTTCACCGGCAGCCACGGCCGGCAGCTCAGCGAGCAGGCCGGCGCTCCGTATGAGTTCGCGATCGTCAGCCAGTTGCTGGGGGCCGTCCACGTCGCTCCGGAGGTGCGGACCGTGATCAGCATGGGCGGGCAGGAAACGGCCCTGCTGCAGGTGGCGCACCGCGACTCGGGCTGGGAGCTCGAGAATTTCAGCACCAACGGGCCCTGCGCCTCCGGCACGGGGTCCTTCATCGACCAGCAGGCCGAGCGCCTGGCGACGTCCATCTACGAACGCCGCGGCGACCGCGAACGCCCGCCGATCGACGGGATCCTGGCCGATTTCATCGCCCTGGGTCTCGAGAGCCGCCGCGCGGCCAGCGTCGCCTGCCGCTGCACCGTCTTCACCAAATCGGACATGATCCATCTCCAGAACAAGGGCGAACGGCTGGAGGACATCATCCACGGCCTGCATGTCGGCAACGCCCGCAGCTACATCAGCAGCCTGGTGGCCAACCGCGTCCTGCACGACCCCATCCTTTTCATCGGCGGCCTGGCCCTCAACCAACTGCAGGTGCAGGCGCTGCGCGACTACTATCCGCGCCTGATCGTGCCGCCCCACCGCACCGCCATCGGCGCACTGGGGGCGGCGCTGCACGGGCTCGCGGCCGGCGGCCGGGCGCGGGTTTCTCCGGCGGCCTTCACCGCCGCCTGCCGCCGGCGAACCTACGCGGCCCCGGCCGACTCGAAACTGGAGCTGCGGCAGACCCTCTTTCCGGAAACCAACGAGCTGCCGTCGCGGCCGCCGAATCAACGCGTACAAGGTTTCCTTGGCATCGATATCGGTTCGACCAGCACCAAGTACGCCCTGGTGGATGCGCTCGGGCAGATCGTCCACAAACGCTACATCCCCACCCGGGGCAAGCCCGTCGAGGCGGTCCAGGCCCTGCTCGAGCACCTCCGCGCGCACACCGGTCCGGGGATCGAGATCCAGGGGGTCGCGACCACCGGCTCGGGGCGCATCGTGGTCGGCGATTTTCTGAAGGCCGATCTCGTCATCGACGAAATCACGGCGCATGCCCGCGGGGCGGTCGCCATCGACCCGGCGGTCGACACCATCTTCGAGATCGGCGGCCAGGACTCCAAGTACATCGGCATCCGCGACACCCACCCCCTCGACTTCGACATGAACAAGGTCTGCGCCGCGGGCACCGGCAGCTTCCTGCACGAGCTGGCCAACAAGCTCGGCATCGACATCGTGGGCGAGTTCCAGGAGATCGCGCTCGCCGCCGAACGGCCGGTGAAACTGGCCGAGCGCTGCACGGTGTTCATGGAATCCGACCTCATGGCCTGCCAACAGAAAGGCGCGGCCCGCAAGGATCTCATCGCCGGCCTCTGCTATGCCGTCGTCCGCAACTACCTCAACCGGGTGGTCGGCAAGCGCCGGATCGGGGAGCGCGTGATGTTTCTGGGCGGCCCGTCGCTGAACAAGGGTGTCGTGGCCGCTTTCGAGAAAGTGCTCGGCCGTGGGCTGCTGGTTCCCAGGCATCGCGAGGTGCTCGGCGCCTACGGTGCCGCCGTGTGCGTCCGGGAAAAGATGCTCGCGGAAGGCCGGGGGCCGAGCACGTTCCGCGGGATCGAGCGCGCCGTCGGCGACCGGATGGTCTTTCTGGAGAAAACCTGCCAGGCCGACCCCAAATGCCAGAACCGGTGCAA
>JALOPD010000140.1 GCA_025454075.1 Desulfobacterales bacterium | reverse complement strand
GGCCTGGCGGCGGGTCACCCGCACCGCCATGAGCAGCGCCTCGGCCAGCGCGGAGGCGCCGTCGTACATCGAGGCGTTGGCCACCTCCATGCCGAGCAGGCGCCGGGCGAGCGACTGGTATTCGAAGATCGCCTGCAGGGTGCCCTGGCTCATCTCGGGCTGGTAGGGGGTGTAGGAGGTCACGAACTCGGAGCGGGAGGTGAGGAAGCCGACGGCCGCGGGGATGAAATGCTCGTAGCTCCCGGCGCCGAGGAAGACCGAGTACCCTCGGCTGCCCGCCATGCGGCCGGCCATTTCGTCGATGTGGGCGTTCAGCTCCCACTCGGTCAGAGGCTCCGGCAGCACCATCGGCCGCTCGCGGCGGCACTCCGGCGGGATGACGGCGAAGAAATCCTCGAGGGAGCGGGCGCCCGTCGCCTCGAGCATCTGCGTGATGTCCTCGGGGGTGTGCGGCAGGTAGCGCATGCGGCTATCCTTTCAGTTTGTCGCGGTAGGCCTGCACGGTCAGAAGGCCTTTCAGTTCGCCGGCGTCGGCGGGCTCGACGACGATCATCCAGCCCTGGTCGTAGGGGCTGGTGTTGACCGTCTCGGGCGAGTTTTCCAGAGCGGCGTTGATCTCCACCACCTTCCCGGCGATCGGCATGTAAAGCTCGGAGACCGCCTTCACCGATTCCACGCTGCCGAAAGGCGCGCCGATGGAAAAGGATTTGCCGACGGCCGGCAGCTCCACGAAGACGATGTCGCCCAGCTGGTCCTGGGCATAGTCCGTGATGCCGATGCGCGCGCGGCCGCCCTCCTCCTTGACCCATTCATGGCTTTCGACGTAGCGCACATCGTCGGGGAATTTCAGTTGGGATACGTCTTTCATGTGTCCTCTCCTCCTGAGGGTTTGGGGTCGGCCGGTCGGCTCGTCGGCCCGTCTATCCGGTCGGGCCGACCGGTTGACCGGCGACGGGATGACGGTCGGCGCCCATCATAGCACATACGGAATCCTGAGGTTGAAGTTTTTGTAAATGACGAACGTCTCGGTCGAAAGGACATCGGAGACCTTCGAGACCTCCCGGGTGAAGAACTCCAGCAGGTCGAAGCCCGGTTTCAGCATGACGATCAGGATGATGTCGAATCGGCCGGTGACGACGCTGACCGACACCACGCCCTTGAGGCGGCTGAATTCGGCGCCCTTGGCGACCAGGTCGGGGGTTTTCAGCTTGACGCCGATCAGGATGGCGCGGTGGCCGTCCAGCGAATCCGGGTTCACCAGGCCGCTGATCTCGAGCAACCCCTCCTCGCCCATGCGCTGCACGCGCGAGCGCACGGTGTTTTCGGAGAGGTGCAGTTTGTCGGCGATGGCCTTGTAGGATTTCCGGCCGTCGCGGAGCTGACGGATGATGGACAAGTTGGTCGGGTCGATCAGCATGGCGTTTCCGGATTGAGGCGCTCGTCTTCCAGCCTTCCGTTTTTTGTTCTTTCATCCGGGCATCGGAGGCACCCGGCAACGCCGCCGGCAGGCGCCTACCGGGCGAATGTTGCATTTCTACAGCAATTTTGCGGATGTTGTCAAATCAGAATTGTTTTTCTTCAGAATTCATATAAAAACCGGCTGCAATTTGCAATTAACAAAAATTGATACGCAGGCCATGCGCCTGCAAACGCCCGGCCCACGGATGCATAAAATGACCGGGATTCATCCGGTCGGCTCGATTCACATGGGGTAAATGCCGTTTCTAAATCGTTGCAATGCCCTTTCGGCTGTGCTAAAAAACGTGCGTCGTAATTCGGGGGATCCTCTCACCAACCACAAACCCAAACTCACGCGTAAAGGAGGAAGGCATGAAAAAGACCATCGTCTTTTCCCTGATGTTGCTGGCCGGCGTTCTCATGGCCACAGGGGCCGTCGCCCAGAAGACGCCGACGATCAAGATCGGCATCAACGCCGAGATCACCGGTGACATCCCCAAAGTGGGCGAGGCCACCAAGTTCGCGGCCCAGATGTGGGTGGAGGACGTCAACAAGGCCGGCGGGATCGAGGTGGGCGGCAAGAAGTACAAGGTGGAGCTCGCCGTCGAGGACAACGAGGCCAAGGCGGAGTCCGCGGCCAAGGCGGCCACCAAGCTGATCACCGTCGACGAGGTGATCGCCATCGTCGGCCCCCAGGCTTCGAAGCAGGCCGTCCCGGCCGGCGAGGTCGCCAACAACTACAAGACCCCGTTGATCAGCGGCTGGTCGACCAACCCCAACACCACCAAGGACCGGCCCTACGTGTTCCGCGCCTGCTTCCTGGACGACTTCCAGGGGCCGGCCCTGTCGATCTTCGCCTCGGAGGAGTACAAGTTCAAGAAGGCCGCCGTGCTCTACGACGTGGCGAGCGACTACCCCAAGGGGCTGGCCGAGTTCTTCAAGAAGGACTGGGAGAAGAAGAACGGTCCCGGCTCGGTCGTGGCCTATGAAAGCTTCACCACCAAGGACACCGACTTCAGCTCCCAGCTGACCAAGATCATCAACTCCGGGGCGGAGTTCCTGTTCACCCCGCAGTATTACAACGAGGTGCCCCTGATCGTGCAGCAGGCCAAGCAACTGGGCTGGAAAAAGCCGATTCTCGGCAGCGACAGCTGGGCCTCCGACGAACTGGTTAAGCTCTGCGGCAAGGACTGCCTGGGCTCCTTCTTCGTCTCGCACTACGCCTCGGCCGGCGCCAAGGGCGCCACCAAGGAGTTCATCGACCGCTACAAGGCCAAGTACGGAGTCATTCCCGACGACGTGGCCGCCCTCACCTGGGATGCGATCGGCCTCATCGGCCAGGGCATCAAGAACGCCGGTACGATCACCGGCGACATCAAGAAGGACCGCGAGTCCGTGCGCAAAGCCATCGCCGAAATCAAGAACTTCCCGGGCATCACGGGGACGATCAGCTTCCCGCCCAACAGCGGCGACCCCGTCAAGTGCGCCAACATCGTCAAGATCAACGACAAGGGCGAGTTCGAGTTCTATAAGACCGCGTGCCCGTAAAAACAGGGACCCGCGTCGGTGAGGAGTATCACCGCAGAGGCGCTGAGAACGCAGAGGGTCGTATTTTCCCGTTGCCGGTGAGACGGCCGGCAACGGGAAATTACCTTGGCGTTTTCCCGGCTTAGCAACCGCACGCCGGCGCCGCTTTCAAATAGAAAGTCGCGGCATCGAAATCCCCCCACCCCCCTTTGGCAAAGGGGGCGAAGGGGGATTTGATTGCGTACCGGATGGCGCTCAACACTCTAACCCGCTTTTTTCGAAGCAGGAACCCGGCATGACCGTCTTTCTTCAAAACCTGATCAACGCCCTGCAGTGGGGCAGCTTCTACGCCCTGATCGCGATCGGCTACTCCATGGTCTACAGCATCCTCATGCTGTTCAACTTCGCCCATGGGGACATCTTCATGACCGGCTCCTACATCGGCTTCGGCGTGGCCACCGGCCTGATCGCCCTGAGCGCCGCCGGCGTGATCGCCCTGCCCAACTGGCTGATCCTGGTGCTCACCATCCTGTTTTCGATGGTGCTCACCTCCTTCCTGGGAATGTTCATCGAGCGGGTGGGGTACCGCCCCCTGCGGGACGCGCCGCGGGCTTCGGCCGCCATCACCGGGCTCATGATCGGCATCATCCTGGAAACCGGCAACCTGATCCTTCTGGGGGCCCAGCGCGTCAAGTTCCCGGCGCTGGTCGAATCCGTCACCTACGATCTCGGGGGGGTCTTCGTCACCAACCAGAAGATCATGATCGTGGTGGTCTCGCTGTCCCTGGCGTTTGCGCTGCACCAGTTCATCCGCCGCACCAAGTGGGGCATGGCCATGCGCGCCATGGCCTTCGACTATGTCGTCGTGCCCCTGATGGGGGTCCCCATCAACAAGATCGCGGCCATGACCTTTGCCTTGGGCTCGGGGCTCGCCGCGGCGGCCGGCATTCTCTTCGGCGTGGCCTACCCCGTGCTGGACCCCTACATGGGGATCGTGTTCGGCTGGAAGGCCTTCGTGGCGGCCATCCTGGGCGGCCGCGGCTCGATCCTGGGCGCCACCCTGGCCGGCTTTATTCTGGGGTTCATCGAGATCTTCGTCGCCATGGTGTTTCCCTCGACCCTGCGGGACTTCATCGCCTACTCCATCATCTTGCTGATTCTGGTCTTCCGGCCGTACGGCCTTTTCGGGGAACCCTACTCCGTTCGTCTGAGACTCTAACTCCCATGCGCGAACGCCGCTGGAGGATAACGGGGAACGAACCTTCATGAGCACACC
Source organism: Desulfobacterales bacterium (assembly GCA_025454075.1). Next base: position 7,386 of record JALOPD010000140.1, on the reverse strand, counting down.
CAACGACACGCAAAGCGCCCCGCGCCGTTTCGGCCGCCTGCGGCGCTTTTTCCAGGACATCCCACTGCTCGGCTGGCTGACGGGGGCCCTGGCGGCGGTTCTGGCGGAGCAGTTCGCGGGCCTGGGCCTGGCGCACCTGGTGGACCTTCCCAAGATCCCCGTGCTCTTCGGGTTCGAGAACGCCCTGAAAAAACCCGAGCTGATCCCCGGCACCGTCCTTTACATTCTGCTGATCTATCTGCTGCCGGTTCTTCTGGCGGGGCGGCTGCTGCAGGCCCCCGCCAACCGCGCGGCGGGGTTTCTGGCCCGACGCATGCCCACCGCCTCCATCGTTTTCCACCTGGCGCTGCTCTATGCCGTGCTGCACATCTGGTCCGACATCAACGACTACCGCGTGATCGTCGTCAAGATTACCCTCATCGCGGTGATGCTCACGTTGAGCCTCAACGTCATCAACGGGTACATGGGGGAGTTCTCTTGCTCCCACCCCGGGTTCATGGCGCTGGGGGCGTATGCGGGCTCGGTTTTTACGATCGTCCTGTTCACGAACAGCAGCATGTACGGCAAAGCGCTGCTGCCGCCCGCCGTCGGCCCCTTCCTTTTTCCAGTGGCCCTCGTCCTCGGAGGGTGCGTGGCCTCGGTGGGGGCGCTCGCGGTGGCGATCCCCTCGTTCCGCACCCGCGGCGACTACCTCGCCATCATCTCGCTGGCCTTCACGTTCATCGTGAAGAGCCTGATCGAAAATCTTGAAGTCGTGGGCGGCCCGCGCGGGATGAGGGGCCAGCCGGACTGGTCCAACCTGCCGATGGTCTTCGCCTGCACGGTGATCTGCGTGGCGGTCATCAACAACTTCGTCCGCTCCACCTACGGCCTGGCGCTGAACGCCGTGCGCGACAACGAGATGGCGGCGGACGCCATGACCGTCAACACCCAGCGCACGAAGATGATCGCCTTTCTGTTTTCGGCGTTCTGGGCCGGGGTGGCCGGCGTGCTGTTCGCCCACGTGCTGCGCTATGTCAACCCCGGCACTTTCGGCCTCCAGCAGCTGGCCGAGGTGCTGGCCATGATGTACTTCGGGGGGCTGAACTCGGTCTACGGTTCCATCGTGGGCGCGGTGAGCATCAACCTGCTGAGCGAAATGCTCAGGCCGCTCGAGATCTGGAAGTGGATCTTCATCCCGCTGCTGCTGATCCTGGTGATGATCTTCCGGCCCACGGGCCTGATCGCCTTCCGGGACTTCGACCCGGTGCGGCTGATCCAGCCGAAGGGACCTTCAAAGTCGAAAGTTCAGATATGACTGGATTGCTGAATGTCGAACACATGACCCACTTCTTCGGCGGGCTCCGGGCCGTTCACGACTACAACCTCGAGATCCCGGCCGGGAAGGTGTGCGGCCTCATCGGGCCGAACGGGGCGGGCAAGACCACGATCTTCAACCTGATCACCGGCATCTACCGGCCCACCGAGGGCCGCATCACGCTGGAAGGGGAGAGCCTCCTCGGCCTTGCGCCCCACGAGGTCGCCTCGCGCGGGCTGGGGCGCACCTTCCAGAACATGCTGCTGTGGCGGCACATGACGGTGCTCGACCACATCAAGCTGGCGCGCTATTCGAAGCTCGGCTACGGCCTCACCGGCGCGTTTCTGGGAACCCGAAAGCGGCACCGGGAAGAAGCCGAGCACGAGGCGGTGGCCCGGCGCTTCCTCACCATGATGGGGATCGATGGGCTGGCCGGGCAGGTCGTGACGAACCTGCCCTACGGCGCCCAGCGCCGCGTGGAAATGGCGCGGGCGCTCGCGACCGAGCCCAAGATCCTGTTCCTGGACGAGCCCACGGCCGGCATGAACCCGGAGGAGCTCTCCCAGATGATGGACATCATCCGCCGCATGCGCGACGAGATCGGCATTGGGATATTTCTGATCGAGCACCGGCTGCGGGTGGTGATGGAGCTCTGCGAGCGGATCCAGACCCTGGTGTTCGGGGAGGTCATCGCCGAGGGCACCCCCCACGAGATCCAGAACAACCCGGCCGTGATCGAAGCCTATCTGGGCAAGGAGGCGGTGGCGTGACGCTGTTATCGGTTGAAAACCTGCGGGTCTCCTACGACAACATCAAGGCGCTGCACGGCCTGGACTTCCAGATCGGCGAAGGCGAGATCGTTTGCATCATCGGGGCCAACGGCGCGGGCAAGAGCACCACGCTGCGGGCGATCTCGCGCATGGTGAGAACCGAGCCCGGCAGCCGCATGACGCTGCAGGGCAAGGACCTTCTGGGCTACAGCGCCGACCGCGTGGTGAGCGAGCTCGGGGTCTCCCACGTCCCGGAGGGGCGGCGGCTGTTCGACAACCTGACCGTCACCGAGAACCTGAAGCTGGCGACCTTCGCCCGCCGGGATGCGGAGCGCATCGCCGTCGACCTGAAGCGCATGTTCAAGCTCTTTCCGCGGCTCGAGGAGCGCCAGAAGCAGAAGGCCGGCACCATGAGCGGCGGCGAACAGCAGATGCTGGCCGTGGCCCGGGCCTACATGAGCGGCCGGCGCATGATGCTCCTCGACGAGCCGTCCATGGGGCTCGCCCCGCTGCTGATGATGAGCATGTTCAAGGCCCTGAAGGAGATCAACGCGGAGGGCACCACGATCCTGCTGGTCGAACAGAACGCACGGCTGGCGCTGCAGTTCGCCCAGCGGGGCTACGTCATCGAAACCGGCCGGTTGGTGCTGGAGGGGCGCTCGAAGGAGTTGCTCGAGAACGCCGAGGTCAAGAAGGCCTATCTGGGCGGCTGAAAGCCGATTCCTCGAAAACCGCTTTGCATCCGGCCGCCGCCTCCGCCTGCGGGTGAGTTCACGTCCGATTCATCGTCACGGCGGAGGGTTTCAAGATCAGCGACGCCCACCTCCGCAAAGCACTTCTCGATGCCATCATGAGCGCCGAAGGCTATCGCAGGCGGGCGGACGAGCCGTAACCCTGCCGCGCTTCGGACAAGACCTTAAAAAAAAAGGATAGAAAAGTGAAAACGTGCTTCCGGTTCGTCCTCCTGGCAGTCGCCCTGGCCGGTTTATCGGCGGGCTGCGCCAGCAGACAGACGCCCGCACCGGAATCTTTCCAACCGGTGCCAGTGGACCCCGCGGCCTATTCCAAAAAGGCCGACACCTTCATCGTGGTGCTGGACACCGCCTCCTCGATGGAGCGAACGAGCCGGAAACGGCGCGAGGCCGACCGTGCTCAGGAGATCGTCTCGCGCATGAACCGGATGATTCCGGCGCTCGACTATCGGGCGGGGCTCGTGGCCTTCGAGTCGGGCAGCTGCCTGAGCTGTGATGACGCCGTGGTGCTCTACGGACTGTCGGCGTACAACCGCGACGAGTTCGCCGCCGGTATGGACCGCCACGCCGCTGCCGCGCGCTCCGGCCGCAGCAGCGCCATGGGCGGCGGCACCCCGGCCAGCCGCTCCATCCTTGAGAGGAATCCCGGCCGGACCTCCCTGATCGTCGTCAGCGACTCCGAGAACATTTTGCACGGCAGGACCTTCAAAACCGTGCAGAAACTGAAGGGGGTTCTCGGCGACCGCCTGTGCATCTACCCCATTCTTATGGACCGGGACTGCGATGGTCGCGCGGTAATGGCCGCGCTCGTCAATGTCGGCGGCTGCGGGTTTGCCGTCGGTGCCGATGAGATCGCTTCGCCTCAGGCCATGGCCCGCTACGTACAGGAGGTCTTTCTGGCTCCCGCCGCAGCTCCGGTCGGGGCGGCGCCGTTTTCCGGGATGACGGATTCGGACGGCGACGGCGTGCCCGACGGCCGCGACCGGTGCCCGAACACGCCTAAAGACGCCAGGGTCAACGTCGACGGCTGCTGGGAATTGCGGGCTGTTTACTTCGACAGCGACCAGGCGATCATCAAGGAGGCGAGCGCCCTGGATGAAGCGGCGGCCATCCTGAAGGCAGACCCCAACCTCACGGGCGAGGTTCAGGGCCACGCTGACAGCACCGCTTCGGCGGAGCACAACCAGGCGCTTTCGGAAGCCAGGGCCCGGGCCGTGCGCGATTATTTGATCCGGCAGGGCGTCGCGCCCGAGCGGGTCGCGGCAAAGGGGTACGGCGAGACCCGTCCGGCGGCCTCCAACGACTCGGTGGAGGGGCGCGCCCTGAACCGTCGGGTGGAGCTGCAGCCGGACCGAAGATAGCCGGGTGCGGCGATGCGTTGAGGGATGATCCCTGAGGGCAACGCCGGCGAGGCCGCATCCTGCGGGTCAGCGATCCTCAGGCAGATAGAGCGTGTGTTTTCCGGCCGCGCTGTTGGGGCTGATCCAGACGGTATGGGTGCCGGTGGGGGATTCGACATCCCCGACATAGGGGTAGTCGCCGGGTTCTGTTTGTTCACCCTTCCTGAAGATTGCGAGCGCCGCCGAAAACAGCTCGCTGACCTGCGGGGAGATCGTCCGGCCGCCAAAGGCATTCGGGGCGAGGTAGCCCAGCTGCTCCAGGAGGTTCGTCGTCACGTAGCTGATCGGGCCGGCTGCGTAGGCGGAGTCCACCGCGGTCAGCGGGAAAAGGGGCCGGATGGGTGCGGGTATTAGGTCCTGTAGAAGAATTAGATTATATCATCAGGCGGGCCGGTTCGGGCAAGCAAAAACGACGGGAGGGGCGGGCGACCCGGTTGATATATCGAGTTCCGGGGCGAGGGGAGCGAGTGTCGCAGGGAAAGAGAGCGGGGGAAGCCGCCGGCGGGCGGCCTCCCCCGTTTTGTCGGCGTCAGGCCGTGGTCTTGACCCGCGATTTGATCTCCCAATCCTCGATGGGCTCCCGTTCCTCGACCTCCTCCCAGCCGCAGATCATGGCCCGGGTGTGGGCGCCGAGGCTGTGGCCGGTGGTGATCATGTAGAGGTGCACGATGAGGAAGGATAGGATGGCAAAGCCGCCGGCCAGGTGCACCGCGGCCACGACCCTCAGCGACATCCAGCCGAGGCCCCAGGCGCTCCAGGAGTTGTAGCTCCAATAGAGAAACCCGGTCAGCATCTGGAGCGGCAGCAGAAACGCGGCCAGGCTCAGGTAGACGATGCGCTGCAGGGGGTTGTGCTTGGCGTCCTTGCGCTTGGGAAACGGATGCGGCTCGCCGCGGAAGATGCCGTAGAGGTAGTAGCGCACCACCTCCAGCATCTTCTTGGTGGTCGGGACGTACTGCCGCCATTCGCCGGTGGTGAACACCCAGAAGACGAAAAAGGCGAAGGCGACCAGCCAGGTGATGCCGACGAAGTTGTGGATCTCCGCCGCCGCCTTGAATCCGAACAGGGTGTACAGGCCGTTGGTCTCGAAGCCGGTCACGAGCAGGACCGCGATCAGCGCGCTCTGCAGCCAGTGCCAGAACCGCTCGTAGCGGGTGTAGAGGTAGATGTTCACCATTTTGCAGGTGGTGTCGTTTGCGTTCATGGATCAGCCCTCCTTCCTGCGGGTGCTGACGGCGCGGCCGAGCGCATGCAGCAGCACGCCCGCGAGCGAACCGAGCACCGCCGCCCAGCCCAGGATTTCGATCACCTTGTTGCCGTCGCGGCCCGGCAGGTAGACGCCTTTGATGCCCGCCATGCGGCCGTCGTCGCGGGTGTGGCACTCGTTGCAGCCGACCGATTGGTCCTTCGGCGCCACCATGTGGGTCGTCGGGAACACGTAGCTCGTTTCGACGAAGTCGAACTGGCCGCTGAAGGGCAGCCCCGCCTTCTTCATGCCGCTTTCGAAGGCGAGCTTCCAGTCGTACTTCGCCCAGTAGGCGTCGGAGTCCGGCGGCCCGAAGAGGTGCGGCACGAGCATGGTCTTGTTGACCGTGTCGTAGGGCTGCTTGCCGGTGTGGACCTTGAAAGGCGCGATCCGGGCGTTGGGGTCCTCGGGCCGGCCCACCGGCCAGTTGAGGGCGACGGGCCGGGTGGGGTCGATCGCGTCCTTCAGTGACACCGCGTCGATGGTGCCGTTGTACCAGAAGTACCGGGGTTTGACGTTTTTCTCCCAGGTGAAGTTGCCCTTCTGGGTGTCGTACACGGGGGTGCCCAGCGGGCCCTTTTCCTTGTAGGGCTTGCCGTCCTTCTTCTTGCCGGCCGTGGACCAGTCCCAGCGCATTTTGGTGGGTAGCGCGCGGGCGAACTCCGAGATGTGGCAGCTCTGGCAGGCCACCTTGTCGGTGTGGTCGTTGGCCTTCACCCCCGGCTTGTGCGGGGTGGCCGTGTGGCAGGACTCGCAGGTGATGCGCGGCGTCAGGTCGTCCTGGGCCAGGGTCTTGCGCTCCTTGGCGGCCGGGGTCGAGTAGATGCGGCCGGCCACCTGGTGGGCGGTCGTGGTGTGGCAGCGCGTGCAGTCGAAATTCTTGCCGTCGACCCCCATGTGGACGTCCAGGGCCTTGTTCGGCTTGGTCATGGAGGAGTCCAGGTCGCCGTGCTTCACCATGTCGCCGCCGCCGCCGTAGAAATGGCAGACGCCGCAGTTCTCGCGGGTGGGCCGGCCCACGCTCTGGGCCACCTTGTTCCACTCGGGCGGCAGGTACTGCTGGCCGTCGCCCGGGAAGACCACGGGCTCCTTGGCCGGCAGGCCGGCCATGGCCGGGTGTTTCTTATAGGTGCCGGTCTGCTCGTGGCACACGAGGCAGTCCACCTTGCTCGCGTCGGTGAAATCGAAGGTTTTGTCCCTCCAGCCGTAGCCGATGTGGCAGGAGGTGCAGCGCGGCTCGTTGCCGTGGATGCTGACGCAGTAGTTGTTGACCGTGAGCGCGCCCTTGCCCATGGGTTTGTCCTTGGGGGAGGCGGGGTCGACCCAGGTCCAGTGGATCGTCTTGTGGATCTGGGCGGCGGCCTCCGAGTGGCAGCTCAGGCAGGCCTTGGTCACCTCCGGCCCCGACGCGAACGGCTGCTTGAGGGCCTCGTGCGGGGCGGGGTTCGCCATTGCGGGGTGGACGGCAAAAGCCGGCAGCCACAGGGCCAGAAGGATGAGACCTGCAATTTGCATCCGCTTCATTAAGCCCTCCGACAGGTATGAGTTGATGGGTTCTTTTAAAATGCGGTCGACCGAGTTCGTTGCCATGGGCATACTGGCAGGGAGGCAGAAGGCCAGCCGCCCCGGACAAGTTTGAGCAAGTTGCATACCAATTCATGCCATAGGGTCGTGAAGGCGGTTGGTTTAGCAGCGAGCCGATACGATGGTCTGTCTAACGACTCGTAACTCATGGAATTTTGATTTTTTAAAAATGCACGGCCGAAAAGCGGGCGGTTTGGAACGGACCTGTGAGCCTGTTTATTTATCGTGTTTACGCTAACATATTTTTAACATATGTTAATTTACGGTTAACATCATTGAAACTGCTTCATTAGTTCCCATCAATCCTTCAACGCCATGCGCGCCGGGTGCCTGCCTG
>JALOPD010000466.1 GCA_025454075.1 Desulfobacterales bacterium | reverse complement strand
GGAGGGCCGTGAGATCCGGCGCGCCTTCGTCCCCCGGCCGGGATGGCGGCTGCTCTCGGCGGACTATTCGCAGATCGAGCTGCGCATCCTGGCGCACTGCTCGGAAGACGAAACCCTGATCCGCTCGTTCCGCGAAGACGAAGACATCCACACCCGCACGGCATCGGAGGTGTTTCAGGTCGAAGCCGACCGGATCAGTCCCGAACTGCGGCGGCAGGCCAAGGCCATCAACTTCGGCATCATCTACGGGATGAGCGCCTTCGGGCTGGCGCGCCAGCTCGAGATCAGCCAGAAGATGGCCCGGATCTACATCGACAGCTATTTTGCGCGCTACCCCGGGGTCAAGCGGTTCCTGGAAGAGACCGTCGCGGCGGCGCGCCAGGCGCGGCGCACGAGCACGCTCCTGGGGCGCATCCGCCTGCTGCCGGACATCACCCATTCCAACCCCATCGTTCGCCAAGCGGCCGAGCGCACCGCCATCAACACCCCGATCCAGGGTTCGGCCGCGGACCTGATCAAGGTGGCCATGATCCGCATAGACGAGACCCTGGCGCGGGAGGGGTTCCAGGCGGCCATGCTGCTGACGGTGCACGACGAGCTCGTGTTCGAGGTGCCGCCGGATGAAGCGCAGGCGGTCGGACGGCGGGTCCAGGACGTCATGGAGGGCGTCTGGCAGCTGAAGGTGCCGCTCAAGGTGAACCTGGCCTGCGGCGACAACTGGGCCGACGCCCATTGAGCCGACGACCGCGGAGCCTGCGGCGGGATCAGCGTCGCGCCGCGGGGGGCTTCTGGGCCGGGACCGGCGGGGAGGGTGCCGCAGGCGCGGCCGGCGGGGTCTGCGCCGGCGGGAGGCTGGTTTTGACCGTGTCCGCGACGGTCCGATAGATGCTTTGAAATGCCTCGGGGAACGCGTTGGGCGATAGACGGCCGCATTCGATGAACTTCACCACGATTTCCTTGGCGGCTTTCAGAATGTTCTCGTCGATCGAGGCCATGAGGGTCTCCTGCGCGCTGAAATGGATTGCTTCGGTGCGCTAACAGATCGGGCGCAGGGTGTCAAGCCGGACGAGGTTCCGGATGAGGTCCTGCCGCCGGGCGCTGCGGGCTCGGTTTGACATCATCAGCCGTATCCATTATGTAAAAAAACCGCCTGCAAGGCACCGGAATCCACAAGGAGGTACGCGGCTCACCGTGGCAGCGATGAACGACATGGAGCAGATTCGTTTCTTTCGGCGCCGTCGCGGCCCGATCCTGTTGCTGGCGCTCGGTCTGGCCTTATTTTTTTCGGGCTGCACCACCATCAAGGACACCGCCAAGGGCACCGTCCGGACGGTCGGCGAGACCACCCGCAAGGTGGGCAGCGCGCTGACGCCCTCGGCTTCCGATCTCAAGTACAAGATTGCCCTGATCGGGCTGGAAACCCCGCCCCAGAAAGGGCCTTCGGGGTTCAACGCCTTTTTTCAGAAGTCCCTGACCGCATGGCTGCGGGCCGATTGCCGCAACAGCCTGGTCGACGAGCAGGTCGGCCAGCTCCTGACGTCCCCGCCGCGGCTGGCCTCCGGTCAGATCGACGGCTACGCCCTGGCCGCCCTCGGCCGGCCGCGAGGGCTGAACTTTTTCGTGGTCGGCACCTTGAGCGACGCTCGGCTCATGGACGAAAGGACCGGCTTCTGGCTGTGGAAAGACACGCGCTATACGCTGCGCGCCGTCATGCGGGTGGAGGTGATCGATTCGGCCACCGGCACCAAGGCCATGGATGAAATCTTTTCCGAGGAACTGGTCATCGATGAGCTGCGCCACGAGCAGCTGCAGCAGGCGGGCCCGCTCCCGTTCGGCGAGATCGAGCCGGTCCTGACGCGGCTGCTGCCGGAGGCAGGCTCCCGGCTCTGCGATGCGCTCGGCCGGCAGCCATGGCAGGGATTCGTCGTCGGCGCCGACGGGGGGCGGATCAGCATTTCATCCGGCAGCGCCGTGGGGCTCACGGTCGGCCGGACGATCGAGGTCTTCGGCAGCGGACGGCCGGTCGAGAACAAGGGCGGGCTGCGGTTTCTGCAGCCCGGCGATCGCGTCGGCGAGGCCCGGATCGAGTCGGTGTCCGGCGACACGTCCGAAGCCGTACTCAGCCAGCCGGCGGCCGTCGGCCCGGGCGGTACGGTTCGGCTGAAATGACCGCCGGCGTCGCCGCCTCGCGAAACGCGGCGCCGCCTGACTGCCGATACGCCTCGATCAGCGCCAGGGCCTCCGCCAGCGTGGCAATGCGTCCCGCCGCCGCGCGCAGCCCGGCGCTGTGCCGCATCCCCTTCCCAAACCACGCCAGACGCGAACGCATCAGCCGCGCCGCGCGCTCCTCCCCGAAGCAGGCCGCCGACAAAACGACGAAACGACGCATGACCTCGATCCGCTGGTCGCGGTCCTGCGGGGGCAGGGGGCGGCCCGCGAGGCGGCAGGCGATCTCGGTGAAGATCTGCGGGTAGCCGACGGCGCGGCGGCCGATCATCACGGCGTCGCAGCCGGTCTCGGCCATCATGCGCAGCGCATCCTCGGCGGTACGGATGTCACCGTTGCCGATGACTGGCAGACGCAGGTGTTCCTTGAGCGCGGCGATCCGAGTCCAGTCGGCCCGGCCGGCGAACTTCTGCGCGGCCGTCCGCGGATGGAGAGTGACGGCGTCCACCCCGCAGGCCTCGGCGATGGCGCCGATGGCGAGCGCCTCCCGGCCGCTGCGGTCCCAGCCGCTTCTGATTTTGATCGTGACCGGGATCGCGACCGCTTTGCGCACGGCCTGAAGAATGGCTTCCGCTCGCCGGGGATCGCGCATGAGCGCGACGCCCGCACCGGCGCGCACGATCTTGCGCACGGCGCAGCCGAAGTTGATGTCCAGCACGTCCGCGCCGGAGTCCGCCACCATCGCTGCGGCTGCGGCCATCACCTCC
>JALOPD010000139.1 GCA_025454075.1 Desulfobacterales bacterium | reverse complement strand
GCCGCATTCAAGCCTTTGCGGGCCGCCTCGGAGACGCGCACGTTGGCGATGACCGACACCCGCATCCCGATGTAGCCTGCCAGGTAGGACGCCACGGCCCCGACCAGGAAGCCGACCGCCGTCGTCACCTTCATGGTCACGGCGATGATGATGAAAATGATGATTCCGGCAATGCTGACGCTTTTCAACTGGCGGTTCAGATAGGCGATGGCGCCTTCCGCGATCGCGCCGGAGATCTGCTTCATCCGCTCGTTTCCGGCCGGAGCGCTTTTGACCATGCCGGCCACGATAATGGCGTAGAGTACGCCGGCAACACCCACTAACGTGCACACCAACGGTAGATAGTTCATCCTCTCCTCCCTGAATTTCGCATGGTTAATCGGTACGCATGTCTGGTTTGGTATTGAACTGGTTCATGCCGATTTTGGTTCCCTTGCACAGGATCGTGACCACGGCATCCCTGGCCCGCTCGATGACTCCCGGCAGCGCGGCGGCCTCCTCCCGCGTGAACTGATCCAGCACGTAATCCGCCACTGGCTGCCCTGCGGCTTCGGAACGCCCGATGCCCACCCGCAGGCGCGTGAAATCCCCCCCGCCGAAGGCATCGATCAGCGATCTTACGCCATTGTGCCCGCCATGCCCTCCTTTCTCTTTTATTTTCAAACGCCCGTATGCCAGGTCGATGTCGTCATGCACGATCACCATGTCCCGGCTGGATATTCGAAAAAACTCTGCCAGGCTCCGCACCGGGAGCCCGCTGCGGTTCATGAAGGCCATGGGCTTCGCCAGCACGACGTCAAGGCCTTCGATCCGGCCCCGTCCGAAGCCCGCGTTGAACTTCTCGCGGCCGACCTCGATGGCGAAATCGGCGGCCAGCCGGTCCAGCACCCTGAAGCCGATGTTGTGCCGCGTCGCGGCATACCGCGCACCCGGGTTGCCGAGGCCGACCACCAGGCGCAGCCGCCCCGGCAACGTTTCATCGATCTCCCCCATGCCCATGGCCATCCGCTCGATCGAGCATCCATCCCGGCCGCCATCGGCGTCAGGGCTTCTCCGCCGCCGCTTCGCCCTCGCCCGCGGCGGGCTTTTCAGCGCCTTCGGCCTCCTCGCCCTCGGCCGGAGCGGCCGCCACCGGTGCCGCTTCCGCCTTCGGGCTGATCACGGTCACCACGGTGTAATTCTCACCCGGCGGCAGCTCCACGCCGGGCGGCAGGACGATGTTCTTCACGTGCAGGGCGTCGCCGATCCCCAGATCGCTCACGTCGAGCTCCAGGCTCTCCGGGATTTCGCGCGGCAGGCAGAAGACGGCGATTTCACGCTCGATGATCTGCAGCATGCCGCCGAACTCCTCGCCCTTGGCCTTGCCCGTCGGCAGCACCGGCACCATGACCCGGAGCTTGCGGTTCATGTCGATCTCGTAGAAATCCACATGCAGGAACTGGCCGGTCACGGGGTTCGTCTGCAGCTCCTTGATGACGGCGAGCTTGGTGACGCTGCCGCCGTTCTGGATGCCGAGGGAAAATATCGTGCGCCGGATGTTGCCCTTCTGGACCACGTGTTCGAGGTCCCGGACCTTGATCGATAGCTGCTTCGTCTCCGCGCCCGGGCCGTAGAGCACGGCGGGGACCAAGCCTTCCCGGCGCTGCCGGCGGGCCGGCCCGTTGCCCTTCGTATCGCGCGCCGTAGCGGTTAATTCAATCTGTTTCAACGGATGTTCCTCCTTGACCTAAAAGTACAGGCTTCTTTCAAAGCCGGTTTAAACAAACAGCGACGTGACCGAATCCCCCCGGTAGCTGCGGATGATGGCCTCGCCGACCAACTCGGAAATCGACAGGACGCTGATTTTTTGGCACGCCGCCGCGTTCGGCTTCAACGGGATGGTGTCCGTGACGACCACGCTTTTCAGCGCCGAGTCCCGGATGCGATCCACCGCCGGACCCGAGAGCACGGCGTGGGCGCAGCAGGCGTGGATCTCGCGGGCCCCTTCCCGGGACAGGGCTTCCGCCGCCTCGACCAGGGTCCCGGCCGTGTCCACCATGTCGTCCAGGATCACGACCACCTTGCCGCGCACGTTGCCGATGACGGCCATGGCCTTGGCCTGGTTCGGTGCGGAGCGGCGCTTGTCGATGATGGCCAGGTCCGCGTCCAGCCGCTTGGCAAACGCCCGCGCGCGTTCGACCCCGCCGGCATCGGGGGAAACGATGGCGAGGTCGTTGTCGAAGTGGCGGCGGATGTGGCCGATCAGCACCGGCGCCGCAAACAGGTTGTCCACCGGTATGTTGAAAAAACCCTGGATCTGGCCGGCATGCAGGTCCAGGGTGATCACCCGCTGGGCGCCGGCGACGGTGAGCATGTCGGCCACGAGCTTGGCGCTGATCGGCACCCGCGGGGCCACCTTCTTGTCCTGACGCGCATACCCGAAGTACGGCAGCACGGCCGTGATCCGCCGCGCGGAAGAGCGTTTGAACGCGTCGATCATGAGCAGCAGCTCGACCAGGTTGTCGTTGACCGGTGCGCACGTCGACTGGATCACGAACACGTCCCTCGAACGCACGTTTTCGAGGATCTCGATCTGGATCTCGCCGTCGCTGAAGGTGGTGACCTTGGCGCCGCCCAGCGGCAGCTTCAGGTAGCCGCATATCTTTTGGGCCAATTCGGGGTTCGAGCTTCCCGAAAATACAAAAACACCGTTGTTTTCCATGGGGTCCCCGCTGCTGCCGTCATCGGGCATCCGGCTCATGCTATCCGTCCGCCCCGGCTATGTCTTGCCGGCCGCCTCCCCCCGGGGAAGAAGCCGATGCACTCGCGTTTGGCTGGGGCGGGAGGATTCGAACCTCCGGATGCAGGAACCAAAGTCCTGTGTCTTACCACTTGACGACGCCCCAGAAAGGCTCGCCCTTGTCGCCCGGAATCTCTCCGAGCCGCCCCCGGTTTTCAAATCTCGTCGATCAACGGAGCCGGGCCGGTCAGTAAATCCGCACAAAACAGCCGCCACCCCCGGTCCCCCGGCAGGGTGTCAGCGGCTTGGCGAGCGGCGTCCAGGTCGGGAAAAAGCCCGAAAACGCTCGGCCCGCTCCCGGACATGAGAGCGCCCAGCGCCCCCCGGCCGGTCAACAGGTTTTTGATGGCCAGGAGCTCAGGATGCCACGCCAGCGTAACCGTCTCGAGATCATTATACAAATGGAGATCAGGGGTGAACGCCGATTGCTTTAAATGGGCTCTTGTAGGTCGTTTTTGAGAGTTTGTCAATCGTAAATTCAGATTTTGGTAAACCATTCGAGTGGATACGGCCAATGCCGGACTCACCACCAGCGCCGCCAGGGGGGGGATGCCGGAGAATGCCTCCAAACGGTCGCCGATTCCGGAGGCCAGGGCCGGCGACTGGAACAGAAAGAAAGGCACATCCGCGCCGAGAGTTTTTCCGATGGCAAGGAGACGGTCCGGTGCAAGGGGACCGCCGTAAAGATGATTCAGCCCCAGCAGCACGCTGGCGGCATTGCTGCTGCCCCCGCCCAGCCCGGCCGCCACCGGAATCCGCTTGGTAAGGCGAATGGCAACCCCGCCGCGCCGCCCGAGGGCCTCAAAGAAACGCCGCGCCGCCCGCAGGGCCAGGTTGCCGTCGTCCACGGGGAGAGCGGGGTCGGAGCATGTGAGGGTTGTATCTTCCGGGGCGGGGTCCAGGACGACCTCGTCATACAGGCCGATCCGGCACATCAGGGAAAAGAGGTCGTGGTAGCCGTCAGGCCTTCGACCCAGAACGCACAGAAAGAGATTGACCTTGGCGGGGGAAAGGATCCGGAGGGTCATCACCGCTGCCGCCCGACCGCCGGTTTCATCCTTTCTCCTTCACGAACAGGATGCGCAGATCGTAGAGGATGCTTTTCAGCATGCCGTCCTCGTCCGCGGTGAGGTTTCCGGCCGTCTTCTGCTGCAGCATGCTCAGGATGTCGATGGTCTGTTTGGCCATGGGCAGGTTTTTCTCCACCTTGCCGGAGACCGGGTCCTCGATGACCCCCAGGTGCACCAGGGCGGAGGCGTTGAGGGAGGCGACGAACGTGGGGAAATTGATCTGGGGCAGAGGGGTCTCGGTCTGCCGGGGCGGGGCCTCCGGGGCGGGTTCGGCCTTCGGCTCCGGCCGCGCGTCGGCGGCCGGCGGTTCATCCGCCGCGGGCGGGCTGTCCTGCGAAAACATCCGGCGGTCTTTCACCACGAACCCTTTTTCTTTTTCGGCCATAGCGCCTCCTCGATCTGCATGTTGGGGGTCGGTTGTCTGACGTTTAAGTTACGGGAAACGCGCCGTTTGTCAAGTCGAACGGGTCAGTCGGGCTTTTCGGTCTTGTCCAGCTTGCCGAAGGCGTATTTGCTGATGAGCGCCTCGATGTCCAGCGCCGGCTCGGTTTCGATGATCATCTCGCCGGGCTTGAGAATCCGGTCGCTTCCCCCCGGCGAGAGCTGGATGTACTTGTCCCCCAAAAGCCCGGCCGACTTGACCGAAGCGATCACGTCGTCGCTGAGGTTCAGGCCCTCTTTGATTTTCAGCCGCACCATCGCCACCAGGTCCTTGCGGTCCAGAACGATCGCGTCCACCTGACCCACCTGGACGCCGGCGATTTCCACCTGGGCGCCCACCTTCAGGCCCGTGACCGACGTGAAGCGGGCGTTCAGCGGGTAATATTTGTCGCCCAGGATCTCGACCTCCCCGAGGCGGAAGGTGAGGTAGCCCACGCAGATGATGCCGAGCAGGACGAAGACGCCCACTCCCATTTCTACCGATGATTGACGCATGATTCCTCCGGTCCGTTGCGGCATTCGTAAAACACCGCTTGCCCCTGTTGCGCCTGGGCGATCAGATCCTCCAGCCCGCTGTCCTTGTGCGCCTGGGCCACCCCTGCGCTCACCGAATAGCTGAGCCCCTTGGCGGCTTCGATGGAATCGAAGAGGGCGTTGTTCTCCATGGTCCGGGAGATTTTATGGCAGAAATCCCGGGCCTGCTCCTCGCTGGTGTCCGGCAGGACCACCAGGATCTTGTTGATGTCGTAGCGGAAACAGGTGTCGGTGATGTAGGTGTTCTGGGTGACATGATTGGCGAAGATCTTGAACATCGTCTGGCCGGCCACGTGTTCGTCGATGCGGTCGACGCCCTCCAGGTGGTCCATGGCCAGCAGGACGATGGAGAACGGGATCTCGTGCCGCTGCAGCCGGCTCAGCTCCTGCAGCAGCCGTTTCTGGCCGATGGAGTGGGAGGTGACGCCGGTCAAATCGTCGCGGGGGCTCTCGAGCCCTTCGATGAAATTGCGCACCCCGGGGTCCGAGGCCTGCTGAATTTCATCGGGCGTGCCCTCGAACCGGATCCGGCCCTCGTCGATCATCGCCACCCGCTGCGCGATGAAAAAGATGTCGGGGATCTCGTGGCTGACCACCACCCCGGTGAAGCCGAAGCGTCGCTGATAGTTCAGGATCATGCTGTGCACGGCGTTCTTGCGGATCGGGTCGAGCCCGGTGGTCGGCTCGTCGAACAGGACGATCTCGGGGTCGGTCACCAGCGCGCGCGCGAGCGCCACCCGCTTTTTCATGCCCCCGGAGAGCTGGGCCGGGTATTTCTGGTCGACGTCGTGCAGGTCGAGCTGATGGAGCTTTTCGCGCACCCGCCGCTGGATATCCGCCCGGGGCACCCCCTTGCGCTCCACGAGCGGCAGAGAGACGTTGTCCAGGACGTTCAGGAAATCGAACAGCGCGGTGTCCTGAAAGACGTAGCTGAACTTCTGCTTGAGCGCCTTCTTCTCGGCCGGGCTCATCTCGGAGCGGCTCTTGCCGTTGAAGCGGATCGTCCCGCCGTCGGGCTCCAGCAGGCCGATGATGTGTTTGAGCAGCACGCTTTTGCCGGACCCGCTTTTCCCGATGATGGCGGTGATCTCGCCCCGCCGGATGCTCAGGTTGACGCCGTCGAGCACGCGGTTGTTCCCGAGGGTCTTGACGACGTCGTAGAGTTCGATCAGGGGAGTTTCGGCCATGGGAATCGCTTCACATCAGGAACGTGGTCATCACGTAATCGGTCACCAGGATCAGCACACAGGAGGTGACCACCGCTGTGGTGGTGGAGATGCTGACCCCCTTCGCGCCGAACTCGGCCCGGGTGTGGGTGTAGTATCCCTGGTAGCAGCAGATGGTCACCATCACGACGGCGAACACCAGCGACTTGATGAACCCGCCCGTGATGTCGCGCATCTCCACGCTGGACTGGGCCCGGGAAAAGTAGAAAGCGGGGTTGACCCCCAGCAGGGCCGAGCCCGACAAGTACCCTCCGAACAGGCCCACCACGTCGAAAATAGCGGTGAGCAGCGGGAAACACACCAGCGCGGCGGCGATGCGCGGGCTGATGAGATAGCGCATCGGGTTGATGTCCATGGTTTTGAGGGCGTCGATCTGCTCGGAGATGCGCATGATGCCGATCTCGGCCGTCGTGGCGGAGCCGGCGCGGGCGATCACCATGATGGCCGTCATCACCGGGCCCATCTCGCGCACCAGCGAAAGCGCCACGGCCGAGCCCAGCGCCGCCGTGGAGCCGTATTTCACCAGCGCGTAATAGCCCTGCAGGCCGAGCACCATCCCCGTGAACGCGGCGGTCAGGCAGATGACGAAAACCGACTTCATGCCGATGAAGTAGATGTGCTGGCGGATCTTGTCGAACTGGAACGGCGGCTGAAAGATCAGGATGAAGCCCCGGGCGAAGAACAGGAAGACCCGGCCCAGGTACCGAACGGACGCCAGAATCTCGCGGCCCAGGCCGGCGACGGGATTTTTCAAAGTGACAAGGCTGAACATACGTGCTACAGTGCTCCGAAAAAAGGACGAAGGGAAAAGCCCGCCCCGGCGATGAACACCGCGGCGTCTTTTTTTTGAAATGCCATTTTCTATGCGAGTCTATCTGTAAAGTCAAGGCTGGTTGAAACGCCCCGCCGCCGCTTTTTTCAGCGCAGCGGGAAGGGCCGCTGCCCGCTGCAGCGGTCGCTTTTTTTTTCGCACGCGCAGCGGTGGCGGCTCGCCGCGGCGGGCACCCCGCTGCGCCCGGCAGCGGCTGACGTTTTACCGGTCTATTTGCCGGAGCAATAGAATGATTCGAGCGGAAAACTTGAGCAAGGGCTTCGGCGGCCGGGTCCTCTTCGACCGGGTCGATTTCACCCTGAATTCCCGCGAGCGGCTGGGGTTGGTGGGCCGCAACGGCCACGGCAAGACCACCCTCTTCCGGATCATCGCCGGCGAGGAGCCGGCGGACGGCGGGGGCCTGGTCATGCCCAAGCACTACCGCATCGGCCACGTCCGTCAGACGCTGGACTTCACGCGCCCGACCGTCTTGGAGGAAGCCATGGCCGCGCTCCCGCCTCCGGAAAGCGGCCATCACTGGAAGGCCGAAAAGATCCTGACCGGCCTGGGCTTTTCCAAGCCGGACATGGACCGCGCGCCGGCCGAGTTTTCGGGCGGCTACCAGGTGCGCCTCAACCTCGCCAAGGCCCTGATCTCCGCGCCCGACCTGCTGCTGCTCGACGAGCCCACCAATTTCCTCGATATCACCACCATCCGCTGGATCGAGCGCTTCCTGGTGGCCTGGCCCCGGGAGCTCATGGTCATCACCCACGACCGCAGTTTCATGGACAAGGTGGTGACCCATGTCATGGGCATCCATCGCCAGAAGGTCCGCAAGATCGCCGGCACCACCGACGCCTATTACAGCCAGATCGCCCAGGACGAGGAGGTCTACGAAAAGACACGGCTCAACGACGAACGCCGGCGCAAGGAGGTGGAGCTCTTCATCACCCGCTTCCGCGCCAAGGCGCGGCTGGCCGGGCTGGTGCAGTCGCGGGTCAAGACCCTGCGGAAAATGGAGAAGCGGGACAAGCTGGAGAAGCTGAAGGACCTCGAGTTTTCCTTCCGGGAGAAGCCGCTGCCCGGCAAGTCCGCCCTGCAGGCCCGCCACGTGGGGTTCGCCTACCGGCCGGACCCGCCGCTCTTCACGGACCTTTCCATCACCCTCACGGCCGGGGAGCGGATCGGCATCGTGGGGCCCAACGGCAAGGGCAAGACCACGCTGCTCAAGATCCTGGCCGGGGCCCTGGCCCCCCAGACCGGCGAGGTGATCTACCACCCGGCCGTGCAAAAGGGATTTTTCGAACAGACGAACGTGAGCCACCTCATCCCCAACCGCACCGTCGAGGAGGAGATCCTTTACGCCGACGCCGGCGTCGACCGGCAGACCGCCCGGGACATCTGCGGCGCGATGATGTTCTCGGGCGACGACGCCCTCAAGAAGATCGCGGTGCTCTCGGGCGGCGAGAAAAGCCGCGTGCTGCTGGGGCAGATCATCGCCACCGCCGTGAACCTGCTCCTGCTCGACGAGCCCACCAACCACCTCGACCTGGAGTCCTGCGATGCGCTGCTCTCGGCGCTCGACGCCTTCGAAGGGACGCTGATCCTCGTCACCCACAACGAGATGTTCCTGCATGCCCTGGCCGAGCGGCTGATCGTCTTTCGCGAGAACGCGGTCGAGGTGTTCGACGGCAGCTACCAGGAGTTCCTGGACAAGGGCGGGTGGCAGGACGAGAAGCCGACCGGCAAGACGGAGGCGGAGGCCGCCGACGCACCGGCCGAAACCGTCAAGGCGGCGCGCAAGGAACTGCGCCGCCGGCGTTCGGAAATCAGCGCCCGCCGCACGCGCGCGCTCAAGCCGCTCGAGGACGAAATGCGGCGCCTGGAGCGCGACATCGAGCGGCAGGACGCCGAGATGGCCCGGCTCACCCAGGCCATGCAGGCCGCCTCCGAAAACCGCGACGGCTCCCGGATCGCCGAAGTCTCCCAGGTCATGCACGCCTGCCAGAAAGAGATCGACCGCCTCTTCGACGCCCTCGACCGCGCCACCCGCGAGCACGAGCGC
>JALOPD010000138.1 GCA_025454075.1 Desulfobacterales bacterium | reverse complement strand
TGGTCGCCCTGAAAAAGTGAGTGAGCGCCGTCTCGATGCGTTCGGTCGTGTAGACCTTGCCTTCCTCCAGGCGGCGCCGGAGGTCTTCGGTGGTGATGTCGACGTTGACGATCTGGTCGGCTTCGGCCACCACCCGGTCCGGTACGCGCTCGCGCACCTTGACCCCGGTGACCTGCTCGACGGTGTCGTACAGGCTTTCCAGATGCTGGATGTTCAAGGTCGAAATGACATGGATGCCGGCCGCCAGGATTTCCTCGACATCCTGGTAACGTTTGGCATTGCGGCTGCCGGGGACGTTCGTGTGCGCGAGTTCATCCACCAGCACCAAGCCGGGCCGCCGTGCGATGATCGCTTCCAAGTCCATCTCGTGGATCTCGATGCCGCGGTGCACGAGGCGACGCCTGGGGATCACCTCCAGGCCCTGCAGGAGGCATTCGGTTTCCTCCCGGCCATGGGTTTCGACCAGTCCGACCGCAATGTCGATTCCGTCTTCCCTGAAGCGCTGGGCTTCCAGGAGCATCTGGTAGGTCTTCCCGACCCCAGCGCAGTAGCCTAGGTAAATTTTGAGCCGACCGCGCTGCGCTTTCCGAACCAGACGGAGGAAGCTATCGGCACGGTGTTCGATCATGACCGTGACTCCCGCGCCGGATCACCGGCCATCGCTGGAGCGGTGCCGGCTTGCGGCAGATTGAACCAGAAGGTCGATCCCCTTCCGGGGGTTGAGTCCACCCCGACGCTCCCACCGTGGGTTCGGATGATTTCCTGGACAATCGCCAGGCCTAAGCCGATACCCGATGGCTGGCCCTGGCCCGGGACGCGATAGAAGGGCTCAAATACCCGGCCCGCCTCGTTCGCTGCGATGCCCGTTCCCGTGTCCGTAACGGCGAAACGCACCATCCCCGGTTCGGCCTCGGCGCTGACGGACACCGCCCCTCCGGGGGGGGTGAAACGCAGGGCGTTCGAGAGAAGATTGGACAGCACATGCTGGAGCCGCTTCGCGTCGCCGAGAACTTCCGGCGCATCCTGCGGAACGGCATTGGCAAGACTGACCCCTTTGTCTCTGGCTTCCACCTGAAACGGTTCCAAGGAATCCTGGGCCAGGTGATGGGGTGAAATGCGTTCGATATCCAGCAAGGCCTTTCCGGTTTCCATGCGGTTCAGGTCAAGCAGTTCCTCCACGATGCCGGTCAGCCGTTCACATTCCTCCCGGCCGGCGATCAGCAGTTCCACCTGTTTTGGTTGCAGCGGACCCAGCGTCTCCTCAAGCAGCAAGTGGATGGACATGCGGATCGAGGTCAGGGGATTGCGCAACTGATGAGACACGGTCGTGACCGCGCTGCGTTTCAGCTCCTGCTGTTCGCGCACTTGGCTCATGTCCTTGAGGATAACGGCCGTGCCGGAAATCTCTTCGCGGTTTGATTCAGACTGAATGGGCACCACCGTCGGCGCGAAGAAGTATTCCCGGTTGTCGCCGAAAATCTGGACGCAGTCCTCCTTGGCTGTGACGTCCACCACGCGACCCTCTGCCAGTGCTCGCCGGATCAAGGGCGTCAGCCAGTCGTAGCCGAGGTCTGCGACGTTGACGCCGGGCTTGAAGCCGAACAACCGCTCGGCTTCGCCGGTCGCGACGTCCACATGCCCGTCAAGGTCCAGCACCGCAATGGCCGAGGGCAGTGCTTTGAATACCTCGCCGGTGGCCCGGCGCGTGCGCATCAGATCCAGGCGGTCGCTCCTGCGAATGGTGCGCAAGCCCTCCGCCATGGAGTTGAATGCCTCGGACAACTGCCCGATTTCGTCCCTGGAGTCGGTCACCAGGACCAGATCGAGGTTGCCGCGGCGGACGTCGCTCGCCGATTCGATCAACCGCCGGATGGGGTCCAGGATCCAGCGCTGGATCAGGAGGCTGAACAGCACCGCCACCACCGCGCAGGCAAGGATGGCACTTGTCATGCGGCCTTGCGCGGAGGCGGCCAGCGAGCGGGCCGCGTCGTTGGCCTCGCTCATGTTGGCCTGGTTCATTTCAAGGATCTCCTGTGCGAGCGCCTTGATCTGCGCGAACAGCGGCAGGAGCATGGCGAAGTAGTCCCGGCGCCGTTCTTCGAGCGGGCGGAGCGGGTCCATGACCCGGGGGACGAGCTCGGCATAGTCGCGGAAGACCTCGGTGAGACGGCGCGATCTGTCGCCTTCCCCCGGCAGGGTGATGTTGCTCATCGCCACCGTCAGCGCCTGCGCGAACTGCTTCATCCCGGCCTCGACCTGCTGGCGCCCGTCGGCATCGGCGCCCAGAAACGTGAAGACCACCCCGCGATCGACGCGTTCGAGCGACTCCTTCATTTCCTGGCAGGCGACGACGCTGCGATAGTTCTCGCGCAAAATGACATCGATCGCCTCGCCCAGGCGCCGGATCTGCACGATGGTCATAATGCCGATGACCGCGACGATCGCCAGCAGGCCGCCGAAGCCCAGCATGAGTTTGTGCCGGATGCTGAACATGATTCGTCTCCACCTACGTCCTCATCGCTAAGCACGGGCTGTGCCACTGGATACCAATCGGCCCCCCTCCGCTAGCGTTGAATGCCGCGGCGCAGGCAGCGCAAGACATGCGTGCGGTTTGTCGGGCCATGCGCCGTCCCGGCCGTTGCGGCCCGATGCGTCGCCGCGGCTTGCAAAATACAACCCCGCCTCACCGTCGCCCTTGCATTCTGCAAGGTCGATGGTCCACCCGGCCTATTGGCGCAGACATAAACCGGCGTAAACGGGATGCGGCCGGCGCGGAGGAAACAGCCGGCTGCAAGGCCTTGAAACACCTTGGCCCATGGCGGCTCCCGGAGACTTCAGGTCAACGGCATTCATCGGGCGCCTCGCCGCAGCGCGGGTGGCACGCTCCATGCTGGAGGTGGTGGCCGAAAACCCGGACCCGCCAACAGGAGACGACCCATGGGTGACGCGGCCTACATCATCGGGGTGATCGTATTTTTCCTTCTCTGCGCGCTGTACGTAGCGGCGCTCGATAGGATGTGATCATGGACATCATCGGGGGGTGCATCGGCGTGATCCTCATCGGTTACTTGTTTGTTGCGGTCATCCGGCCGGAAAGGTTTTGAAGATGCAACCGTTCAACGACGCATTCGGGTGGCTCCAGCTTTCACTGTTCATGGGGTTTTTGACGATGCTGACCCGTCCGACGGGCGTTTATCTTTTCAGGGTTCTGGATGCGCAGGGAAAGACGCTCCTGGATCCGGTCCTGCGACCGGTGGAGAAATGCTTCTATTTCCTGCTCCGGGTTGATCCGGGAAAGGAGCAGGATTGGAAGCAGTATGCGATCTCCCTGCTGGCCTTCAGCCTGACCGGCACCCTCTTCACCTACGCGATCCTGCGGCTGCAGCACCTGCTTCCGCTGAACCCTCAGGGTTTGGGTCCGTTCAGCGATCATCTGGCGTTTAACACGGCCGTCAGCTTTATGACCAACACCAATTGGCAGAACTACGGCGGTGAATCCACGGCGTCCTATTTTTCCCAAGTGGTGGGGCTGGCGTTTCATCATTTCGTTTCCGCTGCCGTCGGCATCGCCACAGCCGCAGCGCTGGTGCGCGGCATCGCCCGGCATTCCGCCCGGACCATCGGCAACTTCTGGGTGGATCTCGTTCGGCTGAACCTCTACCTTCTGCTGCCGATCTGCATCGTTTACGCCGTGTTCCTCGCGTCCCAGGGCATGATTCAAAACTTCAAACCGTACGAAACCGCGTGGATCCTCGACCCCTGCACGGTCGAAGCTGCGAAGAAGGACGACAACGGCGATGTCATCAAAGACGCGCAGGGGAACCCGGTGATGGCAGAACACAGAATCGAAACCCAGACCATCGCGCAGGGGCCGATGGCCTCGCAGGTGGCGATCAAGATGCTCGGCACGAACGGCGGCGGATTCACGAATGCCAACGCATCGCACCCATACGAGAACCCGACGCCGCTTTCAAACTTCATCCAGATGCTCTCCATTTTTCTGATCCCAAGCGGTCTGACCTACTACCTCGGCCGCATGGTGAAGAACCAGCGCCATGGCTGGAGCGTATGGAGCGCCATGGCGGTCCTCTTCCTGGCCGGCGTTCTCGCGAGCTGGTCCGCCGAGACGGCCGGCAATCCGCGGATGCACGCGCAGGGGGTGGGCAGCTCGCAAGGCAACATGGAAGGCAAGGAGGTGCGCTTCGGGGTTTTCAACTCGGCCCTTTTCGCCACCATCACCACCGATGCCTCGTGTGGGGCCGTGAACTCCATGCACGACTCCTTTACGCCGCTGGGTGGTCTCGTCCCGTTGGCCAATATCCAACTCGGAGAGGTGATCTTCGGCGGGGCGGGGGCCGGTCTTTACGGCATGCTGGTCTTCGTCGTGCTCGCGGTTTTCCTGGCGGGCCTGATGGTCGGCAAGACTCCGGAGTACCTGGGCAAGAAGATCGAAGCCTACGACGTGAAGGCCGGGGTGCTGTTCCTGATGGCAGCGACCTTCAGCATCCTGGGCTTCACGGCCTGGGCAGCGGTAAGCGAATGGGGCCGGGCCGGGCTGTTAAACGCCGGGCCGCATGGGTTCAGCGAGATGATGTACGCGTATTCCTCCGGCACCGGCAACAACGGCAGCGCCTTTGCCGGTCTGAGCGGCAACAGCTACTGGTACAACACCACCATCGGTGTCGCCATTCTGCTCGGACGTTTTGTCATGATTGTCCCGGCGCTGGCGCTGGCGGGCAACCTGGTCAAAAAGAAGCGCGTGGCCTTGAGCGGCGGACGGTTTCCGGTTTCCGGCCCGCTCTTCTCTGCACTTCTGGTCGGGACGATTTTAATCGTCGGCGCCTTGACCTTTTTCCCGGCGCTTTCGTTGGGGCCCGTCGTGGAGCATTTCTTGATGACCGGCTCAGAAATCAGCTATTGAGGAAGCAATGTCATGGCCGCAAGAATCCATTCGATTTTCGATCCTGCCATCTTGAGTCAGGCGGCGGTGGATGCCTTCAAGAAACTCCACCCGGTATGCCTGCTCAAGAACCCCGTCATGTTCGTTACGGAGGCGGGCGCCGTGCTCACCACCCTGGCGATGATCTTTCGGGCGGACGGCGAACCTGTCGGCTTTACCCTGCAGATCGCCCTGTGGCTCTGGTTCACGGTGCTGTTCGCCAATTTTGCGGAAGCCGTGGCCGAAGGGCGGGGCAAGGCCCAGGCCAGGGCGCTGCGCAACACCCGCACCCGGACCATGGCGCATCGCCGCGTGCAGGGCGGAGCTGGCTTCCAGGATGTCCCGGCGGACGAGATGAAAAAGGGGGACATCGCGGTGGTCTCCGCCGGCGAAACCATACCCGCAGACGGCGAGGTCATCGAGGGGGCCGCTTCGGTGGATGAATCGACCATCACGGGCGAGTCCGCGCCGGTCATACGGGAGGCCGGCGGGGACCGGAACTCGGTGACCGGCGGGACCAAGGTCCTGTCCGATCACCTGGTGATCCGCGTTACCGCCAACCCCGGCGAAAGCTTCCTCGACCACATGATCCACCTGGTCGAAGGCGCCAAGCGCCGGAAGACTCCCAACGAGATCGCCCTGACGATCCTGCTGTCGGCGCTGACCATTATCTTTCTCGTGGTGGTGATCAGTTTGAAATTGTTCGGCCGCTATTCGGATGTGAACTTTTCGGTCACCGTCCTGACGGCGCTGCTGGTGTGCCTGATCCCCACCACGATCGGAGGGTTGCTGAGCGCCATCGGCATCGCCGGGATCGACCGGCTGGTGCAGAAGAACGTCCTGGCCGTGAGCGGCCGGGCGGCTGAAGCTGCCGGAGACGTGGACGTGCTGCTGCTGGACAAGACCGGCACCATCACCTTAGGGGATCGCCAGGCGGCCGAATTCCGGCCGGCTCAAGGGGTGAACATGGAACGGATGGCCGACGCGGCCCAGCTGGCATCGCTCGCCGACGAGACCCCCGAAGGCCGGAGCATCGTGGTGCTGGCGAAGCGCTATGGGCTGCGGGGCCGGGCGATGTCGGAGATGCCCACGGCGGTGTTCGTTCCCTTCAAAGCGGAGACCCGAATGAGCGGACTGGACATCGGCGGCCGCAGCATCCGCAAGGGCGCCCCGGACGCGATCGCTCGATACATCGGCGATACGCTGCCGCCCGCGGTGCAGGCGGAGGTCGAACGGATCTCGCGCTCGGGCGGGACCGCGCTCGTGGTCGCCGAAAACCGCCATGCCGTCGGCGTGGTGCACCTCAAGGACATCGTCAAGGGCGGTTTGCGGGACCGGTTCGAGCGCTTCCGGGCCATGGGAATCAAGACCGTCATGATCACCGGCGACAATCGCCTGACCGCTGCCGCCATTGCGGCGGAAGCCGGGGTGGACGACTTTCTGGCGGAGGCCCGGCCCGAGGACAAGCTGGCCCTGATCCGCAGGGAACAGGCCGCCGGGCACCTGGTCGCCATGACCGGCGACGGCACCAACGATGCGCCCGCCCTCGCCCAGGCCGATGTGGGGGTCGCCATGAACACCGGGACCCAGGCCGCCAAGGAGGCGGGCAACATGGTGGATCTGGATTCCAACCCCACCAAGCTGATCGAGATCGTTGAAATCGGCAAGCAGATGCTGATCACGCGGGGGGCATTGACGACCTTCAGTGTGGCCAACGACGTCGCCAAGTACTTCGCCATCATCCCGGCCATGCTGATGGCTACGTTTCCGGCCATCGGCCCGCTGAACCTCATGGGGCTGCATTCCCCCCGAAGCGCCATTTTGAGCGCCGTCATTTTCAACGCGCTCGTCATCGTCGCGCTGATTCCGCTGGCGTTGCGGGGGGTGCGGTTTCGGCCGCTCACCGCCGCTGCGCTGCTCCGCCGCAACCTGTTCATCTATGGCCTGGGGGGCCTGGTGGTGCCGTTTCTCGGGATCAAACTGATAGACCTGGCCGTCGCGGCAGTGTGCCGGGTCTAGCCGGAAGGATCGTTGCAATGAAAAACATGCTCTCCGAGCTTCGCGTGGCCGTGGTCGCCGTCTTCACTCTGGCAGTCGTCCTGTGCGGCGTCTATCCGCTGGTGGTGTGGGTGCTGGCCCAAGGCCTTTTTCCCGGCGAAGCGGACGGGTCGCTGATTCGGCGCGGCGGAACCGTTGTGGGGTCCGAGCGGATCGCTCAGAGCTTCACCCGCCCCGGCTATTTTCATCCGCGCCCCTCGGCCGCAGGGGCGGCCGGCTATGACGCCGGGAACTCCTCCGGAAGCAACCTGGGACCGCTCTCCAAAAAGCTGGCCGATGCAGTGAAGGAGCGGGTCGAGGCCTATCGCGCCGAAAACGGCCTTCCGCCCGACGCGCCGGTCCCCGCCGATGCGGTGACGGCCTCGGGCAGCGGCCTGGATCCGCACATCAGCCCCGCGAACGCTTACCTGCAGGCGCCGCGGGTCGCGCACCATCGCGGAGTGGACCGCCGGGCCGTCGATACGCTCATCGCGGCGAACACCGAGGGCCGCGATCTCGGCCTTTTCGGTGAACCGCGGGTCAATGCGCTGAAGCTCAACCTGGCGCTGGACCGGAAGAAGTGATCCGCCGGCGGGCTCAGATGCCGAACTGCCTGCGTTTTCGCCAAAGGGTGGCCTGGTCGATTCCCAGGACCTCGGCGGCGTCCTGAAGGGATTTGGTCGCGGCCAGTACGCGGCGGATGTGGTTTTCTTCGATCACGGCAAGCGGCACGCGGTCGCCCAGCTGGATGGGCGGGTGGTGAGGCGAGATGGACTCCGGAAGGTTTTCGACGCCGATGAGGTCTCCAGGGCAGAGAATGGCCGCGCGCTCGATGACGTTGCGCAGTTCGCGGATGTTTCCCGGCCAGGGGTAGTTCCGCAGCGCCCGCAGGGCATCGTCCGAGAACCCCCGAAAGGCCTTGTGGTTCTGGGCACCGAAAAACCCCAGCATGGCTGCGGCCAGAAGCTGCGTATCGTCCGGACGGTCGCGCAGGGGCGGGATCTGGATCTGAATCACGTTGAGCCGGTAGTAGAGATCCTCCCGGAACCGGCCGTCTTTGACCGCTTGTTCGAGATCGGCATTGGTGGCGGTCAGGATACGGACATCCGCCTTGCGGGTGCGCTGGTCGCCCACCCGCTCGTACTCGCGGTCCTGGATGAAGCGCAGCAGCTTGGACTGGATCGAAAGCGGCAGGTCGCCGATCTCATCGAGGAAGAGCGTGCCGCCCTCGCAGGCCGCGACCCGGCCGGGGTTGTCCCGCAGGGCGCCGGTAAAGGCGCCCCGGACATGCCCGAACAGCTCGCTTTCAAGCAGCTCCGGGCTCAACGTCGGGCAGGAGATGATCCCCAGGGGTTTGGGCGCCCGCCGGCTCCATCCGTGGATGGCGCGCGCCAGGACGGTCTTGCCGGTTCCGCTCGGCCCCCGCAGCATCACGACGGCTTCGGAAGGCGCCACCTGCCGGGCCAGCTCGATTGCGCGCTGCATTCCGGGATGATGGGACTGAAAAAGAGTCTCCGGGTGAACCCGATCCAGGTCTTCCTGGAGTCCGGAGATTCGCTGCTCCATGGCATGCAGGGTCGCGATGCGTTCGGTCACCAACATGACCTGGTCGGGTTTGAACGGTTTCGGAATATAGTCGGTGGCCCCGCGCCGGATGGCTTCCACGGCGGTGTCCACGGAAGCATAGGCGGTAATGACCACGATCTTGATCCACGGGCAGGCGGCCAGCAGGAGGGAGATCAGGTCCATCCCGCTGTCCGTTCCGAGCCTCAGGTCGACAAAGGCCACGTCGAAGACCTGCAGCGCCGCCTCTTCCTGGGCGCCTTTGAGGCTGCCGACGGCGGTGACCCGGTGCCCCTTGGTTTCCAGGCAGACGGTCAGGGTCTTGCGGATGTTGGCTTCGTCGTCGACGACCAGGACATTCAGCGGTCCCGGTTCCTGATCGGCGGGTT
>JALOPD010000137.1 GCA_025454075.1 Desulfobacterales bacterium | reverse complement strand
ATTACTGGTGCCGAGGGACAGAATCGAACTGCCGACACGGGGATTTTCAGTCCCCTGCTCTACCGACTGAGCTACCTCGGCACGCACTGCAAAACCTGTATTCAGCCTGCTGTTTTTAGGTGAGCGCTCATTCTTTGTCAAGATTTTTTTGGCCCGACCCCAGGTCTCCGAAAAGATACTGGACGAGGGCGCAGGCCGCAACGGCTGCGGTTTCCGCCTTAAGAATCCGCGGGCCCAGGCCGGCCAGAGCAAAGCCCGCCGCCTCCGCCGCCCGCGCCTCATGCTCCGTGAATCCTCCCTCCGGCCCCAGCATCACCATGACGGGCGGCAGCGTTCCCGCCGGCTCCCATGCGCGGATCCCCGCCAGTGGTTCTGGGGCTTTTTCCCAGAACAGGATCCGCGCCGCGCAGGATCGGCCCTGCCCCAGCGCCTCTTCGAAGCTCATGACCTCGGCGATCTCCATCAGATCGCCTCGTCGACACTGCTTAAGGGACTCGATTGCAATCTTGCGCCAGCGCTCCCGCCGAAACGCGGCCCGATCGGATTCGGGCCGGGCCACCGCGCGTTCGCAGATGAAGGGGACCCAGCGGGCGGCGCCCAGCTCCGACAGGTGGCGCACCACACGGTCCATCTTTTTTTCCTTCAGGCAGCCCTGCGCCACGACGATGCGGACCGGCGCCTGACCCGGGGCCGCCTGCCGGCCGGTGACCGCCAGCTCGACCCGCCCGGGCACGATCCGGTCGATCACCGCAGTATACTCGAACCCCGCACCGTCGACCAGCCCCACCGCAGCCCCGCGCCTGAGCCTGAGCACGTTTTTGACATGCGAGGCTTCGGATCCTTCAAGCACCGCCTTGGATCCCGTCATTTGAGAAGGTTCGACATAGAAAAAACGCATACGCCTGCCTTTTGTTTGCCGAAGTTATGGAACGTCACTAATTTAAGATATCGGGGAATAAAACTGCAAATCATTTTTTCTCGCATGGCTGCGCGTGCACGAACGCGAACGATCTGGCGCGTGCGACGGCCGCCCACCCAAGGCGTGCCCCCGGCCTGCTTGATCTTGGCGGGATATCATGGTAATTTTTTGCAATTATCGGCACTTTCGCCGGCACCGCGCGGCAAGCGAGGAGGATCGCATGAGCGACATATGGAAAAAAGAGCCGCCGTCCCGACCGACGGCGCCCGACGGGGATGAGGAGATCATCGACCTCGTGGAGGAACTTCCGGAGGAAAACCCTCGGCAGCCCCTTTCCGAGTTGGAGCGAAGGCTGCTCGACTTCGGCGACCCGACGCCTGACGCCGGCGCCGCCGACCTCCCCGACCTTGCCGATCTCGGAAGCTTTGATTTCGATGAAGAGGACGACGAGACCCCGGCCGGCGCGGAAGCAGGTTCCGAAGCGGACGCGGCATTGAAATCCGTCGAGAGCGACAACCGGCCGACTCCACGCGGCAACGAGATAGAGGAGGTCTCCGAGTTCGACGAGCAACTCCTCGATGCGGAGGAGATCCTCAATGCGGAGGACATCCTCGACGTGGAAGAGATCCTGGCAGGGCCCTCGCCGGCAAAAAAAGACTCAGAGCCGGAGGCAGACGAGGGCCTGGAACTGCTCGACATCGAGGAGGAGGAAATCGACGACGAAATCGTCTGGTTCGACGATCTGGACCCGGCGGCGCCTCCGTCCGAGCCGGCTGCCGCCGACGCACCCTCGGAAGCAACGGCCCTTGATTGGGGCACGGTCTCCGGTCGCGAAACATCCGCCCTCGATGTTTTCGCCGCGCACGTCGAGTCCGCTTTGCCGGAGACCGACATGGCGCCCGCTCTCGCCGCCGAGGCCGGCGCTTTAACCGCATCCGCGGCGGCGGCCGCCGTCTTCCAGCCGCCGGCCGAACCGGAACCGGGCTCCCCCCCGCCGGCTTCGGAAAGCGCCGAGACAGCAATCGCCTCCGGCCTTTCGTCCGCCGAGATCGAGGCGGCGATCGAGCGCGTCATCGAGCGCAAGCTGGGCGGCACCATCGAGTCGATCATCCAACAGGCCATCGAAAAGGCCGTCTCCAATGAGATCGAACGCTTGAAACGTCTCCTGCTCGAAGACGACGACCGCAGCCCCGCCGCGTGAGAGCGCACCGCGGCCCACCCGCCGGCAAAAGGCATTGCCCGACACGCCTTCATTTGATATTGAACCGATGCCCCCGCCGCCGGGGGCATCGGTGTATGCAGCATCGATAGAGAGGAAACTCATCGCATGAGCCCCGATCTCCTGGACAAGGGTTACGAGCCCCACGACGTCGAGCGCCGCTGGTACGCGTTCTGGGAAGCAAACGACCTCTTCGCAGCGGAAGACCAAAGCCCGCACCGCGGCTATTCCATCGTCATACCGCCGCCCAACGTCACCGGCGTCCTGCATATGGGGCACGCCCTCAACAACACTCTGCAGGACATCCTCTGCCGCTACCGCCGCCTGTGCGGCGACAACGTGCTGTGGATGCCGGGGACCGACCACGCGGGCATCGCCACCCAGAACGTGGTCGAGCGCAAGCTGGCGCAGGAGGGCACCGACCGTCACACGCTCGGCCGCGAGCGCTTCATCGCCGAAATCTGGCAGTGGCGCGAAAAATTCGGCAGCGCCATCATCAACCAGCTCAAGCGGCTGGGGGCCTCCTGCGACTGGAAGCGCGAGCGGTTCACCATGGACGAAGGCCTCTCGCGAGCCGTGCGCAAGGTCTTCGTCGATCTCTACCACCAGGGGCTCATCTACCGCGGCGATTACATCATCAACTGGTGCCACCGCTGCCACACCGCCCTGGCCGACCTCGAAGTGGAGCACGAAGAGATCGACGGCAACCTCTATCACATCCGCTACCCCTTCGCCGACGGCAGCGGCGGCATCACCGTCGTCACCACCCGGCCCGAGACCATGCTCGGCGACACCGCCGTGGCCGTGAACCCGGAGGACGAACGCTTCCGCGGCCTCACGGCCGCCGCCGTGACCCTGCCGCTCATGAACCGGGAGATCCCCATCATCCGGGACGCCTACGTCGACATGCGCTTCGGCAGCGGCGGTCTGAAGGTCACCCCGGCCCACGACCCGAACGACTTCGAGATCGGCCGGCGCCACGGTCTGCCGAGCGTCAAGGTCATCGGCGACGACGGGCGGATGACGGCGGAAGCCGGCCGCTTTCAGGGCCTCGAGCGCTATGCCTGCCGCAAGGCGGTGGTGGACGAACTCGCCGGACTGGGGCTTCTCGAAAAGATCGAACCCCACCGCCACAGCGTCGGCCACTGCTACCGCTGCAAGACGGTCATCGAGCCCAACCTCTCCCGGCAGTGGTTCGTAAGCGCCAAGCCCCTGGCCGAGAAGGCCATCGCGGCCGTGCGCAACGGTGAGACCCGCATCATCCCCGAAACGTGGGCCAACACCTATTTCGACTGGATGGAGAACATCCGCGACTGGTGCATCTCGCGGCAGATCTGGTGGGGCCATCAGATTCCGGCCTGGACCTGCGGGGACTGCGGCGAGGTGGCGGTGGCCATGACGGCGCCCGAGGCCTGCCCGAAATGCGGCGGCAGCGGCCTGGTCCAGGAGGAGGACGTGCTGGACACCTGGTTCAGCTCGGCGCTCTGGCCGTTTTCCACCATGGGCTGGCCCGACCGGACCGCCCTGCTCAAAACGTTCTACCCGACCTCGGTGCTGGTGACCGGCTTCGACATCCTTTTTTTCTGGGTGGCCCGCATGATGATGATGGGCCTGCACTTCATGAAGGAGGTCCCCTTCCGCGACGTCTACGTGCACGCCCTGGTTCGGGACGAGGACGGCCAGAAAATGAGTAAGTCCAAGGGCAACGTCATCGATCCCTTGGAGATCATCGACCGGCACGGCACCGATGCCTTCCGCTTCACCCTGGCGGCCTTCGCCGCCCAGGGCCGGGACGTCAAAATGTCCGAGAAGCGCGTGGAAGGCTACCGCCACTTCATCAACAAGCTCTGGAACGCCGCCCGCTTCACGCTGATGAACCTGGACCGTCGCCAGGAAATTCCGGAGACCGGGCGGTTGTCGCTGGCCGACCGCTGGATCCTGTCCCGCCTGAGCCGCGTGACGAACGAGGTGCGCCAGACCCTCGACGCCTATCGTTTCAACGACGCCGCCGCCGCCCTTTACGGCTTCGTGTGGCACGAGTTCTGCGACTGGTACCTCGAGGCCGCCAAGCCCGCCCTGCAGGGCAAACGCGACGAGGGCGCCCGCGACGCCTCCCGCGCCGTTCTCTGGCGGGTGCTGCACGACGCCCTGATCCTGCTGCACCCCTTCATCCCGTTCGTGACCGAGGAGATCTGGCACAAACTCCCCGGGGCCGACGGGTCCATCATGCGGGCGCAGTTCCCGGCGGATCGCCCGGCCTTCGGCGGTGGGGGGCCCGACCCGGAAGCGGAGGACCGAATGGGGCTTTTAATCGATGTCATTTCGGCGATCCGCAACGTGCGTGGGGAGATGGGCATCCCGCCGGGCATGGCGCTGGAAGCGGTGATCCATGCAGTCGACGCCGGTGCGCGGTCCACGCTCGAGGTGCACCGTGAGACCGTCGTCAACCTGGCGCGGCTGAAATCCCTGTCCGTGTCCGCAGCGCCTGAACGGCCCCGGGCCTCGGCCACGGCCGTGGCGCGCGGCGTCACCATCTACGTTCGCCTCGAGGGGGTCATCGATTTTGCCAGGGAAATCGAACGCCTCCAAAAGGAGCTCGGGAAGATAGACAAGGAACTCGCATCCGTCGTGAAGAAGCTCAACAACCAGGACTTTATGGCCAAGGCGCCGGCCGAGGTGGTGGCCAAGGTCAACGCCCAGCAGCACGAATGGATGGACCGGCGGCAGAAGCTCCAGGCCAACCTCGAAAAAATCAAGGCGTATGATTCCGCTTCGTGATACCGTCCCGGCGCGCACCCGGCCGTTCGTCACCCACGGCATCATCGTCGTCAACGTCCTGGTGTTCCTTTTGCAGCTGGCTCAGGGCCCGCACCTGGACCGCTTCATCTATTACTACGGCCTGGTGCCCGCGCGCTATTTCGTTCCGCAGATCGGGGAGTATTTCACCGCCGGCCAGCAGCTCTTTGCTCTCTTCACCTTCATGTTCCTGCACGGCGGGTTCTGGCACCTGCTGGGCAACATGTGGTCGCTGGTCATTTTCGGCGACAACGTCGAGGACCATCTCGGCCCCTTGCGGTACGCGGCCTTCTACGTCCTGTGCGGCCTGGTGTCGGGCCTGGCCCACATGCTGATGCACCGCACCTCCGGAGTTCCCACCATCGGCGCCAGCGGCGCCATCGCCGGCGTGATGGGGGCCTACTTCATCCTGTACCCGCGTGCGCGGGTTCTCACGCTGATCCCGATCCTCTTTATCCCCTTCTTTGTCGAGATCCCGGCCTATTTCTTCCTGGGCATGTGGTTCGTATTTCAGTTCCTGAACGCCGCCGGCAGCGGGGGACTGGGCGGCGGGGTGGCGTGGTGGGCGCACATCGGCGGGTTTGTGTTCGGCATGCTGCTGCTCAAGGGATTCGACGCCCTGCCCGGGACCGGCATGTCCGACCCCCTGCGGCGCATCGCCGCCCGGACCGCCACCGACCGCCTGCAGCTCATCCGGCCGGCCGCCCGGGATGATTCCCCGGACCTCTACGCCACGGTGGCCGTTTCCGCCCGCGAGGCCCGCGCCGGCGCCCACAAGCTGGTGAGCGCGCCCCGCGGGGTTCCGAAACGGCTGCTGCGCGTCCTCGTGCCGCCCGGCGTCTCCGACGGGACCCTGCTGCGCCTGCGGGGCTTGGGCAACCCCTTGCCGGACGGACGCCGGGGGGACCTTCTTCTTAAAGTCGCCATCGAAAGCTGACGGCCGTCGGATTTCACCGCGGAGGCGCCCGGATGGAAAACTCCTCCGCCGCCAAGAGGAAGGCAACTGCGGTTCGAAAAGCACATGGTCTCTGCGGCCTCCGTGCCTCGAGCGAAGCGGGCGGTGGGGAGGGGTTCACGGCCAAGCGGGTAAAAGCCCCGGGTGGGGCGCTCAGGCTGTGGATTGATAGACTTTCTGGGCGGGAGCCAGGAGCACCGAAACCCGGTTGCGTCCGTTCTGCTTGGACTGGTACATGGCCTCGTCGGCCCGGCGGATCAAGGCCGCCATGGGCTCCGCCGGGCTGTACTCGGTGACCCCGATGCTGATGGTCGTGGAGACGGGCGGACCGGAAGACGGGCGGAAGACCTCCGCTTCCAATGCCGCGCGGATGCGCTGGGCGACCGTCCGGGACTCCTCGGCGCCGGTCTCCGGCAGAATGACGGTGAACTCCTCGCCCCCGTAGCGGTAGGCGGAGTCGTTCGCGCGCAAACAGGACTTGAGGATCTGGCTGAACCGCACCAGGACCTTGTCGCCCTCGAGATGGCCGAAGGCGTCGTTGAAGTCCTTGAAGTGGTCGATGTCGATCAGCAGCAGGGACAGGGGGTGCTGGTAGCGGACGGACCGGTCCACCTCAAGCTCGAGCTGGCTGAAAAAGTGGCGGGAGTTGTAGAGCGCCGTCAGGCCGTCGGTCACGGCGAGTTTCTGCAGTTTTTCCATCATCCGGTTGCGCTCTTCGGTCAGTTCACGCTCGCGCATCACCCGCCGCACCCGGAGCAGCAGCTCCTCGGTGCGGAAGGGCTTGATCACGAAGTCGCTGGCGCCCCGGCTGACCGCCTCCTCGTAGGAATAGTCCTGGCTGTAGCCGGTCATGACGATGACATCGGCGCGGTGGTCCCGCTTGACGATCTGGGTCAGGTCCAGCCCGCCCAACCCGCTGGGGAACTGGATATCGGTGATGACGATGTCGAAAGTGGCCGCGCGCAGCATGGCGAGCGCACCTTCGGCGCTGGCCGCCGATTCGACCTCAAAACCGGCCCTCCGCATGAACTCCCCCACGGAGTCGCGCACATCGGGCTTGTCATCGGTAATCAGAATCCGCTTGGCCACAGCCGGGGCCTCCAAAAACGCAGGC
This sequence comes from Desulfobacterales bacterium, assembly GCA_025454075.1. Next base: position 1,993 of record JALOPD010000137.1, on the reverse strand, counting down.
GGGCGAACAGTCCCCCACCTGCGGCCGCCGGCTGACCGGTCGCCGCCTTGACAGCAGGAGATGTTCGCTGCTAAATAGTCAATTTTTCGATTACCACCATCATACAAGGAAAGGGCTGGGGAGTCAAACATGCTCAAAGCCGCCACCGGTCTCCGCTAAGCGTCCCGGGCCGGGCGGTGAGCCGTCCGCCCCCCGCCGGTCCGCCCATGGAAATCATACGCAACTTCAGCATCATCGCGCACATCGATCACGGCAAATCCACCCTGTCCGACCGCCTCATCCAGGCCACCCACATCGTTACGGAGCGGGACTTCCAGGACCAGATCCTGGACTCCATGGACATCGAGCGCGAACGCGGGATCACCATCAAAAGCCAGACGGTCTGCCTCCCCCACACGGGGCCGGACGGACGGCGCTATTTTCTCAACCTGATCGACACCCCGGGGCATGTCGATTTCACCTACGAAGTTTCGCGGGCCCTGGCCGCCTGCGAGGGGGCCCTGCTGCTGATCGACGCCAGCCAGGGCGTGGAAGCCCAGACCCTGGCCAACATGTACCTCGCCCTGGAGCACAACCTGGAGATCATCCCGGTCATCAACAAGATCGACCTGCCCTCGGCGGACCCCGAACGGGTGAAGCAGCAGATCCGGTCCGACCTGGGTCTCGACCCGGAAGGCGCCTTGCTGGTCTCCGCCAAGGAGGGCATCGGCATCGACGCCCTGTTCTCGGCCATCGTCGACCGTCTGCCGGCCCCCGCCGGGGACCCCGACGCCCCGCTGCGCGCGTTGATCTTCGACTCCCACTACGACCCCTACCGGGGGACGGTGGTCTACTTCCGGGTTTTCGAGGGCCGGGTGCGGGCCGGGGACATGATCACCTTCATGTCCAACAACGCCGTTTACAAGGTCGAGGAGGTCGGCATCTTCCAGCTGCGCCAGGTTCCGCAGCCGGAGCTCTCCGCCGGGCAGGTGGGCTATCTCACCGCCGGGATCAAGACCATCAGCGACACGCGCTGCGGCGACACCATCACCCTCAAGGAACGGCCGTGCACGGAGCCGCTGCCGGGCTTCAAGGAGGCCAAGCCGGTGGTTTTCTCCTCCATCTACCCGGTGGCGGCCGACGACTACGAAGAGCTGAAGACGGGGCTGGAAAAACTGAAGCTCAACGACGCGGCCATCGTCTACGAGAAGGACACCTCCGTCGCCCTGGGGTTCGGGTTCCGCTGCGGCTTCCTGGGGCTCCTGCACCTGGAGGTCGTGCAGGAGCGGCTGGAGCGCGAGTACGGCCTTTCGCTCATCCTGACCGCACCGTCGGTGCGCTACCGCATCCGGCTGCGGGACGGCTCCGAGATCACCATCGACAACCCCTCGCTGTTCCCGGACCCGACGACGATCGAATACACCCTCGAGCCGTTCATCCGCGCCACGATCATCGTGCCGGACCGCTACATGGGGGCGGTCATGAAGCTCTGCCTGGAGCGGCGCGGCACGAACACCAATTACCAGTATCTGACGAGCGACCGCCTGGAGATGAATTTCGAGCTGCCGTTGGCCGAGGTCGTCTATGATTTTTACGACAAGCTGAAGTCGATCACGCAAGGATACGGCTCCTTCGACTATGACCTGTTGGACTACCGCCAGACCGACTTGGTGAAGCTCGACATCCTGATCAACGGCGAGCGCGTGGACGCCCTGTCCCAGCTCGTGCACCGCGACAGCGCGATCCCCCGCGCCCGCACGGCCTGCGAGAAGATCAAGGCGGAGATGCCCAAGCAGATGTTCAAAATCGCCATCCAGGGTGCCATCGGCGGCACCATCATCTCGCGGGAGACCGTCTCCGCCCTGCGCAAGGATGTGCTGGCCAAGTGCTATGGCGGCGATGTCACCCGCAAGCGCAAGCTGCTTGAAAAACAGAAAAAGGGCAAAAAGCGCATGAAAATGGTCGGCAAGGTCATGATCCCGCAGTCGGCCTTCCTGGCGGTGCTGAAGACGGA
>JALOPD010000136.1 GCA_025454075.1 Desulfobacterales bacterium | reverse complement strand
CTGATCCTCCTCAACCGGGCGGAAGAGGCGGGCGTTTCCGTTTCGGAGGCGGAGCTCGATTCGGCCATCGCCGCCATAAGTGCGGATTACCCGCCGGGGGTTTTCGAGCAGACGTTGAGCGAGGCCGCTGTGCCGTTCGAGGCCTGGAAACAGCGGATGCGGTCGCGGCTGCTGCTCGAAAAGCTCGTCCAGTCGGAGCTGGGTCCGCGCATCGCGGTTACCCCGGAGGAGGTGGCCGGCTATTACGACCAGCACTACCGGGGGAAAGCCGCGGCGGCCGACTCGGAAGAAAAGTTTCAGAAATTGAAGGAAACGATCGTCGCCGACCTGCGGCGCAAAAAACTCGAAGAGGCGTTCGTCGATTGGATCAACCAGCTGAAGGAAAAATACACGGTGGACCTGAATTCGCAGATGTGGGCGGAGATTTCGAGCCGCGGCCAGGAGCCTTCCCCTCCGCCGCCCGCCCCGCTGCCGGAAGGCAAGTGACCCCCGCGGGCGACGGCGCGAAGGGGCGCCGGGACACGATGCGGCATGCGATCATGAGATGGTGGCCGGCCGTTTTCCTGTGGGCCGTTGCCGTGGGGGGCGGGCTCGCACCGGTTGAGGCCGCGGCGGCGGAGGCGGCCGTTGTCGATCGCATCGTGGCGGTCGTCAACGAGGACATCGTCACGCTCTACGACATCGACATGCTTCTGCGCCCCATGGCTCAGGACATCCAGCGCCAGAACCTTCCGCCGGAGCGCGAACGCCAGACCCTCGCCAGGCTGCGCGAGGAGATCCTCGACAATCTGATCAACACCAAGCTGACCGAGCAGGAAGTCAAGCGCTACAAGATCGCGGTCACGGACGAGGAGATCGAAAGCCACATCCGCCAGGTCAAGCAGCGCCGGGGCCTCACGGATGAGAACCTCAAGGCCGGTCTGGCCCAGGAGGGGCTGACCCTGGAGGAATACCGCAAGGAGGTCAAGCTCCAGATCCAGCGATCCAAGCTGGTCAACCGCGAGGTCCGATCCAAAGTGGTCATCACCCAGGCGGACATCAAGGACTACTACGAAAAGAACAAGTCGAAGTACGGCGGCGGGAAGCAGTATTACCTATGGAACCTCTTCGTCAAACTGCCGCCCCGGCCGGCCCCGGCCGACCGGCAGGCGGCGAAGGCGCTGCTGCAGGAGGCGCTCGCGGAGGTGAAGCGGGGCCGGTCCTTCGAGGAGCAGGTGCGTCTCACCGCCGACGGCGCCAAGGGCATCCAGGGGTCGGAGCTCGGCTTGTTCCGCCTCGAGGAGCTCACCCCCCAGCTGCGGGATGCGGTCCAGGGCATGAGGCCCGGTGAGGTTTCGGCGGTCGTGGAGTCCGATTTCGGCTACCAGGTCGTCTATGTCCAGCAGATCAACGACACCGCGGGGAAGCCCATGGCCCAGGTCGAGGCGGAGATCCAGGAAATACTCTTCCGCGAACGCGTCGACAGCCGGTTCGCCGCATGGCTGGCCGATCTACGCAAAAACTCGCACATAAAAATCATGGGTGCGCCATGACCGCCGGTGCCGGCGCATGAACCAGGGACGCGGAAGCGAGGCGGCATGAGCGGCCACCGGACATCCATCCCGTCGGACGGCGCGGGGGCGGACCTTTTTTCGGGGCAGGCGTCCTTCGGGCGCTACCTTCAGGCCATCCGGACCGGAAGAGAGATCGGCCTGGAGCAGGTGGCCGAGGAGACGCGCATCGCGGCCTCCACCCTGAAGGCCATCGAGGACGAGGATTTCGATCGGCTGCCGCCGGATGTCTTTCTGAGAGGTTTTCTGAGAGCGTACGCCAAAACGGTCGGCGCCGATCCCGACGAAGCGGTGCGACGCTATGACGCCCGCCTCAGACTGCTTCAGCCCAGTGCTGCGGCCGGTCAAGCGCTATCAGAAACCCGCCCCTGGCTGAGGGGCAAACTGGCGGTTGCGCTGGTGCTGCTGGCCGGGTTGGTAGCGGCCACCCTTGTCGGTTACCAGCAGTGGCGCCGGGAGCCGCCGGAGGCTTCACCGGCCCCGCCGGCGGTAAGTGCCGATGCGGCCGCTGCGCCGCCGTCGGCCGCGGCAGCGCCGTCTTCCTCGGAGGCCGTGAAGCGGCCTCAGATGCCGGCGACCTCGAAACACGTCCTGACGGTGACGGCCCAGGAGGACAGCTGGGTCAAGGTCTCCATCGACCAGGGGACGCCCTCGGAGCACACGCTCAAAGCCGGCGCGCAGGTCAAGCTGGAAGGCCAAAACGGGTTCAACCTCCTGATCGGCAACGCCGGCGGGGTCCGGCTGAGCCTGGACGGCAAGCCGGTTCAGGTTCCGGGCAAGCGCGGCGAAGTGGTCAACCTGCATCTGCCCTGATTTTCGCCGCTTGGCAGCGGCGAAAATCAACCAGGATGGCGCCGGACGCCATAACCTGCTTATTTATGGGATCCTTACAGTTACATGCCCCAGTTTTCCACTTCCGCCATTCTCATCCGCCGCACCGACTACGGGGATTATGATCTCATCCTGAGCCTCTTCTCGCACGCCCAGGGCAAAATTTCCGTGATCGCCAAGTCCGCCAAAAAGAGCGCCCGAAGATTCGCGGGGGTCCTGGAGCTCTTTTCGGAACTGGACGCCGTGGTGACGGCCGGCCGGGGGCTGCCGGTGCTGCAGGAGGCCAGTCTCAAAAACCCCTTTGCACGGATCCGCACCGTCCCGTCCCGCCTGGCGTATGCCAGCTACTGGGCGGAGCTCATCCAGGACTGGATGGAGGAGAACGCGGCCCAGGCGGAGCTTTACCGGTTGCTGCAGCACGTGTTGAGCGAACTGGACCAGGGGCGTGTGCCGGCCGCGGTGCTGAGCATCTTGTTCCAGATGCGCTTTCTCAGGCTCTCCGGCCACAGCCCCAACCTGGCGCGCTGCGTAGGGTGCCAGTGCGAGATGCCGGCCATGCGGCCGGGGGAGCTCGGCGTGGACATCGCCAAGGGCGGCATTGCCTGCCCGGCGTGCGCCCCGGCCTGCGACCATGCCCAGCACCTGTCCAAGGGCACGGTCAAACAGCTCCTGTGGGTGTCCGCCGGAGATTTGAGCCGGGCGGCCCGGATGAAATTCAGCCCGCAGGCGATTGCCGAGAGCCTGGCGTTTCTGGAACGCTTCGTGCCCCACCACCTGGGGCGGCAGCCGCGCAGCCTCAAGATCCTGCGCCAGCTCCGGGGAGACGACATGTGACGGCTTTGCCGGAAGCCCAAACTCTGCGTTGCGCCGCGGCCTGCGGGTCCTGCGGCGTACAGGGAGTACGCCTCGGACCGCACGCCTCGCGCGCCTTGATTTTGGGCTTCGGGCGAAGCCGTCCTTGATCCTTTCGATTTTCTGGAGGCGATCCGGAGCGCAGGGTCATCCTTTCGGATATGATGGTAAGTTTTTGTGGGAGAGGCTTTCAGCCTCGATTTCCTTGCCGCTTTCAGAGGCGCACTGCCACAATCAACCTGCTTAGGTCTAACGGGAAGGGGCATCCATGACGGTTTTAAAACGCAACCGTTTCACCGGAACGTCCGAGGCGGATTTCTCCGGCAGTTCGTTCGACTGGCAGAAGGCGCTCGAGGAAGGCCCGGTGGCGGTTTCGGCGCCGTGCCGGGTCGACATGGGCGGCACCCTCGACATCCGCACCTTTTCCTATCCCCTCCGACACCTGGGGCCTTGCACGGTGAACATCGCCCTGGACCTGCGCACCACGGTGCGCCTGGCCCCGCATGCCCGCGGCCGGGTGAAAGTGAGCTCCCGCGGGTTCAAGAGCGCCGATTTCCCCGCCGACCAATCGCCGTTCCGCCACCCCCTGGGGCTCATGTTCGCGACCGCGGCCTTTTTCAATGCGCAGGGGGTGCACATCCGGGTTGAATCCGGTTCGCCGCCGCGCAGCGCCCTGGGCGGGTCGTCGACGGCCGCCGTCGCCCTCGTGCGGGCGTTCATGGAGGTCCTCCGCCGCGGCCGCCGCAGCGCCGCCCTCGACGGCCGCTCCGTCGCCCTGCTGGCCCACGCCGTCGAGGAGAGCGTCGCCGGCGTGCCCTGCGGCTGCCAGGACCAGCTGGCGGCCGCTTTCGGAGGGGTGAACGCCTGGCACTGGCTGGCGCTTCCCCGGGCGCAGGTGTTTCGGCGGGAGCGCCTGATTCCGCGCCCCGGCCTGCGGGGGCTCGAACCGCACCTGCTGGCGGCCTATGCGGGCGTTCCCCACGAATCCAGCGACATCAATTCCCGTTGGGTGCGGCAGTTCGTCGCCGGCCGCTTCCGGGGCGAGTGGGCCGATATCCTTGCGTGCACGCAGCGCTTCGCGGACGCCCTGCGCCGCCGGGACTTTGACGGGGCGGCGGCGGCCATGAACCGCGAAACCGACATCCGGCGGCGGATGACGCCGGGCGTGCTCGACCGCCTCGGTCGCCGGCTGACGGCCGCGGCCCGCCGGAACGGGTGCGGCGCGCGCTTCACCGGGGCGGGCGGCGGCGGCTGCCTCTGGGCCGTCGGCGCGGCGGATGCCGTTGCGCGCCTCAAACCGGTCTGGCAGGAGATCCTCTCCGAGCGCCGGCCGGCCCGCCTGCTGGAGGTCAAGGTGGCGGGAGAGGGCCTGAAAATCTGCTCATAGCTTGCGGCAATCGGCTCGCCATTGCAGGATTTGGTATCGCTTGCCGCGGCTCTTATTACTCCGGCAAATCAGCAGGTACAACGTGAGCCGTTGTTGGGCGGGGCGGGCACCCCGCTCCGCCTCTACGTGAGATGCCGGGTTTTGGCATATCAAATTGCCGAAGTAATCAACCATCATCGGCAGGCGATGAGCCGATTTTTCCCTTGGCATTTCCACGAAAATGCTCTATTCACCTAACCCTTGAATTCAATCGATACGGCAAGGAGCTGTGCATGAATTTCCAGGACGTCATCTTGTCCCTGCAGTCCTTCTGGGCGCGGAAAGGATGCCTGATCGTCCAACCCTACGACCAGGAGGTGGGCGCCGGCACCTTTCACCACGCCACCCTGCTGAGGGCGCTGGGGCCGGAGCCGTGGAAGACCGCCTACGTCCAGCCGTCCCGCCGGCCCACCGACGGGCGCTACGGGGAAAACCCCAACCGGCTTCAGCACTACTACCAGTTCCAGGTGCTGCTCAAGCCCTCGCCGTTCGACGTGCAGCACCAGTATCTGCAAAGCCTCGCGGCGCTGGGCGTCGACGCCCTCGAGCACGACATCCGCTTTGTGGAGGACGACTGGGAATCGCCGACCCTGGGGGCCTCCGGCCTGGGGTGGGAGGTCTGGCTGGACGGCATGGAGATCACCCAGTTCACCTATTTCCAGATGGCCGGCAGCATCGAGCTGTCGCCGGTCTCCGTCGAGATCACCTACGGGCTGGAGCGCATCGCCATGTACCTCCAGCAGATCGACAACGTCTACGACCTGAAGTGGAACCAGGAGCTGCGCTACGGCGACGTGGCCCACCGCCAGGAAGTCGAGCAGTCCACCTACAATTTCGAGGAGGCCGATGTGGCCCTGCTGCTCGATCTCTTCGGCAAGTACGAGGCCGAGTCCAGGCGCGTCGTCCAGAAGGGGCTGGTGCTGCCGGCCTACGAGTTCTGCCTGAAGTGCTCGCACGCGTTCAACCTGCTGGACGCCCGCGGGGCCATCAGCGTCACCGAACGCACGGGGTTCATCGCGCGCATCCGCAACCTGGCCCGGGCCTGCGCCGAGGCCCACCTGGCCCAACGGCAGGCCATGGGGTTCCCGCTGGTGAAGAGTAAATGACATCGTCCGTCTCCGGTCTTCCGCCGTGCCGGTCATGGTATAGAATTGGATTCCATTCACGGGCGAGCGGCCGACCGGCCGACCCATGAGGAAAAAGTATGAAGACGCTCCTGCTTGAAATCGGAACCGAGGAAATCCCCGCCGGTTACATCGAACCGGCGCTGGCGGCCTTGGCGTCCACCCTGGCCCGCAAGCTGGACGAGGCCCGCATCGAACACGGCGGGGTCCGAACCTTCGGCACGCCCCGCCGCCTGGCGGTGATGGTGGAAGCGGTGGCGGCCCGGCAGAAATCCCTGACCCGCGAGATCGTCGGGCCGCCCCGCAAGGCCGCCTACGACCCCGACGGCCAGCCGACCATGGCCGCCGTCAAATTCGCCGAAAAGGTCGGGCTGCCCGTCGGCAAACTGGGCGTGGCCTCGACCCCGAAGGGCGAGTACCTCAGCGCCGTCGTCACCGAAGCGGGCGCGGCCGCCGCCACGGTCCTTAAAACGATCCTGCCGGCCGCCCTCCTGGCAACCCCCTTTCCGAAAAGCATGCGCTGGGCCGACCTCCCGATATCCTTTGCGCGGCCCATCGTCTGGATCCTGGCGCTCTTCGGCACCGGGGTCATCCCCTTCGAAGTGGGCGGCGTTCGCAGCGGGCGCAACAGCCTCGGCCACCGGTTCATGCACCCGCGCCGCATCCGCATCGCCGAGCCCTCGGCCTATGTGGAGGCGCTGCGGCCGGCTTTCGTCGTGGTGGATGCGGCGGAGCGCCGAAAGTCGATCGCCGAAGGGGCGGCGCGGGCGGCGGCCTCCGTGGGCGGGACCGTCCTGCCCGACGAGGAGCTGCTCGGCATCAACACCTACCTGGTGGAGCACCCCGCGGCGGCCGCCGGGCGCTTTCCCGACGAGTTTTTGGAGCTGCCGGCCGAGGTGCTCATCACCGCCATGCGCGAGCACCAGAAGTATTTTGCCGTGACCGACGCCTCGGGCCGTCTGCTGCCGCACTTCATCGCGGTCAACAACACGCCCGTCAAGGAGATGGCCGTCGTGGTCCGGGGCCATGAACGCGTGCTCCGGGCGCGCCTGGAGGACGCCAAATTTTTCTACCGCAGCGACAAGGCCGTTCCCCTGGACCGCCAGGTGGAGAAGCTGAAAAACGTTCTTTTTCAAGCCCAGCTGGGGTCGGTCTACGACAAGGTGTGCCGCGTGCAGGCCTTGGCAGGCTGCGTGGCGGGGCTGGCCGGCGGGGATGACGATTTCCGCCGGCAGGTTGAGCGCGCGGCTTGGTTGTGCAAGGCCGACCTGGTGAGCCAGATGGTGGGCGAGTTCCCCAAGCTGCAGGGGGTCATGGGCCGCGTGTATGCCCTGGTCCAGGGGGAGCCCCAGCCGGTGGCGGCCGCCATCGAGGAGCACTACCGCCCGACCGCATCCGGCGGCGCATTGCCGGAGACGCCGGCCGGCGCCGTGCTCGCCATCGCCGACAAAATCGACACCATCTGCGGCTGTTTCCGCGCGGGGCTGATCCCCACCGGCGCGGCGGACCCCTATGCCCTGCGCCGCCAAGGCATCGGCGTGATTCAGATCATGCGCCAGCGGGACTTCGGGTTTTCGCTGGCCGCCGTGGTGGACCGAAGCCTGAACGGTTTCAACGGCGCGGGGGCTGCCCCCCCGGACACGGCCGCCAAGATCTTGGCCTTCATCGAGGGCCGGATGGCCTCCATTCTGGTGGAGGAGGGCTTTGCCAAGGACACCGTCGCCGCGGTCCTGGGGGTCCCGGTGGAGAGCGTGCCGGCCGTGTGGCACCGCGCCCGGGCGCTGCAGCAGCTCAAGGACAAGCCCGACTTTGAACCGATCGCGGTCTCTTTCAAACGGGTGGTCAACATCATCCGGCGGGCCGAGGGGTTCACGCCGGGGCCGCTCGAGGAACGCCTGTTCACCCACCCGTCGGAATCCGGCCTGCTGTCGGCCTATCGCTCCGTGCACGGCCGGGTTCAGGACGACTTGAAGCGCGGCCGCTTCGACGAGGCCCTCGTGCGGGTCGCCACGCTGCGGCAGCCGGTGGACGCGTTTTTCGACGACGTGATGGTCATGGCGGAGGAGGCGGAGGTTCGCCGGAACCGCCTGTCCCTGCTGGCGCTGGTGGCCGCGCTGTTCGACACGTTCGCCGATTTCTCGAAGCTCTCGGCCTAGCGCCGGGCTTCCCGGTTCGCACCCTGCATCGGGCCGGTGCGGCTTCAACCCGATAGACCCGACCGAATCAGCCAACTCCGATGGGAGGAAACATGCCCTACGATCCTGAAAAAGACAAAGTGTTGAAGAAGTGGAAGTGCAACGAGACCGGCCTGGTGGCCTCGATCAACCAGTACGGCGACGGCGGGGCCAAGCTTCAGATCGGCCCCCGCATCCTGTTGAAAAAGGACGGGACCGAGGGCGCGCCGGTGAAGGCCGGCCGGCTCTCCATGGAAGATTTTCTCTGGCTGTACGACATGATGGACGAGATCAGGGACGAGCTTACCCGCCTCAACAAGCCCGAATAAACGGCCCACGCAGGGCGTGGGCCGTTTATATATTCTGCTGACTCGAAGGCCCGGCCTGCCGAAAACCGGTGCGGGCCGGCACGGCGCAACGGAAACGACGATGCCGGATGCTATCATCCAGCCCCGGCGGGGGAAGGGCTCGCCGCCGCTGGGCCCCGTGGGGGTGCTGGCGGCCACCGACCCGGACCTGAGGCGGCTGCGCGACGGGCTCGGGTTCGGCCGCGACGAGGGCCGGCGCCTGCACATCAGCCGCCTCTTCACCGCATCCGAATCCCTTGCCGGCACCTGCCTCGCGGGGCCGCTGGTGGGTGCCCCTTACGCCGTCATGGTCGCGGAAACCCTCATCGCCTGGGGCGCGCGCACGCTGGTCTTTCTCGGCTGGTGCGGCGCCGTCTCCGCGGCGGTCGCGATCGGCGACCTGGTCCTGCCGGCATCGGCTTTCATCGACGAAGGCACCTCGCGCCATTACCGGCCCGGCATCGACGCCTCCGCCCCGTCGGCTGCGCTGGACGGAAAACTGGCCGAGATCTGCGCGCTCGCCGGCCGCCGCCCTCACCGGGGGCCGGTGTGGACGACCGATGCCCCTTACCGCGAAACCCGCGACAAGGTAAGTGACTCTACCAGCGCCGGGGCGCGCTGGCGGTCGAGATGGAGTGCTCGGCCCTCTTCACCGTCGCCGCCTTCCGTGCCGTATCGGCCGCCGCCCTGCTCGTGGTCTCCGACGATCTTTCCTCCCTCGCCTGGCGGCCCGGCTTCAAGGACCCGCGCTTCGCAAGCGGCCGCGAGGCCGCCTGCGACGTCATCGGCCGGCTCTGCTCGGCACTGGCGGCCGCCTGAGCGGCAGGCCCGCATGGCGTTTGCCGCTGAACCTGTCGATTCGGTTCAACTCGGCATGCATTTCGCTCGCAGGTATCCGTCACCCGATAAAGTATATCTTGCCTCTGCATATCCCCAATTTTTGAACGCCCCTTTTTTTTCACCTTCAGGCACGCAGTCCACCAAAATATAGGGCGGCAAACATTTCAGAAGTAGCTTAATCGCGCTCAAGATCTAAGGCTGATTGGTTAAGATATGGACACTGTCGGATCCGTTATCGGCAGCAGCCAAGTCCAAGTATCCATTCCCGTCCCAATCCCCTGCTGCCAGAGCACTAATGCCGATCTGGCCGCCAACGGCGCTCAATAACAAAAAACTTCCCGTGCCGTTGTTCCTAAGGACGGTGA
>JALOPD010000465.1 GCA_025454075.1 Desulfobacterales bacterium | reverse complement strand
CGGTCCACGCAGTACATGTACATCACCGCGTAGTTCATGACGATGGGCAGCCCGTAGATGAAGCCTTCTTCGGCAATGGCCCGGACCGCGGTCAGATCCTGTTTGGCCGGCGCCTTCTCAGGCGGCGACAGGGCATCCCTCCGGGTCGCGCAGCCTGTCCCGATCAGGATTGCGATTGCAGCGGCAAGAACCATCGCGCGCGTAATCATCGTCTCTCCCTCAAAGCCATTTCCTAATCATTGCAAGATCAAAAATACCTAAACGGATTCAACCGGTCAATTGCTTTGATAAACTCTCGGCACCCGGGCGCTGAGGTCGCAGACGATTTCGTAGGTGATGGTGCCGAGCTCGCGGGCGAGGTCGTCGGCCGAGATGGATTCGTCGCCATGGCGACCGAGGATGACGACTTCGTCTTCGGTGCGGACGTCGGGGACCGCGCCCACGTCGAGCATGGTGAGATCCATGCACACCCGGCCGACGACCGGGACGCGGCGGCCGCGGACGAGCATCGCGCCGCGTGAGGAGAACAGGCGGCGGTAGCCGTCGGCGTAGCCGGCGGGGATGGTGGCGATGACGGTCGGATGCGGCGTGCGATAGGTCATTCCATAGCTGATGGCCGTGCCGGCCGGAACCGCTTTCAGGTGGATGATGCGCGTCTTGAGTGCCATGGCCGGCTTCAGAGAGATGCCGGTCAGGTCGATCTCCTCCGAGGGCTTGAGCCCGTAGAGCGCGATGCCCGGACGGACCAGGTCCAGGTGGGCTTCCGGGAGCGCGATCACGCCCGCGCTGTTGGCGGCATGGCGCACCGCAAACTCCAGGCCGTTCGCCTTCAAGGCGGAGAGCACCTCCATGAACAGGGCCAGCTGGCGCCGGGCGAAGGACGTGTCCGCGCTGTCGGCGGCGGCGAAGTGAGTGAAGATGCCTTCGGCGGCAATGCCGGGCAGGCGGGCGATGGCGGTCGCCTCGCGGATAAAGCCGTCTCCGACAGCATGGCCGGCATCTTGCCCGCTCAGGGCCGCCGGCACGATTCCGAGGCGGCCCATGCCCGTGTCCACCTTCAGATGCACCCGGATGCGTCGGCCGCGGGCGCTGGCGGCGTCGGAGTAGGCCCGCGCGGTCTCGAGGGAATAGACCGACTGGCGCAGGTCGAGGTCGACCAGTCGGCCGGCATCGGCCGGCGGCGTGCAGCCGAACACCATGATGGGCGCGTCGAAGCCGGCCTCCCGCAGCGCGATCCCCTCGGGCAGACGGGCCACTCCGAGCCACTCGGCGCCGTTGGCCAGGGCGGTGCGGGCCACTTCGACGGCGCCGTGGCCGTAGCCGTTGGCCTTGACCACGGCCATGACCTTGGCCCTGGGATCGGTCCGGCGGCGCAGCTCGCGGACATTGTGAGCGATGGCGTTCAGATCGATTTCGGCCCAGATCAAAGGGGAACTGGTCAGGGCGTTATGAGCGCTGCTGTCGTTCATCTCTCCATCCGAAATGAATGCAACCTGTTTTTACTCGCCTCATGCGCTCAACGCGTTGATCGCGTGAGGCTCCGGAAGGATTCCTTGGCGTGGTAGGAGCTGCGCACGAAGGGCGCGCTGGCGACTTCGGCGAACCCCATTGCCAGGGCATCTCCGCGCCAGTGCTCGAAATCATCAGGCGGGACGTAGGCCTCCACCGGCAGGTGCTCCGGTGATGGCTGGAGGTACTGGCCGAGGGTCAGGATCCGGCAGCCGGCCGCGCGCAGGTCCACCAGGGTCTGCCGAAGCTCTTCCGCCGTTTCGCCGAGCCCCAGCATCAGGCCGGACTTGGTGGGGATGGACGGGGCCAGGGCCTGAGAGCGTCGCAACAGTTCCAGCGACCTTCTATAATCCGCCCGGGGTCGGACCGTGGGATAGAGGCGGGGAACGGTCTCGATGTTGTGGTTGAGGACGTTCGGCCGGGCGCCCAGCACGGTCGCGAGCGCGGCGCCGTCGCCCTGGAAGTCTGGGATGAGCACCTCGATCTCGGCCCCGGGCACCCGGCGGCGGACCGCGGCGATGGTCGCCGCGAAGTGGGCCGCGCCGCCGTCGGGCAGATCGTCGCGGGTGACGGAGGTGAGCACCACGTATTTCAGCCCCATGCGTTCGACGGCCTGGGCGACACGGTCCGGCTCGTCCGGGTCGAGCGGCGCGGGAAGGCCGGGGCTGACCGAGCAGAAGCGGCAGTTGCGCGTGCAGCGATCGCCCATGATCAGGAAGGTGGCCGTGCGGTGGGAAAAGCACTCCCAGATGTTCGGGCACTTGGCTTCCTGGCAGACGGTGTGCAGCCTGCCGGTCGCGATGAGCTCCCGCACCTGGTTGAAGGCCTCGCCGGTCGGCAGCCGGCGTTTGAGCCAGTCCGGCTTGCGGGTCGATCGGGGTCTGGATGCGGCATCCGTCATCGCGATGATCCTAAAGCAACAGTGTCGCGGCAAGATGCCGCTCCCCCAGAAGGAAGGTCAGCACCACTGGAAGAAAGATCGGCGGCCGTGAAAAGGTCCCGCCGGTCGATCGGCGTCAATACGGCCTGGAAGGCAGACGCCAGCTGCGCCTGCATGGCGGCCTTGACCTCCGCCATGTCGACCGGATGGCCGCATTCGGCCTGAATCGAGGTCACGCCGATCCCCTCCAGACCGCAGGGCCGGATCCACTCGAAGGGCGTCAGGTCCGGGTTCACGTTGAGGGCCAGGCCGTGGAAGCTGACCCCGCGGCGCACGGCGATGCCGATGCTGCCGATCTTGCGCATGCCCACCCAGGCGCCGCGGTTCAGCCGGTTGCGGCCGGCCGGAACCCCCCGGCAGCCGCAGGTGCGGATCATGGCCTCTTCCAGGCGCTCCACCAAGTCGACCACGCCCAGACCGGCGCCCGGCAGGTGAACGATCGGGTAGGCCACGAGCTGGCCGGGGCCGTGATAGGTGATCTCGCCGCCGCGCTCGACCTGGACGATGGACACTCCG
>JALOPD010000464.1 GCA_025454075.1 Desulfobacterales bacterium | reverse complement strand
CACCCGGGGCGGGCTGGGGACGGCGCTCAGCGAAATCGCCGAAAAATCGGGGGTCGGCGTGCGCATCTACGAGGACCGGATTCCGGTCAAGCCCGAAGTCGCGGGTCTTTGTGAACTCCTGGGGTTTGATCCGCTGTATCTGGCCAACGAGGGCAAGCTCATCGCCTTCGTGGCGCCCGAAGACGCCGACGCCGTGCTGCGGGCGATGCGGCTGGACCCCTACGGCCGCCAGGCGGTCGTCATCGGGGAGGCGATCGCCGGGCATTCCGGCAAGGTGCTTCTTCAAACCCGCATCGGCGGCACGCGCATCGTGGACATGCTGGCGGGGGAGCAGTTGCCGCGGATATGCTGAAGAAGAACCAGATGCTGGATACTGGATTCCGGATGCTCGATAACCGATAGTTGCCCAGGTAACCTCCGATTCCTTTATCCAGTATCAAGCATCCAGTATCGAGAATCGGTTCGGAAGAAGACCCTATGCTCTCTGCCCTATGCTCTCTGCCCATGCGTCTCATGGTTATCGTGGCGCTGTTGATTGCAGCTTTCGGCTGCGGAAAAACGGAGCACACCCTGGCCGGCCGGACCATGGGCACCACCTATACTGTCAAGGTGGTCACCGGCACCTTCGGCTCCGTCGCCGGTCTGCAGACGAAGATCGACCGGCGCCTCGACGAGATCAACCGCAGCATGTCGCCCTACCTTAAAGACAGTGAGATCAGCCGCTTCAACCGCTTTCAGGAAGTCGGCGCCGAATTCCCGATTTCGGCCGACTTTCTGCACGTGATGCAGCTGGCAGCCCGGATCTACGGCCTCTCGGAAGGGGCCTGGGACGGGACCGTGAATCCGCTCGTCGACCTTTGGGGGTTCGGCCGTTCCGGCCGGGCGGATAACCGGCCGCCGGCGGAAAAGGTCAAGTCCCTTCTGGAAGACATCGGCTTCCATAAGATCGAGATCAGGGATTCCGGCGCCCTGGTCAAGCGCCAGGCCGCGGTCAGCCTGGACCTCTCCTCCATTGCCAAAGGCTACGGAGTCGATCAAGTGGCCGACGAGATCCGCCGCGCGGGGTTCGGCGATTTCCTGGTCGAAATCGGAGGCGAGATTTATGCTGCGGGCGTGCGGCCGGACGGCCGGCCGTGGCGGGTGGGCATCAACCGCCCCAAGACCGATGCGCGAACTGACGAGGTCTACAAGATCGTTTCGCTGAGGGACCGGGCGTTCGCCACCAGCGGGGACTACCGCACGTTCTTTGTGCAAGACGGCGTGCGCTACTCCCACATCATCGACCCCCGGACCGGTGATCCGGTAGCCAATGGCGTGGTGAGCGTCTCCATTCTGGCGGACAACTGCACCCTGGCCGATGGGCTGGCGACCGCCGTCATGGTGATGGGCGCCGAGAAAGGCTTGGCCCTCGTCAATCGGATCGAACGCGTGCAGGGGCTGATCATCACGGAGCGGCCCGATGGAACCCTGGTGGAGCATGCCTCCAGGGATATCCGGCTGGAGCCGCCATCGCCATGACATCGTCGTCGTCGGCGCCAAGCACCCGGCGACGTTGACAGAGTCCGGCGCCCTAATTATTTTCGATCAGACAATAGAGTTCTTGTCATCTATACCTGAGCCTGTCAGGACCAATCCCTGACGGGCTCAAATCGGTTTGGAAAAACGCACCGTCATGCGTCGCAACGAGGGGTTTTCGAAACTGCGGGCCGTCGGCCGGGGACTTCACCTGGTCAGCCTGGGCTGCGCCAAGAACCAGGTGGACAGCGAGGTCATGCTGGGGCGGCTTAAGCGGGCCGGATGGATCATCACGGAAGATCCGGAACAAGCCCATACCATCGTCGTCAACACCTGCAGCTTCATCCAGTCGGCCGCCGAGGAATCCATCGACACGATCGTCGAACTGGCCGAATACAAGAAAAGTGGGTCCTGCCGGCGGCTGGTGGTCACGGGCTGCCTGCCGGAGCGCTACCGGGAACAGATCGTCCAGGCCATTCCGGAAGTGGATCTTTTTCTGGGAACCGGGGCATTCGACCAGATCGTCCAAGCCGTCGGAAACCGGCCCCTCGCGGAAAAGACCATCCTGCCGGATCCCGAACACGCCTGCCTCGAACAGCAGGGCTCCGCGCGCGTGCTCACCTCCGCCCACATGGCCTACCTCAAAATCGCCGAGGGCTGCAGCCACCGCTGTTCTTACTGCATCATCCCCAAGCTGCGCGGGCCCCACAAGAGCCAGCCGCTTGAGAATTTAGTCGCCGAAGCCGGCGAACTGCTATCCTCAGGGGTAAAGGAACTGGTCCTGGTCGGCCAGGACACCACGGCGTACGGCCAAGACCTGAACCCCCCGGTAACGCTCGGGAATCTCGTGAACGGCCTGGCCCGCCTGTCCACCGGAGGCGGGAGAGGGGCGAACTTTTTTCCCTGGATCCGGGTGCTCTACGGCAACCCGGAAAGCATCGAGGAAACCTTCGTGCACGCCGTGGCCGACAACCCCCGGGTGTGTTCCTATTTCGACCTGCCCATCCAGCATGCCAGCAACCGCATCCTGAAACGGATGGGCCGGCGCTGCACCCGGGAGAAGCTGGTCCGGCTTTTCCGGCGCATCCGCGAGATCGTGCCGGATGCAGTGCTGCGAACGACCGTCATCGTCGGGTTTCCCGGCGAGACCGATGAGGATTTCCGGCAGGTGCTCGATTTCGCCGAAGAAATTCGGTTTGACCATTTGGGGGTCTTTGTCTATTCTGACGCCGACGATCTCGCGTCCCACCGGCTGCGCCAGCACGTGCCGCCGGGCGTTGCCCAGGACCGTTACGACCAGCTGATGTCGACCCAGATGGACATCGCTGCGGAAAAAAACCAGAAACACATCGGGCAGACCCTGCAGGTGCTGATCGAAGAGAACCTGGGCAGCCGCCTGTTTGCGGGCCGCACCTGCTTCCAGGCGCCGGAGGTGGACGGGATCACCTATGTGAACAG
>JALOPD010000463.1 GCA_025454075.1 Desulfobacterales bacterium | reverse complement strand
CTTTGGGTCCGGGCTGTCGATGCAGCAGGGCGTGTCGACCGCAGCCTGGACGCTGGCGACCAGCCACGTGAGCAGCTCGGGCTCCCGGCCGACGAAGACGCCGGCATTGACGTCGATGTAGGTTGCACCGTGGTCGCGCTGGTCGCGCGCAAGCGTGGCGATGCCCTCGGCGTCTCTCTTCTCGATGATCTCCCGCACCGACTTGCGGCTGGCGTTGATCAGTTCACCCACGATCAGCATGGTGTACCTCCGAACTTTGAGTTTTTCCTGCCTCCTCCCGCCGGGGAATGGGCACCTTGCCGCCTGCCTGCGGGTGAACGAAGTACCTCCATGTTCACCGCCCCTTCAAGCGGGAAGGCCGGGTGAGGGCGAAAAAGATTGAGACTTTCGGTTCCTGCCCAAATCTCTTATTGAAACCGACTATGCGCTAACGCCGAAAAAACGGCGCGCCAACTCCACCGCTTCCGTGGCGTTGGCGCCGTAGCCGTCGGCCCCGATCTTTTCGGCAAACGCCCGGTCAACCGGCGCTCCTCCCACCATGACCTTGACCTTGTCGCGCAGCCCCTTGTCCTTGAGTTCGCCAATGACCTTCTGCATCTCGGGCATGGTGGTGGTGAGCAGCGCCGAAAGCCCCAGGATGTCCGGCTTGAGGGCCTTGACCTGGTCGATGAGCTTGTCGACACAGAGGTCCACGCCGAGGTCCATCACCTTGAAGCCGGCGCCTTCGAGCATCATGGAAACGAGGTTCTTGCCGATGTCGTGCTGGTCACCCTTCACCGTCGCCATGATGATGGTTCCCCGGGACCGGCTCTCGCCGCCGGCCAGATGGGGCTTCACCACCTGGAGCCCCGCCTTCATGGTCACCGCCGAAACCAGCATTTCCGGGACGAAGATCTTGCCCTCCCCGAAGTCCTTGCCGACCACGTCCATGGCCGCGATGAGGGCGTCGTTGACGATCGCGCTCGGGTCGAACCCCGCGTCCAGCGCCTGCTGAACGAGCCCCTTGATCTCGCCGTGCTTGCCGCCAATGACGGCGTCCTTGATCGTGTTCAGATGATCGGCCATGGATTTCACTCCTCTTCTTCAGTGTCCCGCCCGGGCCGCCTCCACGATGGCTCTCAGGTTCGCGAGCGGCGTGCTGAGCGGGATGGCGCACTCAGGACCGATGAGGTGCACGCCGGCCTCGATGGCGTAGCGCGCCTGTTTGTAAACGTCCTCCGGGGTTCCCTGCAGGAGCGCCTGAGGGTTGTTGACGTTGCCGGCGAGCGAAATCCGGTCGCCGATCCGGCGCACCGCCTCCCTGGAGTCCACCTGCCACTCGAAGTGATAAGCGTCGACGCCGGAGCGGGCAAAGAGCTCCAGCCGGTCCGAGCAGTTGCCGCAGACATGCAGAATCACCGGGCCGCCGACCTGGGCCGTGATCTCCTGGTGGATGGGCAGCAGGTACTGTTCGTAGTGGTAAGGTCCCACCAGGTTGCGGGTGGCGTGGTCGGCCAGGACCACGATGTCCGCCCCGGCCGCAAACTGGGCGTTGATGAAGGCGATGGTGACCGGCATCAGCTGCCGCAGCATCCTCGTCACCTTGGCGGCCTCGCCCATGCCCACCGCCAGCAGGAAATTCTGGGTGCCGGCCATGTGGTAGGACATGGTCCAGGGGCCCATGACCTTGCCGATGACGGCCGCCCGGCCGCCCACGTGGCGCCGCAGGATGGCGAGGGCATCCAGCACCACGCGGCATGCTGGCTTTTCCAGAAAGTCGGAAGGGATGACGATGTCGGAGAAATCCGCATGGGGAAACTCCTTCACGTCGGGCATCTTGTCCCGGTCGCCCCAGTCGACCCGCGCCCCCAGCGCGGCGGCCTCCTGGACCACGGAATACTCGGGCATGACCGTGTCGAATCCGACCACCTCGTGCCCCGCCAGGGCGAGCTCGGCCATAGCATCGGCGTTGGTATGCGCATCGGGGAAGGACGCCCCGGCTTTTTTCATCAGCCCGTGGCAGACGATGGATGTGGGGTTGCCCGCCGCCGGACGCGGTCCGCGCCGGCCGCCGAACATGGCGGACATGACCAGATTACGGGAGTTGAGCTTCATTGTTGAACAAGGGCAGGAGATCCCGCAGGCTGAACATGGAGCGCACACGATAGTACGCAAGCATTTCAGGCTGCGGGACAACGCCGCCAGCTGGTGTCATGCGGGGGTCTTGGCAACCACTGCACATCACAGCGGCTGCAGGCATTTTCGCACCTGCCCCAGATTGTCGGGCGAGGCCACGAGCAGGTGGTCGTCGATCTTCTGGCCGTCCAGGTAGTCGTTCAGATTGAACTCGCTCCCGTCGAGCTTGGAGAGCTTGCCGCCGGCCGCCTCCAGGATCACGCGCGCCGCCGCCAGGCCCCGAAAGGTCTCGTTGGCGACCAGGGCCGCGTCGGCCCGGCCCATGGCCACGTAGCATATGTGGGCCGAGGTGCAGCCGAGCGACCGTATCTTGCCGGGAAAGGTGGACCGGTACTGCTGGTGGAAGCGCGAGTAGGTCAGTAGCAGGCTCTCGTCGTCGATGCCTTCGGAGCTCGGGATCTGGATCTCGCGCCGGCCCCAGTAGGCGCAGCAGCCGGCCCGGGCGTGGAATAAGTCGCCGGTGGCCGGCATGAAAAACACGCCGAAGACCGGCCAGAAATTCTCGAGCAGCGCCAGCGAAAGGCCCCACAGCGGGATCCCCGCCTGGAAATTGGCCACCCCCTCGAGCGGGTCGAAGCTCCAGAGGTAGCGCTTGCCTTCGTGGGAGTAGTCCTGGTTGACCTCATCGTAGCTGAAGAGTTGGTGGCCGGGGTATTTCTGGTGAAGCTGCGCCTGGAAGTACTCCGTCAGTTGGATCTCGGCCTCCGTGACGACCCCCTGGTCGAATTTCACCTGGGGCCTCCCCTTTCCGTAAAACACCATCGCCTTTTCGCCGGCCTGATGGATGAAATCCATCCCGAACCCTATCA
>JALOPD010000462.1 GCA_025454075.1 Desulfobacterales bacterium | reverse complement strand
GCAGATTCGACGCCGTGATCATCGGCGCCGGCGCCGCCGGCCTCATGTGCGGCCGCACGGCCGGGCAGCGCGGCCGCAAGGTGCTGCTGCTCGATCGCTCACCGAGAGCCGGACGGAAGATCGCGATACCCGGCGGCGGGCGCTGCAACTTCACCAACCTCCATGTGGACCCGGGCAATTATCTTTCCGAAAACCCGGCCTTTTGCACGTCCGCTCTGAGGCGCTTCACTCCCATCGATTTTCTCAAGCTGGCCGAAAGCCACGGCATCGCCTACCACGAGAAGGTCGTCGGACAGCTCTTCTGCGACGATCGCGGCAGCCGAATCGTCGAGCTTCTGCCGGCGGAATGCAAGGCTGGGAACGTCGCCATCCGGACCGGCTGCACCGTCCGCAGCATCGTCAAGAAGCAGGGGTTCGAGGTGCACACGAACGCGGGGACGTCCCGCGAGCTCTCTTCCAAGACCTTGGAATCCCGCAAGGTCCCCGGGCTCTTCTTCGCCGGGGAGGTCCTGGACGTCGCGGGCTGGCTGGGGGGCTACAATTTCCAGTGGGCCTGGTCCGCCGGGCTCTGCGCGGGGGTGTATGTCTGAGGCTTGTCGCTTTCCGGAAAACATCGGGGGGGAGCCCGTGGCTTACGAGCAGCGCCTCCGGCCCCGCTGCGCAGCAGCCTCCCGTATCCCGTGCGGCCCACCCCACATCAGGAGGCCCTTCATGCATCGCACACCCATCCGTGCGTCGGTCCTGCTGCTCTGCCTTTGCGCCGCTGCACACGGCAGCATGTCGATCGTCGGTAGCTGGCAGCTTAAAAGCGAACAGGTCGACATCTTGGCCGAGTTCCTGCCGGACGGCAGCTTTCGCCAGCTCGCCGTAACTCCCGCCGGCCGCCAGAGCATTTCCGGCCGCTACCAGCTCTCCGGGCAGGTGCTTTCGATGCAGCCCCAGGGTGCGCCCCATCCTCAGCAGATCCTCTGCCGGTTCGCCAACCCCGACACGGTCCTGGCCACCTACCCGTCCGGTGAAACTCTGAAGTGGAGGCGCGTGAAAGCCCCCTCGGCACCGGAGCCGACCCCTCGGCCGTCCAGCGCCGCGTCCGGAGGACCGCCGGCAGCCGCCCCGGCCCCTGCGCAGACCGCCGGACGGCGGCCGACCCTTCTCGTACAGCGCACCTGGGAGCCCAACGAGCGGGCCTTTTCCTTTCTGCTCCCGCGGGAGTGGAATTTCAAAGGCGGCATCTTCAACGTCAACCCTCTCACCCAGAACGGTCCGGGGAACTCCATCGCCCCCAAGTGCGACCTGACGGTTCAGAAGGACGAGCGCGGAACGGTCATGATCCGACTCGCCCCGAGCTGAAACTATGCCGACCTCACCTATTCCCCGACCGGCTTCGGCCTGTTCAAGCCGGGCCAGAGCTACCAGGGCATGCCGGTGCGGGTGCTGCCGCCGCCCAAACAGTTCCTGTCCGAGCTCTTTCAGTCCGTCCGTTCCCGCGCGAGCGCGGTGACGATTCTCGCCGAGGATCCCATGCGCGAGGTGGTGGACGCCGTCCGGCAGGCGAACCAGGCGGTCAACCATGCCCTCCAGCAGGCGGAGCTGAAACCGATCGCCTATGACGGTATGGCCATGCTGGTGGAGTACACCGAGGACGGAGAGCGCTACCGGGAGGTCCTGCGAACGATCATCACCGATGCGCGCGCAAGCGCCTTCATGTGGACCAACGAACACACGGTCCACTTCCGCGCCCCGGCCGCCGAGTTCGAGATCTGGAAGCCGGCGCTGGATGTGATCTTCAACTCCGTGGAGATCAACCCCGAGCGGTTCGCGCGGGTCACGCGCGTCATGGACCAGCGCGGCAAAATGGCGCTCGACACCCAGCGCTATATCAACAAGGTGTCCAACGAAATCGTGGAAAACCGCCGGCGCGTCAACGCCGAAATCCGCTACGAGGGCTACCTCTTCCTTTCCGGGCAGGACGAGTACGTTAACCCTTTCACGAAGAAGATCGAGCTCGACACCTCCGCCTATCGCCATCGCTGGATGAACAACCACGGCGACATCCTCTACACGGACGAGAACGTCTACAACCCCAACGAGCACGAAAAGCGGCCGAACTACGAGTGGAAGCCCTCCCCTTCGCGTCCGCGGTAAGGGAGAGCTGCAAAAGCGTCCGGAGGAGAGAATGAACGTGGTTGACATAAAAAAAGTTCTCGAATATGCCGGTAAACGGCCGGCGACTAAATTTGAAGGGACGTGATCCACATTCCGGAGAAGAGGACCCCACGCGAACCTGGCAGCGCCGAAGAAGACGCCGCCGTCCGCTGCGAACCGGCGGCCGCGGGAGTGCTCACCGTGTATCTCTCCGGGCGCTGGAAGATGGAGGGCCCCACCCCTTCCGCCGACATGGTGATCCAACAGCTCCTCTCCCTGCCGGGCGCAAGCCGCATCATCGTGAATGCGGAGCAGGTTTCCGCCTGGGACAGCACCCTTCTCAGCTTTGTCGTCAAACTGCGTGCTTACTGCGCCGCCCGGGAGATCGCCCTCGATTCCCAGATGCTGCCCGCCGGCATCCAGCGGCTGGTGAAATTGGCTACAGCCGTGCCGGCCAAGGAAAAGCCGCAGGGCACCGGAAAGGGGCAGCCCTTTTTGGCCCGGATCGGAGAGGCGGTGCTCGGAGTGTGGCGGGGGACGGCCGATATGCTCGCCTTCATCGGCGAGGCGTTTGTGGCCTTCTGCCGGTTTCTCGCCGGCAGGGCCCAATTCCAGAGATCCGACCTGCTGAAGTTCATCTGGAGCTGCGGCCCCCAAGCCCTGCCGATCGTCACTCTGATCAGCCTGCTGGTAGGCCTGATCCTGGCCTTCGTGGGGGCGATTCAGTTGCTCTTGTTCGGGGCGCAGATTTTCGTCGCCAACCTGGTGGCGGTCGCCATGGTGCGGGTGATGGGAGCGGTCATGGCGGCGGTGATCATGGCCGGGCGGACCGGGGCGGCG
>JALOPD010000012.1 GCA_025454075.1 Desulfobacterales bacterium | reverse complement strand
AGCAGCTTGACGGCGATCCAGATGATCACCGCGCCGCCGATGAGTTTCACGAAGGACATGTTCAGCAGCTGCGCCACCAGGAAGGTGCAGATCACCCGGATGACGACCGCTCCGCCGGACCCCAGGATGATACCCATCCGGCGTTCCCGGCCCTGCAGGTTTTTGACCGCCATGGCGATGACCACGGCGTTGTCCCCGGCCAGCACCAAATCGATGAGCACGATGCTCATCACCGCCAGGAAGAACTCCCACGTAAACGCAATTTGACCCAGCCAGCCCAGATCGATCATGTTGCCTCCTTGTCTGTTTTCGCCGCGGCAAACAAAAAGACCTTTACCCGCGGCATGGTGATTACATGCTGTGAGTAAAGGTCTGGCAAGTCCGACAGGTGTTGCGTGGAGCCGCTCCCGGGTGGGGTCGCCACCGTAATGACGGGATGCGGGCCGGCCGCTGGTCGGCCGGTTGCTACTCCCCTTTACAATCGGTTATCAATATCAACGCCGCCGAACGCTGTCAATACCAATCGGAATCCGTCGGCGCTTTACAGCACATGGCGCCGATGGTAGGATTTGCCCGTTTTCAAGCTCAACCAGCTGCCGGATGACAACCATGACCAAGCCCACGGGCCAAAAACCGGGACCACTGAACATCCTGGTCGTCGACGACGAAGCCGGCATCCGCAAGACCTTGGCCGTCTGTCTGGAGACCCGGGGGCACCGCGTCACCGCCGTCGGCAGCCTCAAAGATGCGCAGGAGGAAGCGGCGCTGAAGGTCTTCGATTTGGCGTTCGTCGACCTGCGGCTGGGAACGGAGAGCGGGATGGACCTGATCTCCCTTCTGCTGGCCGCCTGCCCCTGGCTTAAAATCGTGGTCATCACCGCCTATGCCTCCGTGGACACCGCCGTGGAGGCCATTCGGCGCGGGGCGACCGACTATATCCCCAAACCCTTCAAGCCCGACCAGGTCGCCCTGGTCACGGAGCGCATCGCCACCCTGCACGCCATGGAGCAGCGCATTTCCCGGCTCCAGGAAGACCTGGAAAGGGTACACCCGGAGATCCTGTTCAAGTCCGCTCACCCCGGCATGCACCGGGCGATCGAGCTGGCGAGGCAGGTGGCGCCGTCCGAGGCCGTCGTGATGCTGCGAGGGCCGAGCGGCACCGGCAAAAGTGTCTTGGCGCGCGCCATCCACGGATGGAGCCACCGCGCATCCAAGCCGCTGGGGATCATCTCCTGCCCGACCTTGAACCCGGAGCTTCTCGAAAGCGAGCTTTTCGGGCATGTGAAGGGCGCCTTTACCGGGGCCCTGCGGGACAACCCCGGCCGGGTCGCCGCCTGCGAGGGCGGCACCCTCTTTCTGGATGAGATCGGCGACCTGCCGCTTCCGATCCAGTCCAAGCTGCTGCGCTTCATCCAGGACCGCGAATACGAGCGGGTGGGCGACCCGCGCACCCGCAAGGCGGATGTCCGCATCCTGGCGGCCACCAACGCCGATCTGGAGAATGCGGTCAGAGACGGCCGGTTCCGGGAGGACCTTTTCTACCGGCTCAACGTGATTCAAATCGAGATCCCCCCTCTTCGCGACCGCCCGGACGACTCGGAGCTTCTGGCCACGACCATGCTGGGGTTTTTCGGCGCTCAGAATCATAAGGTTTTCCGAGGGTTCTCCGACGATGCGCTCCGGGCGCTGCGGGATTACCCGTGGCCGGGCAACATCCGGGAGCTGCGCAACGTCATCGAACGGGCGGCCATTCTCTGCCCCGGGGACGTCATCGGCCTCGAAAATCTTCCGGAGTCCGTCTCTCCCCATCGCCCCCCGATCCAACTGGGGGACCGGGTGCCCCTGAGCACGATCGAAGAAAACCACATCCGGCGCGTACTGGCCGCAACCAAATCCCTTCAGGAAGCGGCCGAGATCCTGGGCATCGACCAGGCCACTCTCTGGCGCAAACGCAAGCAGCTCGGGATCTGACGCCGCCAAGCGCTCACATGTGCCGGTCCAGGGCCAGGTTGAGCTTCAAGACATTGACCCTCGGTTCACCGAAGACGCCGAAGCCGCGGCCCTCGGTGTTCGCATGGACCATTTTTTCCAGCGCCTCTCTGCCGACCCCCCGCGCCTTCGCCACTCGCGGCGCCTGCAAAAGCGCATTCGGGCGACTGATGTGCGGATCCAGGCCGCTGCCGGAAGCCGTCACCGCATCGGCGGGAACCGGTGCGTCCGGCGGAAGGCCGTTTTCAGTGCGATAGGTCTCGACGCGTTCTTTCACCGCATCGATGAGCTTTTTGGAGAGGGGCCCCAGGTTGCTTCCGGACGAATTTCCGGCGTCATAGCCCGCTTCCCCCGCGGCCGAGGGTCGAGGGTGAAAATACCTGGGGCTGCTGAAGTTCTGGGCGATCCACTCGGAACCCACGATTTCGCCGCCACGCTGAATCATTGACCCGCCGGCTTCGTGGGGGAACAGGCCTTGAGACAAGGCCCAAACCACCAGCGGGTAAACGCCGCACAAGAGAATGGCCAGAGAAATCGCGGCGATGGCAGCAACGCGAAGCTCGGAGATCACGTTTTTCATTTGAAGGCCCTCTTGGCTAAACGATGTGCAGTGCCGCCACGGCGAGGTCTATCAGTTTAATCCCGAAGAAAGGCGCCGCCAGCCCCCCCAAGCCATAGATGAACAGATTGCGGCGGAGGAGGGCCGCCGCGGTGAGCGGCCGGAATTGCGCCCCGCGCAGCGCCAAGGGTATGAGCGCGATGATGATGAGCGCGTTGAAAATGACGGCGCTCAAGACGGCGCTCAGGGGCGAGTGCAGCCCCATGATATCGAGCGGGCGGATGGCCGGAAACGTGGTCATCAGCATCGCCGGGATGATCGCGAAATACTTGGCGACATCGTTGGCGATGCTGAAGGTTGTCAGGGCTCCCCTCGTGATCAGCATCTGCTTGCCGATTTCAACGATCTCAATCAGCTTGGTGGGATTGGAGTCCAAGTCCACCATGTTGCCCGCTTCCTTGGCGGCCTGGGTCCCCGTGTTCATGGCGACCCCCACATCGGCCTGAGCGAGAGCCGGCGCATCGTTGGTGCCGTCGCCGGTCATGGCCACCAGGTGCCCGGCCGCCTGTTCCTTGCGGATCAGGGCCAGTTTGTCCTCAGGCCGGGCTTCCGCAAGAAAGTCGTCCACACCGGCCTCCTTAGCGATGGCGGCCGCCGTCAGGCGGTTGTCGCCCGTGATCATGACGGTCCGGATCCCCATGGCACGAAACCGTTCAAAGCGATCCTTCAATCCTCCCTTCACGATGTCCTTGAGATGCACCACGCCGATCGCGCGGCGGTGTTCGGCCACCACGAGCGCGGTTCCGCCTGAGCGTGAGACCCGCTCGACCGCATCGTGCACAGAGGGCGGCAGTGCATCACCGATGTACCGGGCGATGGCGTCCGCAGCCCCCTTCCGAATGCTGCGGCCGTCGATATCCACACCGCTCATGCGGGTTTCCGCATTAAAGGGGATGAACACCGTCGCGGGCATCTCCGATATCGAGCGGCCCCGCAGCCCGTATTGCTTGGCCAGCACGACGATGCTCCGGCCTTCGGGCGTTTCATCCGGCAGGGAGGCCAACTGGGCCGAGTCGGCCATCTCCTCCACACTCACCCCTTGGGCCGGAAGAAATTCCACGGCCTGGCGATCGCCCAGGGTGATCGTGCCGGTCTTGTCCAGCAGCAGCACATCCACGTCCCCCGCGGCTTCGGCCGCCCGTCCGCTCATGGCGAGCACGTTCTTCTGCACGAGCCGGTCGATCCCGGCAATGCCGATCGCGCTCAGAAGCCCGCCGATCGTGGTGGGGATCAGGCACACCAGCAGCGCCGTCAGCACGGTGACCGAAAAGTTCACCTCGGAGTAGATGCCGAAAAATTTCAGGCTGATCACCACCACCAGGAAGATGATCGTCAGCGCCGAAAGCAATATCGTGAGGGCGATCTCGTTGGGTGTCTTCTGGCGCTGGGCGCCTTCAACCAGGTGGATCATGTGGTCGAGGAAGCTCTCTCCCGGATCGGCAGTGACGCGGATGACCAGTTGATCGGACAGGACCTTGGTCCCGCCGGTCACCGAATTCCGGTCGCCGCCGGCTTCCCGGATCACCGGCGCCGACTCGCCCGTGATGGTCGACTCGTCCACGGAGGCGGCACCTTCGGTGACCTCTCCGTCTGTCGGGATGATCTCGCCGGCTGAGACCACTACGACGTCCCCTTTTCTGAGGCGGTCTGCGGGCACCTCCCGCAAGGCCGACCCGCCCGGCACGCGGCAGCGGGCTGTCGTCCGGGTGCGGGTTTTCCGCAGCGCCATGGCCTGCGCCTTGCCCCGCCCTTCGGCCACGGCTTCCGCAAAATTGGCGAACAGCACCGTGAACCAGAGCCAAAGGGCGATTTGCAGCGTGAAGCCGAGCGGCTCCCCTTCCGCCCGGAAGATCATCGCAAGCGTGGTGAGCGCGGCGCCGATCTCGGTGACAAACATCACCGGGTTTTTCAGCATGTATACCGGATGAAGCTTCTTGAACGCGTCCACAACCGCCTGGCTCAGAATAGCGCGATCGAAACTCGTCTGGATTCTTGCAGCCATGGCAAGGGAACCCCCTAGTAGGTGACGGCCGAGCCGGTCATCAGGAAATGCTCCACGATGGGTCCCAAGGAGAGCGCCGGGAAAAAAGTCAGCGCCCCGACGATCAGGACGGTACCCACCAACAGAGCCGAAAAGAGCGGACCGGAAACCGGGAAGCTGCCGCCGGTCGTTGCGGCCCGCTTTTTCTTCGCCAGGTTGCCTGCCAGCGCGGTCGCCGGGATGATCATGAAAAAGCGACCGATCAGCATCGCCAGACCGACGGTGGTGTCGTACCAGTAGGTGTTGGCGGTCAAACCTGCGAAGGCGCTGCCGTTGTTGCCGGTTGCGGACGAGAAGGCATACAGTATCTCGCTGAACCCGTGGGGGCCCGAGTTGTTCAACCCGGCCTGGCCCCATGCGCTCACCGTTGCCCAGGCCGTGAAACCCAGGATGCCGAAAGCCGCCGCCATCACAAACAAGGCGCCGAATTTCACGTCATTGGCTTCGATCTTCTTGCCGAGGTACTCCGGAGTCTTGCCGACCATCAGGCCCGCCAGGAACACCGCCAGCACCACGAAGATCAGCATGCCGTAAAGCCCCGCCCCGACCCCGCCGAAAACAACTTCACCCAGCTGGATGTTGATCAGGGGTATCAACCCGCCCAAAGGCGTGAAAGAGTCGTGCATGGAGTTCACGGCGCCGCAGGACGCATCGGTGGTGATGGTGGCAAAAAGGGCGGAGTTGAAAATTCCGAAGCGCACCTCCTTGCCCTCCATGTTCCCGGACGAGGCATCCACCCCCAGTGCGTGCTGGCGCGGGTTCCCGGCTGTCTCGGCAGACCAGCTCACCAGAACCCCGGCCAGGAAGAGAACCGTCATGGCACACCATACCGCCCACCCGTGGCGTTGGTTGTTCACCATGCGGCCGAGGTAATAGGTCAGGCCGCTGGGGATGAGGAAAATGGAAAGCATCTGGATGAAATTGGACAACGGCGTCGGGTTCTCGTAAGGGTGCGAAGCGTTGGCGTTCATGAAGCCGCCGCCGTTTGTCCCGAGCATCTTGATCGCCACCTGGGAGGCCATCGGCCCCTGCGCGATGGTCTGGGTGTCGACCCGGCGCTCCTCCACCAACGGCTTGCCTTGGGGGTCTTTGACGATCTCGCCGAGATCGTCTTTTTTCGCGACCCCGGCGGTGTAGGGGTCAAGGATCCGTATCGTAGCGTAGGGCTTGAAGTTTTGAACCATGCCCTGGGACACCAGGAACACGGCGTAAACGATGCAAAGTGGCAGGAGAACGTAGAGATTCACCCGCACGAGGTCCACCCAGAAGTTGCCGATAGTCTTGGCGGATTGCCTGGCGATGCCGCGCACCAGGGCAGCGGCTATGGCGATCCCGACCGCCGAGGAGGTGAAGTTGTGAAACGTCAGCCCCACCATCTGGGACAGATAGGAGGCGGTGGATTCCCCGCCGTAGCTTTGCCAGTTGGTGTTGGTCATGAAACTCACCGCGGTGACGAACGCCAGGTGGTCGCTGAACGGCTGCAGCCCCTGAGGGTTCAACGGCAGTAGGTGCTGCAGCCGCAGAATCGTGTAGGTGAAAAGAACTCCCACCAGGCTGAACGCGAGCATGGAAACGGTGTACTGCTTCCAGTCCTGCTCCTTTTGTTCATTCACCCCTACAAGAAAATACAGGGTTCGTTCCACCGGCCGCAGAACCGAGTCCAGGAACGTCTTCCTCGTCCCGTCCAGCGCCTGGAAGAGATAAACGCCCATCGGGCGGGTCAGCAGCAACAGCAGGCCGGTGAACAACGCCAATTGAACCCACCCGAAGGTGTCGCTGAAAATCTGCATGGTCAGAACCTTTCCGGTCTTATGACCGAAATGAACAAGTAAACGATCAGCACCACGCCGACACACCCCACGATAATGTCCATGTTCAAATCCTATCGAGCGCTGCCACGTACAGCGCGCAGAGAATGAAGAAAACGATCACCCCGATGATGTATGCTGCGTCGCCCAAGGTTGCACCTCCGATTTGTTTCTCCTGGGGCATAGTCACTGACCTGAATCGATCCTTTTTCTCCCGATAAGCATAGCTCGTGCCATCAGTGATCCGATCTCATTTTAACCATATGCAGGCCGCATGACTGCGCGGGCGCTTGCATCCGGCATTAAACAAAACACCAAGTTTAAACGGCCTGGCTGATGCAACGGGGATAACGCCGACCGGTCCGGCCGCAACCGGAAATCACCTTGCAAAATGCAAGTGGAGATTCCGCTGGGCCTTGAATTTTGCAAGCCTGAGAAGCGTGGCAGGCCCTGCTCCTGCTGTCTGCCGGTCCCGGCGACTTGACCGCGGGCGGCCCGCAGGGACCTGACCAGCGTGCATTTGCTGGTTCCTTGATTCAAATCCGCTCCTGTGTGGAACGCATGATGCCTGCCGGCCGATTATCGAAAAAAAAGTGGCACGGCCTGTGCTTAGTTGCTTATTGCCTGTGGAGGAGACTCATGTTCAGCATCCGGCAAAAACTCATATTGGGCTTCGGCGGCCTGCTGGTGATCGTGGCAGGCATCGGCGTGATGACCATCCTGCAGATCCGGCAATTGGGCGAAGCGATCGACGTCATCCTGCGCGAAAACTACCGCAGTGTCGTTGCCTGCCAGGAAATGAAGGAATCGCTCGAGCGCGTCGACAGCGGGATCGTCTTCACGTTTCTGGGGGAGGATGCCGATGGCAGGCGCCAAGTCGAGGCCGGCATGAAGATGTTCTCGAAGGCCTTGACGGTGGAGATGGGCAACATCACCCTGCCGGGTGAAGAGGAGAAGTCTCACCATCTCCGGGATGTCTTTCACCTTTATTCCGAGACCGTCCCTACAATCATCGACTCGTCACGCCCTCTCGATGAGCGGCGGGCGGAGTACTTTTCCATGCTCCTGCCCGTGTTCGAGCAGATCAAGGGGCTCGCACAGGAGATCCTGGAGATGAACCAGGCCAACATGAGCGAGGCCAACGATGCCGCCCGTTCCCAGGCCGAATCCGCGCAACGCCGCATGACGATTGCCATCCTCTCCTGCGCCGTCGTGGCCGTCTTGTTCAGCCTCCTTGCCCAACGCTGGATTCTGGACCCCATCCACCGCCTGATCGACTCCGCAAACGAGATTCGCCGCGGCAACCTCGAGCTGGTGGTGAACGCCGACTCGCGGGACGAGATCGGCCATCTCTCGGAAGCGTTCAACGCCATGGCCGAGGGCCTTCGGCACACCCGACGCAGTGACCGCCGCGACCTCATGCGCACCCGCCAGGCGGTCAGCGAGGTGTTCAAAGCGCTGCCCACGGCCATCGCCGTGCTGGACCTCGAAGACCGGGTGGAAGTGGCCACCGAACCCGCCGAGACGTTCTTCGGCCTCAAGCCGGGCAGCCGCCTGAAGGACCTCGGCCACGAATGGCTGACGGCATTGGTGCGGCGTGCCCAGGATGAGGGCCGCGTCGTGGAAAGCACCGCCGCAGACGCCTGCATCCAGACCTTCCGGGACGGCCGTGAATACTTTTTCAGCCCCGTGGTCGTGCCCATCGTAATGGATTCCGGCCGGAGGGAGATCTACGGCACGGCGGTCATCCTCAAGGATGTGACCTCGCTGCGCGAGCAGCAGGAGCTCAAACGCAGTGCGGTCACCACGGTGTCCCACCAGCTGCGGAACCCCCTGACCTCGATCCGCATGTCGGTTCACCTTCTTCTCGAAGAGCAGCTCGGTCCCCTCAACGCCCTGCAGACCGAGCTTTTGCTCGCTGCGCGCGAGGAGAGCGAACGGCTATCCGCCATCGTCGAGGAGCTCCTGGACCTCAACCGGATGGAATCCGGCAAGACCTTGCTGGACATCGAGCCTGTTTCTCCGCACGCCATGGTCCGGGACGCCGTCGAGCCGTTTCTGTCCGAGGCCAAGGACAAGGGCATCACCTTGACCCTAACCGTTCCTGACGACCTGCCGAATGTCCTTGGCGACAGCAAGCGTCTGCAGCACGTCTTGGCGAATCTGCTTTCCAATGCGCTGAGGTTCACGAACCCCGGCGGGTCGGTGTCGGTCGGTGCCGAGACCGAACCAGGCACGCTGAGAGTCGCGGTGAGCGATACCGGAAGCGGCATCGAGGCCAAGCACCTCCGCCGGCTCTTCGAACCGTTCTACCGTGTCCCGGGGCAGGACAGGCCGACAGGTGTCGGCCTGGGGCTTGCCATCGTCAAGGAAATCGTTAAGGCCCACGGCGGAAGCGTCGGTGTCACCTCCGAACCCAGAAAGGGCTCGACGTTCTGGTTCACGCTGCCTCAGGAAGCGGGGGCGGAGACTCCTGCCGTAAATGTCGCCTCACGGAGATAGAGCCATGGAAACCCGCGCCGACAGTTTCCTGCGGCTGGTCCGCCGTTCACAGCGTGGGAAGCTTAAGATCTACCTGGGCTACTGCGCCGGGGTGGGAAAGACCTACCAGATGCTGCTGGAAGGCCAGCGGTTCAAGGAGGACAGCATCGATGTCGTGGTCGGACTGGTGGAGACCCACGGCCGGGAGGAGACGGAATGCCTGCTGCAAGGCTTAGAGGTGGTCTCGCGCCGGCGGATCCAATACCGCGGCATCGAGATCCGCGAGATGGATTTGGACGCCGTCATCGCACGCAAACCCGCCGTCGTGCTGGTGGATGAACTGGCCCACACGAACGTGCCCGGCAGTCGCAACGCCAAACGCTACCAGGATGTGGAGGAGATCCTGGCGGCAGGGATTCACGTGATCTCTACCCTGAATGTGCAGCATCTGGAAAGCCTGTACGACACCGTCGAGCAGGTGACCGGGGTGAAGGTGCGCGAGCGCATCCCCGACCGGGTGGTGGCGGACGCCGACCAGATCGTGAACGTCGACATCACCACCGAGGACCTGCGCCGCCGGCTGGAGGAAGGCAAGGTCTACACGACCGAACGTATCGAAACCGCGCTCACCCGTTTTTTCAGGCAGTCCAACCTCGAGCAGCTGCGGGAGCTCACCCTGCGCGAGCTGGCCGCCCAGATCGACTCGCGTCGACGCGCGCCCCTTGCCGACGACATCCCTTCCAGCCCCGACCAGATCATGGTCTGCCTCAGTTCGCGCAGCCCGAACAGCGAGGCCCTGCTGCGGTATGCCTCGCGCCTGGCCGGCCGGCTGAATCGCAACTGGTATGCCGTCTACGTCCAGACCTCCTCCGAAAGCCCGACGAAAATCGATTCCGAGACGCAGCGGGTGCTGTCCAACGCCTTGACCCTGGCCCAGCAGCTGGGGGCAACCGTGTTCACCTACAAGGGGGATGATGTCGTCAAAACGATCCTCCAGTTCGCCAGGGAATACCGGGTGGGGCACATCGTGGTCGGCCGCAGCGAGAGAAAGTTGCCGCTGTGGAAGAGATGGTCCGGGAAAGCGACCCTTGTTCAACGGCTGGTGGAGGACGCCAAGGGAACCACCGTTGTGGTGCTGGACACTCGCGAGGTCGGAATCGGCCCGGCGGCCAGGTTGGAAAAATCAGCCGTGGAAGCAACCCAGGGGATCCGGCCCCCGGCGGCCGCTCGGCCGGGCGCATCCCCCCTGGGGGAAATCGCCGTTCTCATCTGGGATGAGCCCATGGAAAAAGAGACCGCCATGCGTCGACTGCTCTCCGCCTGCTGCCGGCAAAGCAGAAAGGTTCCGGAGGAGGAAGCCTGGCAGGCCCTGTCCCAACGGGAGCTGCAGGGATCGACCTTCCTCGGCGAAGATGTGGCGCTGCCGCATGCGCGCCTGGCGGGGATGGAGCATGCGGTGGTCGGCTTGGGCATTGCCAGACAAGGGGTCAGCGAACCCGCGGCCGGAAAATCCGTTCGGATCGTTTTCCTGCTGCTCTCGCCCATCTCCCCGCCGGAAGTCCATGTCCGGTATCTAAGACTTATCAGCCGGCTGACGCAGCACGCCCTTTTACGCCGGGAGTTGCTGAAGGTACGCAATGCCGAGGAAGCCGGCCGCGTGCTCAAAGAACACGTGGCCGGTCTTGAGTCCCATACACCTGCTGCAAATTGAGGAAAAAACGAATGTTGATGTCCAAGCGGATTTTGATCGTGGACGACGACCGTCGCATTTGCCTGACGCTGTCCCTTGCCCTGGGCGAATTGGACCATGAGATCGAAACAGCCCCCAGCGGTGAAGAGGCGCTGGCCGCCATCGAAGACAGAAATTTCGGCATCGTGCTTCTGGACCTCCGGATGCCGGGCATCGACGGGATGGAAGTGCTTCGGCGGATGAGAGACATTGCCCCGAACACACGGGTCATCATCATGACGGCCCACGGCGGCGTCGATTCGGCGGTGGAGGCCATGAAACTGGGCGCCGTCGATTTCATCCAAAAGCCGTTTACGCCTCCGGAAATTCGGGAACTGGTCGGTGCCGTCATTCGACGGGAAACGCTCGACGACTCCATGGCAAAGGATTACGCCTCCTGCATAGGGCTGGCAAAGAAATGCATTGCCGACCACCGCTTCGAGGCCGCAGGCACCCACCTGAGAAAAGCGCTGGCCAGCGACCCGTCGCGACCCGAGGCGTTCAATCTGCTGGGGGCCATTCTGGAAATTCAAGGCGCTCATCCGTCGGAGGCCCTTAAAAACTATCACGCCGCACTGTCGCTGGACCCTTCCTACGCTCCGGCCCGCAAGAACATCGAGCGCATCGCCGGAGAAAACAAGTATCGGCGCGGCAAGATCGACATCGACCCCAACTAAAACCCGGCGACGCAGCGGCGCCATGAAGCCAATGACTGCTTTCGCAGGAAGTGAGCAACGCCATTTCCAAACCGGCTACCCGGAGGAGCCAGCCATGCCTAAAGCGGACGCGGGCGCAACCGTCTCACACGCGCGCCCGGCCCCCGACACCCTTCACCTGCCTATTGGAGAGAAGACGATCAAACTGACGATCGCGGCGCTGGGGGTGGTGTACGGGGACATCGGGACGAGCCCCCTCTACGCCGTTCGGGAATGCTTCAGCGGCCCGCACGCCGTCGCCTTGAACGAGGTCAATCTCTTCGGTGTGGTGTCGCTGATTTTCTGGTCGCTTACCGTCGTCGTAACGGTCAAATACGTGGGGTTCATCCTGCGGGCGGACAATCGCGGCGAGGGCGGGATTTTCGCCCTCTTGAGCCTGATAGTGGGCTCCAACAAAAAATTGTCGCCGCACCTGCGGTCCGCCGTTTTCTTGGGGGCCATCTTCGGGGCTGCGCTGCTTTACGGCGACGGGATCATCACGCCTTCTATTTCAGTGCTCTCTGCCGTCGAGGGGTTGGAGGTTGCCACTCAAACGGCCAAGCCGTTCATCGTGCCTCTGACCTGCGCCGTGTTGGTTGCGCTGTTTCTTCTGCAAAAGCGCGGCACGGCCGGCATCGGCAAGGTCTTCGGTTCCATCATGATCCTCTGGTTCATTACCATCGGCGCTGCCGGTTTGCGGGAAATCCTGCAGTCTCCTCGGATCCTGTCGGGCCTCGATCCTCGATACGCATGGAAGTTCTTTGCGGACAATCACCTCCACGGTTTTGTGGTCCTCGGCTCCGTGGTGCTGTGCATCACGGGAGGAGAGGCGCTGTACGCCGACCTAGGACACTTCGGCCGCCGCGCCATCCAGCTTTCCTGGCTTGGCATCGCCTATCCCGCCCTCTTGCTGAACTACTTCGGCCAGTGCGCCCTGCTGCTGAACAAGCCCGGAGCCAGCTTCCATCCCTTTTACGGGCTCGTGCCGACAGGGCTGCTCTATCCCATGGTGGCCCTTGCCACCATCGCAACCGTTATCGCTTCCCAGGCCCTGATCTCCGGTGCTTTCTCCCTGACTCAGCAAGCCATCCAACTCGGTTTCAGCCCCCGCATCCAGATCGTTCACACCTCGGCCGAGGTCAAGGGACAAATCTACATCCCGGTCGTCAATTACGCCCTTATGGTCGCCTGCCTACTTCTCGTGCTGTTCTTCAAAGAATCCGGCCGCCTGGCGGGTGCCTACGGCCTTGCCGTGACAGCCACGATGACTCTGACGTCAGGCCTGTATCTCGTTACCGCGATTTACGCGTGGCGCTGGCCGATCTGGAAAGTGTTGCCGCCCGTGGGCCTTTTCCTTCTCTTCGACTTGAGTTTTTTCGGCGCGAACCTATTCAAGATTTTCGACGGCGGCTGGATCACCTTGGTGGCGGCGATAGCGATCACGACCGTCTTCACCACCTGGAAAAAAGGCCGCGAGGAGCTGAGGCGAAAGCTTTTTGCCGATCGGCTTCCGCTCGATGCCTTTTTGTCGGATGTGGCACGACACGCACTGCACCGGGTGCGCGGGACAGCCGTGTTCATGACCATCTCCCCGGAAGGCGTCCCTTCCACCCTGGTGCACCACGTCAAGCACAATCAAGTCTTGCATGAGCATGTGGCGCTGCTGACGATTCAGTCCGCGGATGTGCCGTCCATCGAAGACGATCAGCGCGTGAACCTGGAGAGCCTTGGGCAGGGGTTTTATCGGCTGACCGCGCTCTATGGCTACATGGAGACTCCCAACATCCCGAGGATCATGAAGCTGGCCGCCAAGAGCGGAATGCCGGTAGAGCCTACCCGGACGAGCTTTTATCTGGGCCGCGAGACGCTTTTAACCACCGGCGCCTCCCGCATGATGCGCTGGCGCAAGGCCCTTTTTGCCTATATGTCTCGCAACGCCACCAACCCAAGCACCTTCTTTGGGATTCCCCCCAATCGGGTGGTGGAGCTGGGCGCGCAGATCAAGCTTTAATCCGCCGACGCAGCAGAAGATAATTTTATCGGTGAGGGTTTCCACCTGTGAGGAGAAAAATATGGACAACGAGACGTCAGTTTGGAAAACGGGGCCTTTTTGGCTGCTGATGGCAATCTTGGCCTTGGTGGCCGCCCTGCTCTTTATGGGGGTCCGCTACCGGGATGTCACGGTCGGAATGGAGATCGTTCCCAAGGTCATGGCCCGCAAGGCGGCGGTACTCTCCGCCATCAGGGTCCACATGATCCAATCGGTGGGCGCGGAAAAAAGCGCCGTCATGGCCGACACCGACGGGGCTTCCGCTGCGTTTGCCGAGGAGTGGGCCCGCTGGGCCGAGGCGGTCGAAAAAGGCCTCCAGGAGCTCGATCAGCTCATCGAAGCCTATCCCTCGGAGAGGGAGATCAAACTGCTTAAGGAGTTCAAAGGGTGCTGGGCCGAGTTTCGCGCGATCGACCGGGCGGTTCTCGAGATCGCGGTTCAAAATTCCAACCTCAAGGCGGCCCGGCTCTCCTTCGACGCGGCTCGCGATGCCCTGACGCGCTTTGAAGGCGCCCTCGCCCAATTGATGCAGGGCCGGGAAGGCGGGCCCATTTGCGGGCTTGCCTCTCATGCGCTGGCCGCCGCACTCAATATCCAAGTCCTGCACGCCCCTCACATTGCATCGCCCAGTGACGAGGAGATGGACGGCCTGGAAAAAACCATCCGGGAAAACGATGCGATGGCCCGCCGATCGCTCAACGCCCTGCAGCCCCTGGTCTCTCCGGATCGGCAACCCGCCCTTCGCCAGGCGCAAGCCGCCTACGATGAGTTTGCGAAGGTGACGGCGTCGGTAATCAAGCTGTCCCGGCAGAACACGAACATCAAATCCCTCGAGCTTTCGCTGAACCGCAAGCGGAATATCACCTCCCAGTGCGACGAGATCCTGACGAGCCTTCAGGATGCCGTCCAAAGCAGGTCTTTCAAGGCGACACGCTGATTTCGGATCAGCCGTTTCGGCTCAGCGGCCGTTGACTTTTTCCCTGGCGGGCCCAGAATCTGCCTCAATCAGTCTAGCTGGATGTGAACCTGAAGCAATGACCGAAGGGGAAAGGGTGCACTTGGGGATGAGAAACAAGCTGGTGTTCTGGACGATCGTGGTTTTGACCGCCGCTTTCACATTGGTTTGTGAACAGGTCGCCGCCCGTGAGCCGGCAGGCTGGGATCTGCTCCGGCAAGGGGGCCTGGTCGTGCTCATCCGGCATGCCGCGGCCCCGGGCTTCGGCGATCCGCCGAACTTTCGTATCGGCGACTGCACCACGCAGCGCAACCTGTCCGAGGAGGGCCGCCTTCAGGCACAGGCCCTGGGGGAGTCGTTTCGCCGCAGAAAGATCCCCATCGAGAAGGTCTACTCGAGCCAGTGGTGCCGCTGCAGGGACACGGCTCAGCTGGCCTTCGGTGCGTTTCAAGAGCATCCCGCGCTCAACTCGTTTTTTGAGCAACCCCAGCTCAAAGCCCCTCAGACCGAGGCCCTGCGAGCCTTTCTGATGCAGCTGCGCCCGCAGCGGGGGAACCTGGTCCTGGTGACGCACCAGGTGAACATCACCGCGCTGACGGGTGTCGTCCCGCAACCGGGCGAGATGGTCGTCGCCGCCCTCGAGGACGGCGGCCGCCCGGTCGTCAAGTCCCGCATCACCGCCCCTGATTGAACGCCGCGGCAGGACCTTGAGGATGTGCCGCGGGCTTATTGACACCCGCAGTCGGCTTTGCCATAGTGCCTTCGCTTTTCGGCTTGCCTATACGTTCGGCAAGGTTCAATTCCACCCGGCGGTTCAGGAGGAGAGTCATGCTCAGGCTTGGAGAAAAAGGCGCCATCCCCCAAAGAGACAACGAAACCTATGCCATCGCCCCCCACATCCCCTGCGGGTTGCTCACACCGGAGCTGCTGCGCCGCGTCGCGGACGTGGCTGAAAAATACCGGGTGAAAGCGGTCAAGATCACCGGCGCCACGCGCTTGGCCATCATCGGGTTGAAAGAACAGGACATCGACGGCGTCTGGCAGGACCTCAAGCTGGACAAGGGGGCCGCCGTGGGGCTCTGCATCCGCAGCATCCGCGCCTGTCCCGGCAATACCTATTGCAAGCTGGGCCAGCAGGATGCCCTGGGGGTCGGGTTGAAGATGGATGCCGCCTACCACGGCAAGCAGCTGCCCGGCAAGTTCAAGATGGCCGTGTCGGGCTGCCATCTGAGCTGCGCCGAATCCTGGGTGCGCGACATCGGTCTGATCGGCCGCAAGGACGGGTGGGCGCTCGTCATCGGCGGCAACGTCGGGGCCCACCCGCGGATAGCGCAGGAAGTAGCGGACAAGCTCACGGACGAGGGCGCCATGGCGGCCATCGAGAAGGTCATCGCATTTTACACGAAGGAAGCTCAAAAGGGCGAGCGCCTTGGGAAAATGATCGACCGCATCGGCATAGAGCCATTCAAAGCCGTGCACGCCTGACCGCTGGGTTCAAGGCCGACATGCCGACCTTTTCCGCTGCCAAGCAGATCCTCGCCGGCCCTTTGCTCATGCTGCTGTCCGCCTGTTTTTTCACAGGCGATGGTCTCCGGCGGGATCATTGTTTCCGCGATTCTTGGGCAGCTCACCATGAACCACGGGTTCGGTTATTGCCGCAGCTGGGAGGGCGGTCTCTACCTCACGAGCGAGGTGGTCTTCACAGGCCTGGCCGGGATCGCCCTGCTCGGAGACCCCGTCGGCTGGCGCTTCTTCACCGGCGGTAAGCTCATTCTTGGAAGCGCGATGGCCATCCAGCTGGAACAGGTGCTGCGCGGGAGAAGCCATTCATCGGACATGACTGTACGGGAAGTCGCATAAAGGAACCGGTCGAAAGCGCCGATCCTGAATTTTGCCATGTTCGCCAGACCTGCTAAAAAAGTTTCCCTGATTCTGTTTTGCTGGGCGGTGGTGCTCGCAGCGAGCTTACCGGTGTCTCTTTCAGCCGATTCCGGCTCAGCCGCCTGGTCCAGTTCAGACCCCCTGGGCATCCCTTATGAGATAAGGGGGCGTCAGTTCGCCGAGGGCAACCTGGCCCCCAATCCCTCATTCGAGCGAGAAAACCTGGAGAGCGGCGGAGCCGAGCCGGAAGGCTGGGACAAGGTCGGGAGCCGGGTCGAATGGGTGAACCGGGATTCAGGGGCTGCGGCAGACGACGTCCGTCACGGCAGCCGTGCCGTCAAGATCCATCGCAAAACCGCCGGCGAGCTGGACGAAGCCGAGGGGGTGATGAGCGACTTCATCCCCGTGATCCCCGGCAACTACGATCTCACCTACGATGTCCGATTGAAAAACGTGGATGGCAACCGGCGCCGCTGGGGCGAACGGCTGGGCGATGCCGTAACGGTCAGGGTGCTTTTTTTCGATGCTGAAAAAAGACCGGTGGATTCAACCGCCATGAACCCGGTCAGCGGGAATTTTTTAGACGCCTCCGACAAGAGCTACTCTTTTGCCAACTACTGGTCGGTCGACGAGTTCCCGTGGGCCACGGTGCGCGCCCGCACCTACAACTACCCGTTCTCGGAAGGCGATCTGCCCGACCGCACCCGCTACGTGCGTCTCTTTTTCGGCCTGAAAGGCACCGGCACGCTGTGGCTGGAAAACATTGTTTTCCGCTTCTCGAAGTGGAACTTCAGCGCACTCGAACGCTTGAAACCTTATATCGACCGGCCGCTCTCGCCGGTGGAACGCCTGAACCCCACACCCAAGAAAATCCAACCGTCCCGCGAGGTGGTCTACCTCGAACCCGGCGCCGCGGATGGCCCGCCCCCCTTGATCGTCCTCCCGGACGACCCTGCGCCCGCCGACCGCGCCGCCGCCCGTCTGCTGGGAAAAAAGCTCGACGCGGCCCTGGCCCGGACCCGGCCGGGCAGCAGCGCGCCTGAACGCTGGACTCAAATTTTAGAGAGGGATTTAAACGCACCCGAGCTGCAGAACGCGCGCCTGATCTTCTCCATCGGCAATAACCGCCTGATGCGCAGGATGGCGCCCGAATTGCCGCTGGCGTCCATCAGCGGCAGGGACCAGGGCTATGTCATCGCGCCGGTGGAAACAGGTCCCTGCCACGTGGTCTTCCTGGCGGGGGAAACCGCCGTCGGTAATTTTTACGCCGCCGCCACCGCCGCCCAACTGCTCGAGGAAAACCGCTGCATCTACCACAGCGCCGCCGTGATCGACTACCCGGATTTCCTGGGCCGATCCTACCTGCTCAAGCGCTGGGACACGCTCGCGGACCTGGACCGCGACCTCGAGGGGCTGGAGATGATGAGCCTCCACAAGCTGAACAAGGTTTATGCCGGCTACGAAGGCCGCACGAAGGCCTGGCACCGGCCGGACGCCCTTTTCAAAGCCGGAATCGACGAAGTCGGCCGGTGGTGCCGCGAAAGCGGGGCAATGTCCCTCGGCATCATGGTCAACCCCTACTCGCATTTCGAATTCGAGCCGGCCGAGGATGCGCTCAGCCGGGAGGCCCGCTATACCTGGACTCATGCCGACGCCGAAAGCCAGGCGACCCTTCAGGCGGTCTTCAAGCTCGGCCTGGACGCCGGCGCCGGCACGGTCATGCTCCTGGCCGACGACTACGTGCCCCACGAGGGCCGGAACCGCAAAAACTTCTCCCTCTACACGCCGGAGGACCGGGCGCGCTTCGTCAACCTCCAAAACGCCCAGGCCCATGTGATCAAACGCCTGAAGGGGTGGATCGACCGGGACTACCCGGGGACCCGCTTCGAGTTCTGTCCGCCGTGGTATGCCAACGAGTTCATCGACCGCAGCGAGGGCAAGGCCGAAGCCTACCTGAGGGAGCTCGCCGCCCTGATCCCGCAGGGAATCGCCGTCCTCTGGACCGGGCCGACGGTGCGGTCGCTTTCCGTCGACATGGCCGACCTCAGCCGCTATCGCGATCTCATCGGCAGATGGCCCATGTTCTGGGACAACACCCTGTATGCCCGCAACATTGAGACCACGGTTTACGGCGGCTACGCCACCTACTACCCGGGCAAGGTGCGGATGTGCAACCTCTTCGAGCCGCTGGACACGGACCGGCCGGACGGTTTTCACGAGTTCAACGACGGCCGGCACATGTACGTGAACGGCACGGCCGAAAACGAAGTGTACCGGATCAAATTTGCGACGGTGGCCGACTACGAGTGGAACACATCGGCCTATGTCCCCGAGCGGTCGCTGTGGAAAGCCCTGGTGAAGGCCTACGGCCCCGCATGCGCCAAGGAGGTCCTGTTCTTCAACGAGGCCTATTACGGGCTGTATGACGTCTGCATGCGGATGGAACGGGATGCGGGCGGACGGGAAGAATACGGCCGCCGGGGCGGCGCCTGGCTGGCGCGCTTGGATCAATCCCTCTCTTCCCTTCAGCAACAACTGCCGCGGGACCATCCCCTGGTCAGGGAACTCGAAGGCTATCGGGACCGCCAAAAACAGCGATTGGAAGAGTTGTTCCGGGGAAGCTCAGGCCCAAGCTGAACATTAACCGGCACCGTCATCGCATCCGCGACTCGATGTTGCCGTAAAACTCGCTCATGCCCATGCCGCCCAGCCCGAGCTCCGAGACGGCGAGCCCCTGCGATCCAAGCTTGCGCTGATTCATGCCACCACCCAAACGGCGCAGTTGCGGGCGTGGCCGACGATTTTGCTGGAAACGCTGCCGAAGAGAAACTCCTCCTTGCGGGACAGCCCCTGCCGACCGACCACGATGGTTCCGCACTCTGTCGATTCAAGCTCCTTGAGGATGCACTCGGCGATGGAGGGGCAATACCGCTGGGGCGCGCGTGTCTGAATCAGACTCTCGGGAAACCCAGCGCCGATCAGCTCGCGGCGGTATTCCGCCAGGAGAGATTCAATCTTCCGCCGGTAGTCCTCCAGCCATTTTTCCTTTTCTTCGACCCGCGCGAAATAGTCCTCTTCCGGCACGGAGATCACGTGCAGCAAAGTCACCCGAAACCCTTCCAGCCCTCCGAGCATGAACCCCACGTAGGCTACGGCACGACGCGCGTTCGCGGAGTCGTCCACGGCAAGCAGGACGTTGCGGTTGAACCGGATATCGCCTGAAGTTTCCATGAAACCTCTCCCCGGCCGGGCCGCGCATGCATGTCAGCGGATCTCGGCCATGGCCTGTTGCAGGTCCTGAATCAGTTGGGTGGTATGCTCGTAAAACCAGTTGGCCCCCCTTGAAAAATGCAGCAGGACCCGGTTCAGGGAGTCCGGGATGTGCGGGAAGACTTTTTTGAGGTTCGCCACCCGGTTGTGAAAAACAATGTTGAGGTCCTCGTCCACCAGCCGCGACAGGACGTCGGGGTCCCTTCGTCTGAGGTCCGCCAGCAGCACGTCGCCCTTGCCGACCACGTAGATCAGGACGTTGCCCAACCCGAACAGGTCGTAGCCGTAAATGTTCTCGCGATGGCGGTAGTTGTAGTCGAAGTCGATCCAGCGGTAATGCCCGCTGTCGGCGTCGATCAGGATGTGGTCCCGACGGATGTCGCCGTGCTTTTCGCCGTGTTCGTGCAGAAAGCGGACGGCCTCCACGCAATGGAGGTAGTTGGCCAGGATCCCGGGCAGCGTTTCAAATAAATACGCCTCGTGATCTTGATCGATGCCTGCCACGCGGCCGGCCAGCGAATCCCCGTAGATGTAATCCAGCACCCGAACGAGGTTGCCGCGATCATCCGGCACCGTCAGGCCGTGCATGAAGCTCGGGTGGTCGTTGACCAGCCCCAGGATGCGGGCTTCCTTGCGCGGGCTGCGGAAGCACTCGAACACGATGCCGCCGATGGTGGCGGTGAACTGCTCGTAGAAAACGAGCTTGACGATTTTCGTCTGCCCGGTGACGAGATCGATCGCCCGTTTCACCCAATGCTTGACCTCATCGTCCA
The DNA here is from genome assembly GCA_025454075.1 of Desulfobacterales bacterium. The sequence continues at coordinate 8,346 of JALOPD010000012.1, read as the reverse complement.
GCCCGAAGCGCGCTTCCCGCACGCTGCTGCGCATCAGGTAGGGGCTGCCCCCTAGAAGGAGGACGTCCCCGGTCTCCAGGCGGAAAAAATCGGAAGTGTCGGTGACGACCCGCAGTGCGCCCGCCTCCGGCGGCCGGGCCATCCAACGGCTGGCCATTTCATGGATTTGTTCGCGCGAAAACGCCCCGTTCACCTCGTTCCCCTTGCCGGTAAGACACTGCCGTATCGTAATGAAACGGAGATCAGGGATGCGAGTGGCATACACCCAACGCAGAACGGTTTTCCTTGAACCCCTGACCCTTCGACCCCTTGCTTTTACTTCCCTTCCTTGGCCTTGGCTTCCTTGAAACCATCCTGAACGGCCTTGAGTCTCTCGGGCTTTGTCAGCATCTCGTAGGCCGACAGCGCAACGGCCTTGCCGGCGGTCACGGTGGCCTTCCAGGCATCGTCCGTGTTGGCGGCCTCGCGCAGGGCATCGCTGTGCAAGGCTGTGCCATCAGGGGCGATCTTGAACCAGAGATTGACCGTGGGGTAGCTGTAGCTCACCATCCCAAGATCGGATGAGGCCAGCTCGTCGAAGTCCTTGAACTGGTTTGCGGGGATTCCGAGGCCCTTCAAGTTGGCCTGAACCGCATCGAGCAGCGCGGGCACGACGATGGCCGCTTTCAGAGCAACCCGCGGCGCTTTGAATTCCAAGGTCGTGCCGGTTCCAAGCTCACCGGCCTGAGCGCACTTGACGATCTTGCCGTAAGCATCCTCCATGGTGGCGGTGTCGAGCGCGCGGCAGGCAAACTCGGCCTGGGCCAGCTCCGGCACAATGTTCACCGGGCCTCCGCCTTTGGCAACGATGCCGTGAATTCGCACGTCCTGGCGCAGGTGCTCGCGCAGCTGGTCGACGCAGTTGAAGGTCAGCAGCACCCCTCGAAGTGCGTTGATGCCCTTGTGGGGCGCAGCGGCGGCATGCGCCGATTTGCCCTTGAAAGTGAAGTTGGCCCGCTTCATCGCCAGCAAGCGCTGGTCGAGGCTCCACCGGTCCGATACGTGAGTGATAAACACCACATCCGAGCCGTCGAAGTGGCCGCCTTCGAGCAACGCCACCTTGCCGCCGCCCATAGAGCCGCGCTCTTCGTCCGGCGTGCCGATGACGAATACCCGGCCGGGGGTCTCTTTCATCACCTTGGCTAGCCCTGCCGCCGCCATAAGCCCCGAAGTGGCGATCAGGTTGTGGCCGCAGGCGTGGCCGATGGCGAGCGCATCGTACTCCAGCATGATGGTGACCGTGGGGCCGGGCCCCTTGCCGGCCATCTCGGCCTTGAAGGCGGTCTTGGCGACGCCGTCTTTGACCAGGTCTTCGGGAACCTTCAGGTCGCCCGTCACCTTGTAGCCGAGCTTGGCCAGTTCCTCCTTCAGCAGCGCGGAGCTCTTGAACTCCTGCTGGCCGGGCTCCTTGAACTCCCAGATCTGCCGGGAGACGCCCCGGCAGCTTTGGCTCGCCTCGTCGATCGCGGCGGTGATCTTCTTGGAATCCGCCCAAAGAGGGTGAACAATCAAAACAGACAAAACGAAGAGGATGAGGGTCGGGACAACGGGTTTCGATCTCAGCATTTTTCCTCCTTTTGCGATGGGCCCGCCTCACGAATCAGCTTGAAGGCATCCTAAAACAAATCGAGCTGATCGCGTCCGGGTGTGGCGGGCGGTGATGGGGTGACTGACGTTTCTTTCTTTACGGTCCGAGCCGCAGGCGCCTGGCTTTGCAACATCAGCAGGGCCATGCACACGCCCCTGGTGAAACCTTGGTGGTACGCGTCGCCGCGATCGTCGGCTTTCCTCTTGAGAAGATCAATGCGCTCTTCCAGCCTTTGCAACGACTCTTCAAGGTCCATGACGGCCCCCGCTTCCCATGCTTCCGGCTATTGTACGGCCCAACCCTGGTGCGCCGTGCGGCAAGGTGTGGACGGCGGTTTATCTTAGCCGATCCTGAAAACCCGGGCAAGGGGTCTCCATTGTCGGCTCCCATCGAGACCTTCGGCCGGAACAACAGCGGCTAATGTCTTGACCCGATTGTGCCGATAGAGGTCGCAGACAACCATCGCCGGAGGAGGCCCCGATTCCATGAAGGAAAAACGACCCCAGTTCGTCAGGATGAATGCCCAGCGCGAGGAAAACCCGCCGCTGCGGGAGGTCTGCTGCCCGGACTACCGGAGCTGCCTCGCCGAGGCCGCCTTCAAGAACTTCTGCCTTGACTGCAGCCAGTGCGCTGCCGTCGACGCGGAAGATCACAGACCGGCCCCCGCAGGGGAAATCCGCCTGCACGCGATCCGCAAAACCCCTGCGCCTTTCGGCCTGACCGGTTGACCCCCACGAACTTCCGGTTGACAGGCAACGGGGCCTGGTGTATGTGGAGTCATTCTCGATCATAAGTATTTCCAGGCAGTTACAAAACAACCCGATGCCCCTGACCGACACCCCCAGCAGCCGTGAGCGGTTCGCACGCCTTTTTCTCTGCCTGATCCCCGTCGCATTCGGGGCGAGCATCCTGTGGCTCGGCCAGGATGTCTCCTGGGACTTGCGCAACTACCACTTCTATAACCCCTTTGCCTTCCTGACCGCGCGCATGGGACACGACGTCGCGGTGTCGCACGTGGCGACTTATTACAACCCGCTGATGTACGTCCCCTTCTATTGCGCCGTGAAGGCGCTGCCGCCGAAGGCGGTGGGGTTCATGCTGGGTTTTATTCCCGGGCTGAACGCAATTGTCATCTACGGCATCACCCGGCAGGTGGTCGACCTCGGCCGGCCGGGAAAAACCGCCTGGTGTTGCCTGGGACTGACCTTGGTCGCCATGCTGGGAGCGATCAACCTCGCTGAAATCGGGACGAGCTTCGGCGACAACGTGCTGAGCCTGCCGGTGCTCACGGCGGTCTGGCTGATCGTGCGCCATCGGACGCGCCTCTGCGCCTCGATCGGCTCCGGCTGGCCGGTCGCCGCGGCGGCGGGAGTGCTGGCCGGGTCCACTCTCGGCCTTAAACTGCCCTTCGCCGTTTACTGCGTGGGGCTCTGTGCCGCCTTCTTCGGCCTCGCGGCACCGTTCGGGCGGCGGTTTGTTCTGGCCTTCATCTTCGGCCTGGGCGTGCTGGCCGGTGCGGCCCTGACCGGCGGGTTCTGGCTGCTGGAGATGTGGCAGCGCTTCCAAAACCCGCTCTTTCCCTACTTCAACGAGTTTTTCAAATCCCCGTGGGGTGCGATCGGCTCCTACCGCGACGAACGCTTCATCCCCAAGAACCTGGCGATGTGGCTGCTCTTCCCCTTCTGGTTCAACGTCGACCCGACCCGGGTAAGCGAGGTGGGCTTCCGCGACCTGCGTTTCCCGCTGCTGTACGTCCTGCTGCTGGCGCTGCTGGTCCTTGCAATCCGGCGAATGCTGCAGCGGCGCAGCGGCGCGAACGCCCCTGCCGGCGACGGCGACGCCCGGGCCATGACCCGGTTCTTCGTCATCTTCATGGTGGTCTCGTTCTTCCTTTGGATGAAGATGTTCGCCGTGTATCGCTATGCGGTCGTGTGCGAGTTCCTGGTGCCGCTCACCATTTTCATGGCACTGGGAACACTCCTGCGCAGCCCGCGCCGCCGGCTGCGGGCCGCCTTGGCCTGCATGCTCTTGCTGCTCGTCACGCTCGATCCCGGCCACTGGGGACGGCGGCCCTGGACCTCGGACTATTTCGACGTGCGCCTGCCCGCGCTGGCCGGCGAACGGGACGCGGTCGTGCTGGTGACCGGCCACGACCCCATCGCCTACATGATCCCGTATTTCCCGCCGCAGGTGCGGTTTCTGCGCATCCAGGGCTACATGACCGGCCCCTCGCCGACCCTGAACGAAACCGACCGCCTGATGATGCGGGCCCTGGTCGACCACACCGGCCCGGTGCTGATCCTGTTTCGAGTCTACGAGGAGTGGCACGCCTTGAACGCCCTTGAGTTCTACGGTCTGGAGCTCGACCGCGCCGGCTGCCAAAGCTTCGTGCCGGGGATCGAGCCTCAGCAGGAGCACCTGTTCTACCTGTGCCGGGTGACCCCGAAACCTTCCCATTGAGAGGGAACGCCCCATGACGACCGTGAACACCCAGAGCTCTCGCGTGGCGGTGATCCTGCCCTGCTACAATGAGGAGGCGGCCATCGCCGACGTCGTGCGCGACTTCCGTGCGGCGCTCCCGCAGGCCGTGGTTTACGTCTACGACAACAACTCCAAAGATGGAACGGTCGAAATCGCCCGCACGGCCGGAGCCGTGGTGCGCCGCGAAACCCGCCAGGGCAAGGGGCATGTGGTGCGCCGCATGTTCGCCGATGTGGAAGCCGACATCTACGTGCTGGCCGACGGCGACGGAACCTACGACGCCGCCAGCGCGCCGGCCATGGTGGAAAAGCTTGTCGGCGAACAGCTGGACATGGTGGTCGGCTCGCGGCTCACGACCTACGAGGGCGAGGCTTTCCGCCGCGGCCACCGCTTCGGCAACGACCTGCTCACCGGGTTTCTCGGGCTGTGCTTCGGACGCACCTTCACCGACATCCTCTCCGGCTACCGCGTGTTCTCGCGGCGGTTCGTGAAATCGTTCCCGGCGCTTTCCGCGGGGTTCGAGACCGAAACCGAGCTCTCGGTGCACGCGCTCGAGCTGCGCATGCCCATCGCCGAGGTCGTCACCGCTTACAAAACCCGGCCGGCGGGATCCGCGAGCAAGCTGCGCACCTACCGCGACGGCTTCCGCATCCTGATGATGATCCTCAACCTCTTCAAGGAGGAGCGGCCCTTGGCCTTCTTCTCCATCATTGCCGGGGTTCTGGCCCTGGCCGCCGTGGTCCTCTCCTACCCGATCATCGTCACCTACATCGAAACCGGCCTCGTGCCGCGCTTCCCCACGGCGATCCTGTCCACCGGGCTCATGATACTGGCCTCTCTGAGCCTCACCTGCGGTTTCGTGCTGGACACCGTCACCCACGGCCGGCGCGAGATGAAGCGCCTGGCCTACCTGGCCATTCCCCCGATCGGAAACTGAGCCGCGGCGCCCGGCCGGCCGGCACCATCCGGCCGGGAACACCGTCTGTTTGACAGCCTGGGGGCGCGGTCCTAATTTACTCCCTATAGAATAAGATTTGTTACCGGGCCCTATCCACCTCGGCGGAGTGAACCCGAAGGCACGCACGGCGTTCCTGTTCTTCCAAATCCATGCGGGGAGGCATCGATGACGAAAAGGGTCATTTCAATGTGGGCAGCCGCATTTTCGCTTGCGACCGCAGCCATGGCGGCCGCAGAAGAACCGGTCCTGCGGGTGGAGCCGCTGGTGCAGGAGGCCATCGCAAGGAACCCGAAAATCCTCGCCGCCCGCGAAAGACACTCCGCGCTGAAAGAGAAAATCCCGCAGGCCGGCGCCCTGGACGACCCCATGCTGGGTTTCGGCGTGGTCAACCTGCCCAACAACTTCGATTTCAACGAAGAAGACATGACCGCCAAGGAGGTCTCCGTATCCCAGAAATTCCCGTTCCCCGGCAAGAGGGGCCTGGGCGAGGAGGCCGCCGCCAAGGAGGCCGACGCGGGAGCAGCCGAGGCCGACGACGTCGCCAATCAGGTGGCCAAAGATGTCAAAATCACCTTCTACGATCTCTCCCATGTCTACCGCACCATGGAAGTCACCCAGCGCAACAAGGGCTTGCTGGAGGAACTGGCCAGGATCACCCAGACCCGCTACTCATTAGGGCAGGCCATCCAGGAGGACGTCATCCGCAACCAGGTGGAGATCTCCAAGATGGTGGACGACCTGATCATGCTCGATCAGAAGAGACGGGCGCTGACGGCCAGGCTGAACTACCTCCTCAACCGGCCGCCGAACGACCCGCTCGGGCGTCCCGCGGAGGTCGGCTTCCGGCCGGCGGCCTTTTCCATCGAGGACCTCCAGCAGCAGGCTGCCGCCAATAACCCCATGCTCAGGGCCTTGAAGCAGGACATCGCCGCCCGGGGCAAGAGCGTCGATTTGGCGCGGCGGGATTATTTCCCGGACTTCAGTCTGAAGTTTGCCTACGGCCAGCGGGATGACCGCCTCGACATGGTCACCGGCATGGTCGAAATGAACCTGCCCATTTTCTACAAGTCCAAGCAGGAGCGCAAGGTGGCGGAGGCTTACGCGGAGGTCCGCTCCTCCCAGGCCAAGTTCGACGGCGCCCAAAACGAAATATTTTACATGATCGCCGACATGGGGTCGATGGCCCAGCGCCTGGAGCGCAAGATCGAGCTCTACCGCACGGGGATCATCCCCCAGTCCCGGCTGCAGATCGACACCGCCCTGAGCGCCTACATGGTCAACAAGGCCGACTTCATGACGCTGCTCGACAGCCGCATGCGCCTTTACCGCTACGAGCTGGACTACCACGACGCCTTGACCGAGTACGAGAAGAGCCTGGCGGCGTTGGAGGCCGCCGTGGGGACGACATTCTCCCGGGAGGTGCTGAAATGAATCGCCGGATGTGGGCCATCCTGCTGCTGGCCGCGCTGGCGGCCGCGGCCTCGCCCAGCCGGGCCCAGCACCCGTCCGGTCACGGCGCGAGTGCTCCCCCGGCGGCGCAGAAGGCGGACGACCTCGATGAGCTGAAGGGGCTCACCATGGAGTCCATCCGCAAGGAGGGCAAGGTCCAGGAGATCGCTCCGGGCAACGTCCAGATCTCTCCGGAACGCCAGCAGCTCATCGGGGTGCGATTCGGGTCGGTGGAAAAGCGCTCGCTTACGAAAGTCATCCGCACCGTGGGCCGGATCGACTACGACGAAAAGCGCATCGGCATCGTTTCGCCCAAAATCAGCGGCTGGATCGAACAGCTCTACGTGGACTTCACCGGCCGGTTCGTGCGCAAGGGGGAGCCGCTGCTCACCATCTACAGCCCGGAGCTCGTCTCCACCCAGGAAGAATACCTCCTGGCCCTCAAGGCCAGGCAGGACTGGTCGAAAAGCCCGTTTTCGGAAGTCACGGAAGGCGGCAACCTGCTGGCCGAATCCGCACGCCGGCGCCTGAAGCTCTGGGACATCAGCGATGCCCAGATCCAAGCGCTCGAGGAGAGCCGCGAGCCGAAAAAGACCCTGACGCTTTACAGTCCTTTTACGGGCCACGTGCTTGAGAAAATGGTCAACAAGGGCCAGTTCGTGGATGCCGGCATGGCGCTCTTCAAGATCGCCGACCTCTCGGTGGTCTGGCTCATCGCCGACATCTACGAATCCGAGCTGTCGGCCATCCGCGTGGGGCAGCCGGCCGCCATCCAGATGCCCTACTACCCCGGTGAAACCTTCACCGGCAAAGCCATCTACATCTACCCTTACATGGACGCTCAGACCCGGACCGCCAAGGTCCGGTATGAGTTCGCCAACCCCCACGGCAAGCTCAAGCCGGAAATGTTCGCCGACGTGGAGATCACCGTGCCGCTCGGCGACAGACTGGCGGTGCCGGAGGGCGCGGTCATCGACACCGGGGTCCGCAAGGTGGTCATCGTCGACCGGGGTTCCGGCTATTTCGAGCCGCGCGAGGTCCGGCTGGGGGCCAGGGCGAGCGACCTCTTTGAAGTGCTCGACGGCCTCAAGGCCGGGGAGCGGGTGGTCACCAGCGCCAACTTCCTGATCGATTCGGAATCCAAGCTCAAAGAGGCCGTCGGCGGCATGGGACATCAGCACTAGCGATGATCGAAAAAATCATAGAAGGCTGCGCTAAAAACCGGTTTCTGGTGTTTGCGGCGGTGCTGCTGCTGGCCTTAGGCGGGGTCTATGCGTTAAGAAACATCCCGCTCGACGCCATACCGGACATCTCCGACGTGCAGGTGATCATCTACACGCCCTGGGAGGGCCGCAGCCCGGACCTGATCGAAGACCAAGTCACCTACCCGATCGTCACCGCCCTCATTTCGGCTCCGCGGGTCAAGACCGTACGCGGGTTTTCCGATTTCGGGTTCTCCTTCGTCTACGCCATCTTCGAAGACGGGACCGACATCTACTGGGCGCGATCGCGGGTGCTGGAATACCTGCAGCAGATATCGGGGCGCCTGCCCGAGGGCGCCGCCCCGGTCCTCGGCCCGGACGCGACCGGCGTGGGCTGGGTCTTCACCTACGCCCTGGTGGATGAAACCGGCACGCACGACCTCGCCTTCCTGCGCACGCTGCAGGACTGGTACATTCGCTACGCCCTGTCAAGCGTCGAGGGGGTGGCCGAGGTCGCCAGCGTGGGGGGGTTCGTCAAGCAGTACCAGGTCAACATCGACCCCAACCGCCTGTCGTCCTACGGGCTGTCCATCCGCGAGGTGATGGACCGCATCAAGATGTCCAACAAC
>JALOPD010000135.1 GCA_025454075.1 Desulfobacterales bacterium | reverse complement strand
CTTCGCCCAGAAACTGGCCGGGAACATCGTCTTCGTGCAGCTGCCGGAGCCGGGCAAGGCGCTGGAGGCCGGCAAGCGCTTCGCCAAGGTCGAGTCCGGCAAGTGGCTCGGCAAGGTCAACGCCCCGGTCGACGGTGAGCTGGCCGACGTCAACGAGGAGCTGGAAGGAAACCCCGGCTTGATCAACGAGGACTGCTACGGCAGGGGCTGGATGTACAAAATCAAGCCGGCCGACAAGGCCGACCTGGCCAAGCTGATCCACGGCGCCGAGGCGGTCCGCAAATGGGTCGTCGAGGACATCGCCAAATTCGCAAAGAAATGAATGGCCCCGCCGCCCATGCGGCGTGACCATTCATTTCTTTATAGAGAAAGCGATTTTTATTAAGGGTTGCATAATTGTATAGACACGGACGCCCCCTCACCCTGCCCTCTCCCCCAGGATTGGGGGAGAGGGTAAGGGAGAGGGGGTCGCTCTCGGTCCATACTATTTCGAGACGATTAATAAATAAGATTCCAGAGGAGCCTGGGGTCCTCATAACAAGCGCCCGTTTCTGGTTGGAGCCGTGCAGTAAATGACCAAGCCAACATTTTCCATCCGGCAGCTTTTTGAGATGGACGCCTGCACCAACTGCCGGCTCTGTGCCGATGTCTGCCCGGCGGCCTGCTCCGCTATGGACGGTGAGCTCTCGGCCGTGTACCGCATGAAAGGGCTCAAGCGCCATCTCAAAAGCAAGGCCGGCTTTTTTTTAAAACTTCCGGGCCGTCGCCCGCTGTCCCCCGAGGAACTCATACACTATGCCGACTCGGTGTTCCGGTGCACCCTTTGCAGCAACTGCGAGGAGGTCTGCCCACTTGGGATCCGGCTGAAGGAGCTGTGGCTGTCGCTGCGTGAGGAGTTGGTGCAGGAGAAGGCCTACCCGCCCAAGATCGACATGATCCGCACCCATCTCGCCAAGAGCCGCAACGTGTTCGGCGAGGACAATGCCGAGCGCGGGGAGTGGGTCGCAGACATGCGCAAGCCCCCGGCGGACCGCCATGTGAGACCCCGGGCCGAGGTGGTTTACATCACCGGCTGCGTGTCGGCCTATTTCCCCCTGGCCCAGAAGATCCCCATGGCATTGGCCGAGATCATGGCCGCGAGCGGGGTCGATTTCACGCTGCTCGGCGAAGCGGAGTGGTGCTGCGGCTTCCCGCTGCTGGGCGCCGGCCTGATGGAGATGTTCGAGGATTTCCGGGCCCAGAACCTTGCGGCGGTCAAGGCCAAGGGGGCGTCGGCCGTGGTCTTCGCCTGCCCGTCCTGCTATCAGATGTGGCGCGAGCACTACCATACGGACCTCGAGCTTCTCTCCGCTCCGGAGTTGCTTCTCCGGCTGGTGCGCGCAGGCAAGGCCCCGCTGGCCGAGCTGCCGCTGACGGTCACCTACCACGACCCCTGCGACCTGGGACGCGGGGCGCGCGTCTTCGAGGAGCCGCGGGAGGTTATCCGCGCCATTCCCGGCGTCACGCTGGTCGAGCTGCCCCGCAGCCGGGAGAACTGCACGTGCTGCGGCGGCGGGGGCAACCTCGAGATGGTGGACCCGGACCTGGCGGCGAAGATTGCCAAGGCCAAGGTCGACGAGGTCTTGGCCACCGGCGCCCGGGCGGTGGTCACCTCGTGCCAGCAGTGCGTGCGCACCATGACAAGCTATGCCAAGCGCAACAAGGTCCAGCTCGAGGTGCTGGACATCGTGCAGTTGGTGCGGAAAGCGTTGAAGTCGGCTCCACCATCGAAAGGTTAGGTGCTCCCCAACCCGCTTAAGGACGGATGAATGAACAACTCCAGGCTGGTGTACTCCACGGACGCGGGGCGTGTCTGCCCCTCCTGCCAAAAGCCGCCGCCGGCGTGCGCATGCCGGAAGAAGCAGGCGCCGCCCGCGTCGGCGAGCGGAGTCATCCGCATCAGGCGGGAGGTCAAAGGCCGGGGCGGTAAAACGGCGACGGTGGCGACCGGGTTCCAGCTCGGCGATGATGGACTGAAACAGCTCGCGGCCGAATTGAAGCGGAGCTGCGGGACCGGCGGTTCGGCCAAGGACGGCGAGATCCTGATCCAGGGAGACCATCGGGAGACCGTTCTGGCGGCGCTGAAAAAGAAGGGATTTGCAGCGAAGCTGGCCGGCGGATAGCAGAGAAATCTCCGCACGCGATGCCGGAGTCGCCTGAAGCATTTGTTGCGGCTCGCTGCGGCGGGCACCCCGATCCGCCTCTGCGTGAAATCAGAAAATTAGACATTATCATTTGCCGGAGTAATCATCAGCCCGGTCTTTTGACCCCCAGGCGGCGCATGCGCTCGATCAGCGTTGTGGGCTTGATGCCCAGCAATTCGGCCGCCCCCCCCTTCCCGTAGATTCTCCAGTCGGATCGGATCAGGGCCGCCAGCAGGTTCTGTTTCTGCAGGGCATTGATCTCGGCCTCGGTCAAAATCGGAGCCGCCGGGCCCGAAGCGGCCTCGGAGGGGCGATGCCCGGGAAGTGGGGGTCCGCCGTCGACCCTGGGGAGATCAAAGTGCAGCCGGCCGTGCGGTGAGAGGATCAGCGCGCGTTCGATGATATTCTGCAGTTCCCTCACATTGCCGGGCCAGTCGTGGGCCTTCAGGTCAATCAGGTTGGCCTCGGTCAGACGGGGGGCCGGCCGGTTCAGGCGCCGGGAGAACACCCCGATCAAATGGGTGGCGAGCAGCGGGATGTCCTCCATGCGGTCGCGCAGCGGCGTGATCTCGATGGGGAAAACGTTCAAGCGGTAGTAGAGGTCCTCGCGAAACCGGCCGTTTTTGATCTCCTCCATCAGGTTTTTGTTTGTGGCGGCGATGATCCGGACGTCGACTTTCCTCGTGCGCCCCTCGCCCACGCGTTCGAATTCGCCCTCCTGCAGCACGCGCAGCAGTTTCCCCTGCAGGCTCGGCGGGATCTCACCCACCTCGTCCAGGAAAAGCGTCCCGCCGTCGGCCGCCTCGAAGCGGCCCATCCGGTCGCTGACGGCGCCGGTAAAAGCGCCCTTTACGTGCCCGAAAAATTCGCTTTCGTAAAGCTCCATCGGGATGGTGGCGCAGTTGACCTTGATCAACGGGCGGTCTTTGCGAGCGCTTTGCGCGTGGATTTCGCGGGCGATCAACTCCTTCCCGGTGCCGGACTCCCCGAGGACCAGCACGTTGGCGTCGGTCGGCGCTACGAGGGCGATGCGGGAGATGACCGCCTTGAGCGACGGGCTCTCACCGATGATCCCGCCGTAGGCGTGCGCGCCGGCGAGCTCCTCCTTCAGGTAGATGTTTTCGGCCTGCAGCCGCTCCTGGAGCTTCCGGATCTCCGCCGTGCGCCCGGCGACCTCCAGCTCCAGTTCATTTCGGGATTTTTCCAGGGCCGATTTTTGGAAGGCGCACTCTTTTTGCAGGCGATCGCAGGCGGAAGAAAGCTCCTCCAGGACCTGGGCGCTGCCCAATGCCGCTGACAAGCGCGTGGCCGCTGCTTCGAGAAATTCCTGTTGGTCTGCAGAGACCCCATCGGCTCGGTGGGAGCCGACGTTGAATGTTCCTATGGCGGCCTCGGCCGTCCGCAGCGGCAGCACGACGACAGAGCGGATCTCCCCGGGAATCCGGCGCAAGAGGGCATCTCCGCGCATCCTTTCCCCCTGAACGTCCCTGCAATAGATTGTTTCGCCCGTCTCCATGGCCGTCGCGGTGATATCCGGCCGGCCCTCTGAGAGGATGGGTTCGGAGGAAACGGTCTCTGCGTCGGAGCGTGTCAGCAACAGCAGCCTTTGTTGGTCGGGGTCATTAAGCACCAGGGATGCATAAGGCTGCCGAAGGTGCTCCTGAACGAACTTGAGAGCGGCGCATGCGACAGCCCCCACCTGACGCTGGGAGACTTCGGCATCGAAGCGTTTCAAATCCGCAATCAGTTTTTGGTAGTCGTGCGGCTGCATGGGTGATCGGTTCCTTGGAACGCCGTGCTGCTGGGAGGATGGGTCGAGGGAATCGGCGAATGCAAACGGCAATCGGATATTGGTTTTAACCTAATCAACAATTTGAGATTTGCAACCAATAAATTGAGACTCTCAAGAACTTGATGGTGCCGGTTCGGGAGAGCCGGGTTGGATGTTTACCTATATCAAACGGTTAAACCATACCACGTCCATGGCATGGCTTTTGATTTGCCAATAGGCACCAATGTGGTTCCGGGGGCGAAGTTCACCCCACCCGGCAGCCATGGAAGGCCGTTGGGGCGAGAGGAGGAAATGATCTCATGAAACCGGCAACATCCAGAAAAGATAACGTAGTCAATGGAGTCAACGTTCAGGAGCTATTCAAGACCGTGGACGCTGTCAAGAAAACCGCCGCCATCGCCAAGTTCCGTTTTCGGGCGGACAACACCTGGGTCGACGGCGGCCACAACCGGACATCCATACGGAATTTCTACGGTGCCGGAGCGGAGGACACCTCCCGCAAGACGCCGTTCATCCTGGATGCCGACGAGCCGAAAGTGCTGCTGGGGACCGACCGCGGAGCGAACCCCGTGGAATACGTGCTGACCGCGCTGGCCGGCTGCCTGACCACGTCCCTGGTCTATCACGCCGCAGCCCGCGGCATCTCCATCGAGGAGGTGGAGTCGCACCTGGAGGGCGACCTCGATCTAAGAGGGTTCTTGGGGATTTCCGAGGACGTTCGCAACGGCTATGAAAACATCCGGGTAACCTTCAAGATCAAGGCGGATGCCCCTGAGGAGCAGCTCAGGGAATTGGTGCAGTTGGCCCAGAAACGCTCGCCGGTGTTCGACATCGTATCCCACCCGGTGCCTGTTTCGGTGGAACTGAAGCGAGATTAGTGACGGTCTTTAAGGTTTTTACTTGCGTAAACATGCCGCCGGGACCTCGGGAGCAGGGAACGTGAAAAACGATAAGGTTGCATAACCACTGGGGTAGAGAGCTGCGTGTGCGGAGATCCGGTCATGGAGGGAGATTATCAAGAGAAACGACAGGATGAGCGCTTTTCCTGCGGCTCGCCGGTTGAGTGGACGTATTTCAACAAGCCGGAGAAGCACAGTGCCCGAATGCTCAACTTCAGCCATTCCGGCGCCTGCCTTGAGTGCTCGCAAGCTCCCATCCATGGCGCCACGATCATGGTGCGGCTTGAGGCCTATCAAGCCGAGTGCCGATCGGACTGCCGGGAGAAAAGCGATTGTCCATGGCCGCGCTGGAACGTTCTGGGTGAGGTGAAATGGCGCCGCGACATAGCCGTCCGCGGGGGTCCGCTTTTCGGGGTCGGGGTGAAATTTCATCCCCCCGTGTGAGTCCCGCCGGAGCAGGCGAAGCGGCCAACGGGCAAAGCGGTGTTTGCTCCAGGAGTAATCCCTTGGAGGGACACATTCAAAGAGGGCCCCGTGAGATGAACACCAAGACGCTTGAGCGGGCGATAGCCCTCGGAAAGAAGCTCGAGCATTTTTTCGTTGCCTTGGTGGGTGCGGAGGGCTTCCCGTATGTTAATTTCGCTCGCCGGATCGAGCAGGTTGCCGAAAATCAGTTTGCCGTCGAAGAATGGTTCTGCCCGCTGACGCTCAAGCATTTGAGCGATAACTCGAAAATGGCCGTGCTGATCCGGGACCCGGCATCCGACGACGGATACGAAATCCTGGGCGAGGTTTTGATGTTCGAAAGCCAGGCGTACCTGAACGGGTACGCGCCGGAGGTGGAGGAGAATGCCTACCGGCCGCAGGTGCAACGGAAGCTGATTGTCCGGGCGGAGAAAATCACCGCCTTCAGCCACGCGCTGCGGTGTGACGACATCCAGCTGCTTGCCGCATCAAAAGCAACGCTGCCGTCGTCGACTCGCGACGACGACAGCGCGGATGTCCCGATCTGCAGCTTTGCACCCGAGTGGGCCGAACACGCGCGCTTTGTCCGCGGCGACGAGCCCTGCGACGATGGGCGGGCGGGGAATGTCTGATGCAAGAAGAGATGCCCGGATGCGGCTGTTGACGAACCAACAAGTCGCGCCGGCCCCTGGTGAACCCAATGGCCGGAAGTCCCAGATCGTTGATATTGAGCGGGATTCAGCCGACCGGAGAACTGATGATCGGTAATTACGTCGGCGCAATGAAACACTGGGTAGAGCTGCAGGCGACCCACGAGTCCTTTTTCCTGCTGGCAGATCTTCACGCCATCACGGTACCGCAGGACCCTGCTGATCTGCAGCGACGGTGTCTTGAATTCGCAGCCCTTGTAATCGCCTGCGGCGTCGACGCTGAGAGGAGCACGATATTTCTGCAATCTCACGTCCCCGCGCACACGCAGCTGTTGTGGGTTCTCAACAGCGTCACCCCCATGGGGGAGCTGCAGAGAATGACGCAGTTTAAAGACAAGGCGGGTCGCAGCCCAGCGGGCATCCATGTGGGCCTCTTCGATTACCCGGTTCTGATGGCCGCCGACATTCTGCTTTACGGCGCCGACCTGGTTCCGGTGGGAGACGACCAGGAACAACACATGGAATTCACGCGCCGCGTCGCCCGCAAATTCAACGGTCTTTACGGGGAGGTCTTCAGAATCCCGGAATCCTATACGCATCTGACGGGAGCTCGGTTGATGGGACTTCAAACGCCGACGGCGAAAATGTCCAAATCGGATCGAAATGCAGACAATTACGTGGCCTTGCTGGATCCACCGGATGTGGTCCGCCGAAAGATCAAAAAGGCCGCCACCGATTCCGGCAGCGAGGTCCGCCACGATGCCTCCAAGCCGGGGATATCCAACCTGATCACGCTCTATGCGGTGGTCAGCGGGGAGGGAGTGGAGTCGATTCAAAACCGGTATGCCGGCAAGGGGTACGCTGAATTCAAAAGAAGCCTGGCGGAGCTGATCATCGATTTTCTGCACCCCATCCAGGCGCGCTACAGGGCGATCGCGGCGGACCCGGCCCTGCTGGCGGAGGTGCTTCAAAGAGGGGCGGGCAATGCCCGTGAGCGTTCCGAAAGAACTCTTTCACGGGTGTATCATGCCGTCGGGTTTATTCCCGGCGAGCGGGACCACCGCCGCCGAACCGGCGGGGGGAGGTCGAGCAGTGAACGGCAGTCGGATATCGCATTGCCATCGAAAGCGAAGGCATTGCATGACAGGAGAAGCATCATGGAAACCAAGGAGACCAAGGATGTGACCGCGGCGGCGGCCGCAGAAACGGATGACGAGTCGGATTGCATGACGGATTGCTGCGTGTGCTGTTGCTGTGACACGGAAGAGGAATGCAGCATGGCAGAGTAAAGGGGGCTCGCATGGAAGGTACCATCGAAACCAGTTGCTCGCGGGAGTGTCAATACCTGTTTCACGAATGCGAGGCGGACGGAACGCCCGGGGGTGAATGCCGGGTGTATTACAACGACTGCGTTGAAGAGTGCACTGAAACTTTACCCGGGGAGGCCTAAGCCGTCCCCGTGTGACGAAGCGCTGTTGGACTCACGTCCCGACAGCCGGGTTCGGGCGCCCGGGTACCGAAGGAGGTCGACATGTCTCTGATCACCATTACCCATACCATCGGCTGCGACGCGCTGGGGGTCGCCCGGCAAGTGGCCGACGGCCTCAAGGTAGAGCTTTATGACGATTCCAGACTGAGGGAGGAGGCCCTGCGCATGGGGCTTCACTCGGAGCAACTCAAGGGCTTTCGCGAGAAACCACCGGATTGGTTGGAGCGCATGGTGAGCGCCAAGCCCGATATTGACCTGAATCTGATGGCGTCGGTGATCTATGAAGCGGCGCGCCTCGGGCAAGGAGTCATCATCGGGCACGGCAGCCAGATGCTGCTGCATGATTTCGGCTGCGCCATGCATGTTCTCATTACGGCGCAGGAGGAAAGCCGCATCCACCGCCTGGTGCATGAGATGACTCTCTCGCGGGAAGCCGCCCGGAAATTGATTCACCACAGCGACAACCAGAAAAGGGGTTTTTTCCGCTACGCCTTCCACAAGGACTGGGATGACCCGACCCTCTACGACGTGTGCGTCAACCCCGACAAGATCGGGTCGGGAAGGGCGGCGCAGCTGATCATGGAAGCGGCTCGATCCCCCGAGTTGAAGACCTGCGGCACGTACGCCCTGGATGCGCTGGAGCGTCTGTCTCAGACCAGGCGAATCGAGGCGGCTCTCATGGAGATGGATCTCCGGCATTCCGGCCTGAGAGCCGAGATGCCGGAAAAGGGCGTCGCACACATCACCGGCGTGCTCTACAACCACGAGGACAAGGGCCGCATCCCGGAGGTCGTCGGAAGGATTCCGGGAGTGGAGAAGGTCCAATTGGATGTCACGTTGGTGCCGGTCGGCTACGATTAACAAGCGGAGGACGTCATGAACATCATCAAATCGCTCAGAGACTTTTTCGTAAACGTGTTTTCCGGGAAAACCACCGACCCGGCGTCGCTCCCGGCCGGAGCGAAGGCGGGGGGAAACAAAGCCGACACAATCGGGCTGGAAGCCCGGTGCATGAATCCGGATCACGGGTGTCGGTTCGAGGTGTCCTGAAATCGAGTCTGCATGGTTTCGAGGGTGTCTCCATGAAGCAGAACGTCACCCGGCAACTGATCGAGGCGCACTTGGTGGACGGCCAAATGACCCAAGGGGAGGAAATCGGGCTGCGCATAGATCAAACCTTGACCCAGGACGCCACCGGTACCATGGTGATGCTGGAATTCGAGGCCATGCAGGTCCCCAGGGCCAAGACCGAGGTGTCGGCCCAGTATATCGATCACAACCTGCTGCAGACGGATTTCAAGAACGCCGACGATCACCTGTTTCTGCTGAGCGCGTGCAAGAAGTTCGGGGTGTGGTACAGCCGACCGGGCAACGGGGTCAGCCACCCCGTGCACATGGAGCGTTTCGGGAAGCCGGGTAGGACCCTGCTGGGGTCCGACAGCCACACCCCGGCCGCCGGCGCTCTCGGGATGCTCGCCATGGGGGCCGGCGGTCTGGAGGTGGCCTTGGCCATGGCCGGGGAACCGGTCTTTATACGGATGCCCAGGGTGGTGGGTGTGCGGCTGACCGGTCGCCTGCCCGATTGGGTCAGCGCCAAGGACGTCATACTGGAGATGCTGCGCCGACACGGC
>JALOPD010000461.1 GCA_025454075.1 Desulfobacterales bacterium | reverse complement strand
GGGAAGCAGGCCGGGCCTGAGCCCGGAGTAGTGCGTCAACAGCTGGCGGACGGTGATGCGGTCTTTGCCGTGGCCTTTGAATGCCGGCCAGTAGCGATTTGCTGGCGCGTCCAATTGCAGCCGGCCCTGTTCGATTAGTTGCAGGACGGCCGGAGTGGTCGCGACGACTTTGGTAAGGGAGGCTACGTCAAAGACGGCTTCCGGCGTCATCGGCTGCGGCGGTGCCAGACTGCGATGGCCGAAAGCCTCCCGCAAAACCACCTGGCCCTGATGGCCGATTAGGACGACTGCGCCGGGAGTCTCACCCGCGCGGATTGCTGCCTCGACGGTCGCGGAGATCGCACTGAGCGGCTCTTGCAGCAAGGCGGCACCGGCGATCGATGCCGACACCATGATCGCCGCAGCCGCCTTCAGCAGAAAATAAATTGGTTGCCACGCCCTTTTCTTCACATACCTCAGCTTTCAAGCTATGGGGCACATCATTATTATATTACTAAATAGGCGTGACAAAATCGACAAAATTAAATCCCCCTTCAGCCCTGTTTGTGTAAGAGCGCGAAGGGGGATTTCAAAGCGATTTTATGGAAAAATGGAACTATTATTAGTGGTTAAGGATTCGACGCAATCGGTCCGACGCTGGCGGTCCGGACGTCCTTCTTCAGAGACTCGGACGCGGTCGTGTACTGGTTGACCGGATTCCAGAGCATCCAGCCCTGGGCGCCGAATTTTTCGCTGGCGCTGATCTGGTCACGCAGCTCCTTGCCGTTGAACTGCCGGCGATCGAAGGCGTAATCTTTAAATGCCTGCAGCCATGGCCGGAAGCGCACCGAGGAGATCTTCGTACGTTCCTGCGCCTTCTTGAGCGACAGGTAGATGATCTCGTAGGGGTTCTGGACCGGGTTGCGGTAGCCGGGAATGCCGAACTGGAATCCGGACGGGTAGAGCATGGGTGAAAGGTAATCGACCGCCGAGGCGATAGGATCCAGTTTCTGCCCGATGTCGGTGTCGTTCAGGTTCCAGCAAACATAGCCGAAGATGTCCGCCGCCACGAATACGTTGTAGGGCGCCAGGCGGGCCTTGGCCTCTTTAAGAAAGCCCGCGATGGCCTGAACCCGACCTTCTTCCGTACTCGGCTGGGAGAAGCGCGGCGAGCGTGAATCCGGAAAGCGCACGTAGTCGAATTGAATCTCGTCGAAGCCGAGCTTCGCCGCCTCCTCGGCGATCTGAATGTTGTAGTTCCACACCTCCTTGCGAAAGGGATCGACCCAGGCCAGCTTCTCGCGGTCGCGCCACAGCCCCCCTGCCGGGGTTTTCACCGCCAGGTCGGGTCGCGCCGTCGCCAGAAGATCGTCCTTGAAGACCACGATGCGGGCGATGGTGTATATGCCCTTTTCCTTGAAGGAGGCCATGAGGCCGTCCATGTCGCGCACGGTGATGATGCGCTGGCCGCCCACCTCGGCCGACAGCGGCACGGAACTGCGATACGGAATCATGCCCCGGTCGCCCTTGACGTCGATGACCAGCGCATTCAGTTCGGTTTCCTCGAGCATTTTAAGGGCGGGGTCCCGCAGCGCCTTCGACCCGACGCCATAGAACGACAGGTAAAGCGCTTTGGGGGTCATCGGCGCCAGCCGCACCTCGGAGAGACCTTGGGGCAGCGGATCGGTCAACGTCTGTTCGACCCGGTTGTAGCCGGGCGCCTTGACTCCCAGTTTTCCGCCGCCCTTGGAAACAGAGAAATTCCCCTGGTCATCCGCCGCCAGGATTTTGCCGTCCAACACCACCGTGGCGCCTTCGACGGCCTGCCCGGTGGACTGATCGACCACCCTCACGCCGGAAAGGGCGTCCGCCCGTCCGAGCGCCGGAAAAACCAGTGCCAAAACCGCAACCCAAACGAGCCCGCTAATTGCTCTTCTCATTCTTGCTCTCCCTTTTGGCGACGAAATGCGAGGTGTTCAAAATGGCCTCGAAGGCCTTGCCGCGGTCCTTGTCGGTCAGCAGGAAGCGGGGCAGCGCCATCGGCTGGTCTGCGCGGGTGACCGCGTGCCTTTCTATGGTGAACGCGCCGGCGTACCCGGCCTCGGCGGCCTTGGCCATGAGCTCGGAATCGAAGATCCCGAATGGCCAGGCCAGAAGATCGATCTTCACGCCCAGCTCTTTCACCAGCTTCTCCCTGGACTTGACGAACTGCATGTGGACGAGTTTTTCGAACTCCGCCGGGGCCAGCCGCTTGCGCTCCTTATTGAAATTGGGGTGCCAATAGGTGTGCGACTGGAAATCGAACAGGCCGGTGGACTTCAGTTCCCGCAGCTGATCCCAGGTCATGGCATAGGAAGCGTTGGAAACGGCGGAGGGATAGACGAACAGCGTCATGTGGGCGTTGTATTTCTTGAGCAGCGGCAGCGCCGTGGTGTAGACCGATATATGAGCGTCATCGGCCACCAGAGCTACACTTCGGCAATCGGCCGGAATCCCCCTGGAATACATGTCCATGAGTTCCCGCAGCGGAATGATCTTGTACCCGTTTTCGCTGAGGTGTTTCAGGTGGGACTCGAACACCGGGGTGGTTATGGTCATGCTGTCGGCCACCACGGGGCCGAAGCGGTGGTAAAGCAGGATGGGGATGCCCGGTTCCGCACAACTCATGGCGGCCGGGCCCAGCAGCGCGAAAATCGATAAAATCACGATAGATAGCCGTTTCATGCAGGTGCTATCGGCTGAAACGGCGCGGAAGTTTAACTTTTTCTAAAGCGGCTGGAAGAATTTTTGATGAATCGGTCAGGGAGGGGCTGGAAAAGTTGGCGGAGAATGAATCGGGACCGCTTGGCCGTCACCGGCAAGCGGTCCCTGGTATGATTCTGGATAGTTCGGCTTTTACTTCGACGCCGCGTCGACCGCATCCAGAAAGGCCTTCATCATGGCCTCGCCTTCGGCACCATGCTTCTCGACGATGATCTTCTTCACCTCCGGCATGGTGGCGTCCCGGAACTTGACCACCTGCTCG
>JALOPD010000460.1 GCA_025454075.1 Desulfobacterales bacterium | reverse complement strand
GGGAAGCAGGCCGGGCCTGAGCCCGGAGTAGTGCGTCAACAGCTGGCGGACGGTGATGCGGTCTTTGCCGTGGCCTTTGAATGCCGGCCAGTAGCGATTAGCCGGCGCGTCCAATTGCAGCCGGCCCTGTTCGATGAGTTGCAGGACGGCCGGAGTGGTCGCAACGACTTTGGTAAGGGAGGCAATGTCGAAGACGGCCTCCGGCGTCATCGGCTGCGGCGGTGCCAGACTGCGATGGCCGAAAGCCTGCCGCAAAACCACCTGGCCCCGATGGCCGACCAGGACGACTGCGCCGGGGGTCTCACCCGCGCGGATCGCTGCCTCGACGGCCGCGGGGATCGCACCGAGCGGCTCTGGCAGCAAGGCGGCGCCGGCGATCGATGCCGACACCATGATCGCCGCAGCCGCCTTCAGCAGGAAATTAATCGGATGCCACGCCCTTTTCTTCACATGCCTCGACTTTCAAGCTATGGGACACATCGATACCATATTACTAAATGGGCGTGACAAAATCGACAAAAATAAATCCCCCTTCAGCCCTGTTTGTGTAAGAGCGCGAAGGGGGATTTCAAAGCGATTCTATGGAAAAATGGAACTATTATTGATCGTTAAGGATTCGAGGCCATCGGGCCGACGCTGGCGGTCCGGACGTCCTTCTTCAGGGAGTCGGAGGCGGCCGTGTATTGGTTGACCGGATTCCAGAGCATCCAGCCCTGGGCCCCGAATTTTTCGCAGGCGCTGATCTGGTCGCGCAGTTCCTTGCCGTTGAACTGCCGGCGGTCGAAGGCGTAATCCTTGAAAGCCTGCAGCCAGGGGCGGAAGCGCACCGATGATATCTTTGTGCGCTCCTGTGCCTTTTTGAGCGACAGATAGATGATCTCGTAGGGGTTCTGTACCGGGTTGCGGTAGCCGGGGATCCCGAACTGGAACCCGGAGGGATAAAGCATGGGCGAGAGATAATCCACCGCCGAAGCGATGGGATCCAGTTTCTGCCCGATGTCGGTGTCGTTCAGGTTCCAGCAGACATAGCCGAAGATGTCCGCCGCCACGAATACGTTGTAGGGCGCCAGGCGGGCCTTGGCCTCCTTAAGGAAGCCCGCGATGGCCTGCACCCGGCCTTCCTCGGTGTTCGGCTGGGAGAAGCGCGGCGAGCGTGAATCCGGAAAGCGCACATAGTCGAATTGAATCTCGTCGAAGCCGAGCTTCGCGGCCTCCTCGGCGATCTGGATGTTGTAGTTCCACACCTCCCTGCGGAAGGGATCGACCCAGGCCAGCTTCTCGCGGTCGCGCCACAGCCCCCCGGCCGGGGTCTTCACCGCCAGGTCCGGTCTCGCCGTCGCCAGAAGATCGTCCTTGAAGACCACGATGCGGGCGATGGTGTATATGCCCTTTTCCTTGAAAGAGGCAATGAGGCCGTCCATGTCGCGCACGGTGATGATGCGCTGGCCGCCCACCTCGGCCGACAGCGGCACGGAACTGCGATACGGTATCATGCCCCGGTCGCCCTTGACGTCGATGACCAGCGCATTCAGCTCGGTTTCCTCGAGCATTTTAAGGGCGGGGTCCCGCAGCGCCTTCGACCCGACGCCATAAAAGGACAGATAAAGCGCTTTGGGGGTCATCGGCGCCAGCCGCACCTCGGAGAGACCTTGGGGCAGCGGATCGGTCAGCGTCTGTTCGACCCGGTTGTAACCAGGCGCCTTGACGCCCAGTTTTCCGCCACCCTTCGAAACCGGGAAGTTTCCCTGGTCGTCCGCCGCCAGCATTTTGCCGTCCAACACCACCGTAGCGCCTTCGACGGCCTGCCCGGTGGACTGATCGACCACCCTTACGCCGGAGAGGACGTCCGCCCGTCCGAGCGCCGGAAAAACCAGTGTAAAAATCGCAACCCAAAAAAGCCCGCTAATTGCTCTTCTCATTCTTGCTCTCCCTTTTGGCGACGAAATGCGATGTGTTCAAAATGGCCTCGAAGGCCTTGCCGCGGTCCTTGTCGGTCAGCAGGAAGCGGGGCAGCGCCATCGGCTGGTCTGCGCGGGTGACGGCATGCCTTTCTATGGTGAAAGCGCCGGCGTACCCGGCCTCGGCGGCCTTGGCCATGAGTTCGGAGTCGAAGATGCCGAACGGCCAGGCCAGCAGATCGACCTTCACGCCCAGCTCCTTCTCCAATTTCTCCCGGGACTTGACGAACTGCATGTGGACGAGTTTGTCGAACTCCGCCGGGGCCAGCCGCTTGCGCTCCTTATTAAAATTGGGGTGCCAATAGGTGTGCGACTGGAAATCGAACAGGCCGGTGGACTTCAGATCGCGCAGCTGGTCCCAGGTCATGGCATAGGAGGCATTGGAAACGGCGGAGGGATAGACGAACAGGGTCATGTGGGCGCTGTATTTCTTCAGCAGCGGCAGCGCCGTGGTGTAGACCGATAGATGGGCGTCATCGGCCACCAGAACGACATTTCGGGAATCGGCTGGAATCCCCTTGGAATACATGTCCATGAGTTCCCGCAGCGGGATGATCTTGTACCCGTTCTCGCTGAGGTGTTTCAGGTGGGACTCGAACACCGGGGTGGTGATGGTCATGCTGTCGGCCACCACCGGCCCGAAGCGGTGGTAGAGCAGGATGGGGATGCCCGGTTCCGCACAACTCATGGCGGCCGGGCCCAGCAGCGCGAAAACCGATAAAATCACGATAGATAGCCGTTTCATGCAGGAGCTATCGGCTGAAACGGCGCGGAAGTTTAACTGTTTCTAAAGCGGCTGGAAGAATTATTGATGAATCGGTCAGGAAGGGGCTGGAAAGGCTGGCGGAGAATGAATCGGGACCGCTTGGCCGTCACCGGCAAGCGGTCCCTGGCATGATTCGGGCCGGCTCGGTTTTTACTTCGCCGCCGCGTCGACCGCATCCAGGAAGGCCTTCATCATGGCCTCGCCTTCGGCACCATGCTTCTCGACGATGATCTTCTTCACCTCCGGCATGGTGGCGTCCCGGAACTTGACCACCTGCTCG
>JALOPD010000459.1 GCA_025454075.1 Desulfobacterales bacterium | reverse complement strand
GCCGGCCCACTTCAAGGAGATGACCGGCGGCGCCTCGCGCAAGTTCCTCATTCCGCTGCTCGAGTACTTCGATTCAAGGAATGTGACGCTGCGCGTCGGCGACGTGCGCAAGCTGCGCAGAGCCTAAAAGGCCCTCAAAGCGGATTGCGGATAGCCGGCCAGTCAGCCGGTCAGGGCCGCGACGACCGAGTTCAGGTAAAGCATGCCCTGGCGCGTGGGGGCGCACCGGCGCTGATCCAGGGTGAGCAGTCCCTGCCGGGCGAGATCCGCCGCTGCGGACCCGCAGTGCTGCAGCAATTCCCGGCCGAAGCGCGCCCGGAAGGCGTCGAGGTCGATACCCGCCGAGGTGCGCATCCCCAGCATGATCACTTCCATTATCTGCTGATCGACGCTCAGCGCCTCTGAACCGGCCTGCGGCCTGCGGCCGCGGCAGACCTCGGCGACATAGCGCCGGACGTCCCGGTGGTTCCAGAAGCGCCGGGGCGGGAGAAACGAGTGCGCCGATGGGCCGAAGCCCAAATACGGCGCATAGGCCCAGTACTTGGAATTGTGCCTGGACACCGCGGCGTCCCGGCCGCTGGCCGAGCAGCGCGCGAAGTTTGAAACCTCGTAGTGCCGGTAGCCGCGGCAGGAGAGCATTTCCGAGGTCGCCACGAACAGCTCGGCCGCGGCCGGCTCCGGCGCCGGCCGGAACAGGCCGCGGCGCTGCGCCTCGGCGAGCGGCGTGCCAGCTTCCACGGTGAGCATGTAAGCGCTGAGGTGCTCCGGGTCGCAGGCCAGGGCGCTCTCCAGGTCGGCCGCCCAGTCCTCGCGCGTCTGCCCCGGCAGGGCGTAGATCAGATCCAGCCCGAGATCCTCGAAGCCGGACCGGCGCGCCGCCGCGACGGCAGCGTGCGCCTGCCCGGCCGAATGAACCCGACCGAGCCGCCTTAAAATTTCTTCCCGAAAAGACTGCACCCCTAGATTGAGCCGCGTGACGCCGGCCGCCCGGAAGCCTTTGAGCTTTGCGAAGTCGACGGTACCCGGGTTGGCCTCAAGAGTCACCTCCGGCGATCCGGCCAGCCGGAACCGCGAGGCGATGCCCTCCATGATCCTCCCGACCTCGCCCGGGTCTAATATCGACGGCGTTCCCCCGCCGAAGTAGACGGTATCGAAAATGAGCGGCCCCGGTTCGGCTGCGGCGATCTCCGCGTCCAGGGCCTGCAGGAACTCTGATTTCAGACCCAGATCGGCGACCGAATAGAAATCGCAATAGACGCACTTGCGGACGCAGAAGGGGATGTGGATATAAAGGCCGGCGGGGGCGTCTCTCGCACCGGCCATTCGCGCCGGCACGTCGGATGGTGATGAATCGCTGCCGCCTGCTTCGAAGGCCGGTATCCTGGATGCTGGATGCTGGATACTGGATGCCAATTCAGGATGAAGAGATAATCGCGGCGAAACGCCGCTCCCACAAACATCCGTTTGGGCCTGGTCTTTATCGAGCATCCCGCGTCCCAAAAGCCAGCATCCGCCGCTACCGCCCCCAGCCGCCGATCAGGTGCATGTGCAGGTGGAAGATCACCTGCCCGCCGCCGCGCTCCACGTTGACGAACAGACGGTAGCCGTCGCGGGCGATGTTGAGCCGCCGCGCCATTTCCTGGGCCGCTCGAAACAGCTCGCCCAGAATCGGTGCATCCTCCGCCGCCAGGTCGTTGACGCTGCGGATGTGCCTGCGCGGCACGATCAGCAGGTGAACGGGGGCCTGGGGGCGGATGTCCCGGAAAACGATCACCTGCTCGTTGGCATGCAGGATTTCCGTATCCGTCTCGTCCCGCGCGATCCGGCAGAAAACGCAGTTCTGTTCCATAAGCCATCACGCCTTTTTCAGCCGGGTCCCGAGCGTTTGGCCGAGCTTTTCTTCCCCGCTGCGGCTCCGCAGCGGCCCCGCCGTCTGGGCAGCGCAGCGTCCAGGATCCCGTCGGGCATGGCCCACCTTCCGGCACGGGTGGGCGCCTGCAGGCAGCGGCCCAACTCCTCCAGATAGAGCTCCCGCGGGATCTCCCGCGCTCCCATGCGCTGGAGATGCCCGGTAGTGACCTGGCAGTCGATGAGGCCGAAGCCCTCGAGCCGGAGATAGGCCACCAGCGCGGCGAGGGCCACTTTGGACGCATTGGTTTCCCGGGCGAACATGGATTCGCCGAAAAAGCCCGATCCGAGCGACACGCCGTACAACCCGCCGGCCAGATGCGGCCCCCTCCAGGCCTCCACCGAGTGCGCAACCCCCAGGTCGTGCAGCTCGCAGTAGGCCTGGATCATGTCCGGGACGATCCACGTGCCCTCCCCCCTTATCGCGCGCACCGCGGCGCACTCACGCATCACCGCCTCGAAGGCCGTGTCCATTCTGAGGGTGAATTCTCCGCGGCGGATGACTTTCTCAAGCGAGCGTGAGAGGTGGAATTCGCGCGGATAGAGCACCAGCCGGGGGTCGGGCGACCACCACAGGATGGGTTCGTCGTCGCCGTACCAGGGGAAGATCCCCATGCGATAGGCGAGCATAAGCCGATCCCGGCTCAGGTCGCCGCCGACGGCGAGCAGACCCTCCGCTGTCGCCAGGCGCGGCGGGGGGAATTTCAGGGCCTCCGATAGGACGAAGACCGGCATGGAGCAATCAGTCGAACCGAAAGGCGACCTGGTCCGCCTCGATGTCGAGGGTCATCTCGCTGCCTTTATTCAGCCGGCCGAAAAGGATTTCGTCGGAAAGCTTGTTCTTGATTTCCGTCTGGATCACGCGCGCCAGGGGCCTGGCCCCGTAGCGCGGGTCATAGCCCTTCTGCGCCAGCCAGCTGCGCAGCGCCGGCGAATAATTCAGATGCACCTTTTTGGTTGCCAGCTGGGCGTTGAGCTCCTTCATGAACTTGTCGACCACCTGTTCCATGATCGCGGTGCTGAGCGCGTTGAAGGAGATGGTGTCGTCCAGGCGGTTGCGGAACTCCGGGCTGAACATCTGCTCGATGGCCTTCTGGCCCTTG
>JALOPD010000458.1 GCA_025454075.1 Desulfobacterales bacterium | reverse complement strand
GCCGAGAGGTTGCGGGGCGCCGATATTTATTTCGACGTCGTCACCGTCACCGGGACCGAGAACCTGATGATGGCGGCGGTCCTGGCCGAGGGCACTACGGTGCTGCGCAACGCGGCCCGCGAACCGGAAGTGGTGGCCCTGGCCGATGTGCTCAACCGCATGGGGGCCGACATCTCCGGCGCCGGGGCCCCGGAGATCACCATCCACGGCGTCGGTGCGCTCCGGCCGGTGTCGGCCGAAATCATCCCGGACCGGATCGAAACCGGCACTTTCCTGGTGGCGGCTGCGCTCACGGGCGGACGGGTCACCATCACCCACTGCGAGCCGGACCACGTCGGCGCCACCCTGGACAAACTGCGCGAGGCCGGGGCGTGCATCGAGGTGCAGGGGCAGACCCTGACCGCCACCGGCCCCGAGCGCATCACCAGCATCGATATCAAGACCCAGCCCTATCCCGGGTTCGCGACCGACATGCAGGCGCAGTTCATGGTGCTGATGAGCGTCGCCGAGGGCGTCAGCGTCATTTCCGAGAGCATCTTCGAAAACCGTTTCATCCACGTGAGCGAACTGCGGCGCATGGGGGCCGACATTCGGGTGTCCGGAAACACGGCTACGGTCCGCGGCGTGCCGCGCCTTTCGGGTGCGCCCGTCATGGCAACCGACCTGCGCGCCAGCGCCTGTCTGGTGCTTGCCGGACTGGTGGCCGACAACACCACCGAGGTTCAGCGCGTCTACCACCTCGATCGCGGCTACGAGGCCCTTGAAGAAAAGTTCGCCGCGCTGGGCGCGGACATCCGCCGCGTCAACTAACGGCCGCGCTGAAAGCCCAATCTCGGCGTTGCGCGTCAGCGCGCGGTCGCTGCGGCGTACGGGAAGTACGCCTTGCGCCGCGAGCTTCGCGCGCCTTGATCTTGGGCTTTGAGCGCGGCCGTCTCCTTGCAGAATTTTCCCGCCGCAGGCGGGAAAATTATGATCATGCAGGCTGGAAAATACTACCGCCGCCCCTTTCTTCCGCTGACCGTCGCCCTTATTGCAGGCATCGCTTGGGGTGCAGAGGCTCCGGGGTGGGCGGCCGCGGCGCTGGCCATCGTCCTGGCATGCGGCCTCGCTCTGCTGCGCTGCATCGTCCGGGGCACGCCGGCCGCAGTCCTTCCGCTGGTGCTCTTCATCGGCCTGGGATATCTATCCCTGCAACCGTGGGTGCAGCCGCGTTTTCCGGACGACCATGTAAGCCGTTTCGTCAACTCCGGTTCCTGGCGCATCGTCGGAGTGGTGGACGCCCGGCCGCTGGAGTTCGAGAGTCGAAGCCAGTTCGTCCTGCGGGTTCAACGCCTGGAGAGCGGGTCGGATGCTCGCAGCGTGTCCGGCCTCCTGCGCGTCACCGTTAGCGGGGAGACCATCGACGTCGCCCAGGGCGACCGTGTCGCCCTCCACGGCCGGATCGGGCCCATCCGCAATTTCAACAACCCCGGTGGGTTCGACTTCAAGCGCAGCATGGCCTATCGCGGGATCTGGGCCGGCGCGTTCACCGGGGGAGACGGCTTGCAGCTGCTGGAGCGCGGGGCGAAGAGCGGCGTTCTCGAGCGGATCGACTGGTTGCGGTCCGCGATCGCCGCCCGGATCGATCAGGCCATCCCCGGTCCCGAGGCGGCGGTGCTGAAAGCCCTGGTGATGGGCGATCCCTCGGGGATCTCCCCGGATATCCGCGAGGCCTTCACGCGCACCGGCACCAGCCATATTCTGGCCATCTCCGGCCTGCATATCACGATCGTCGCCACCATCGCCTTCGGTCTATTCCGGTGGCTCCTGAGCTGGATGCCGATCGCCCTCCGGCACGCATGGACGCGCAAGGGCGCGGCCGTGCTGACGTTGCTGCCGATCACCCTTTATGCCCTCATCGCGGGGTTTTCGCCCTCCACCCAGCGCGCCCTGATCATGGTCGCGGCGTTCCTGCTGGCCCTGCTGGCGGAGCGCGAAGCCGACCTCCTGAACACCCTCGCGCTGGCTGCGATTCTCATTCTCTGCGTTCAGCCGGCGGCGCTCTTCTCGATCTCGTTTCAGCTTTCCTTTGCGGCCGTGCTGGCCATCATTTACGCGTTTGAACGCCTGGAAAGGCGGGGCACGTCCGCGGCTTCCCTGGCCGACGACGACCGGGCGGCCCGGATTCGGCGCGGCCTGGCGGCGTTTTTCGGGGTATCCCTGGCGGCCACCTGGGGCACGCTGCCGCTCGGGATGTATTATTTCAACAACGTGACCTTCATCGGTCTGCTGGCGAACTGCATCGCCATCCCCCTCATGGGCTATCTTGTCGTGGCGATCGGCCTGGCCGGCACGCTCCTTGGAGGGGCGAGCGCTCCGGCGGCCCTGGCATGCTACCAGGTTTCCGGTTTCCTGCTTTCGCAGTCGATTGCGCTCATGGAATGGATGGCGCAGTTTCCGTATGCCGCGATCCGTACGGTAAGCCCCTCCAGCGTGGAGATGGCGTTGTTCTACCTCTTGAGTTGGGCGGGGTTTTATCTTGCCACCGATCGACGCCTGCCCGCACCGGCTGCGGGCGCCGCGTCTGGAGCGTCGGTGTGTCTGCCGCGCTTCTGCGTTGAGGCGTTTCGGCGTGCGAGCCCCATGCGCAAGGCGGCCTGGGCGGTTCTCGTCTGCGGCATTCTCGGCGCCGGTGCCGACGCCGGCTACTGGATCCACCAGCGCTTCGGCCGCCAGGACCTGCGCGTGACCATGATCGATGTCGGGCAAGGAAGCGCCGTGCTGCTGGAAACGCCGGGTGGGGGCACGGCACTGATTGACGGCGGCGGGTTCGCGGACCCGGCGGCCTTCGACGTCGGCGCCCGAGTGGTGGCCCCTTTTCTGTGGCGCAAGAAAATCGCCTCGATCGACACCCTGATTCTAACCCATGCCAACAGCGACCATGTGAACGGCCTGGCCTTCATCGCCGACAACTTCCATGTGCGCGAATTGTGGACCAACGGCGAATCCCGGCCGATTTCAGGCTATGAACG
>JALOPD010000457.1 GCA_025454075.1 Desulfobacterales bacterium | reverse complement strand
TGCGGCCGCGACGATGCGGTCGTCGTGGCGCAGTCGTTTTCCAAGAGCTACTGCATGACCGGCTGGCGGCTGGGCTGGCTGGTGGCCCGCCGGGACCTGGTGCAGAAGGCGGCGCAGCTGAACGAATTCATCGTTTCGCACGCGCCCTCCATGGTGCAGCGCGCGGGCGAGACCGCCCTGCGCGAGGGCGAGGCGTTCGTGCGCGGCATGGCGGCGGACGTGCAGCGCCGGGTGCGATTTTGCTACGACGCCCTGCGCTGCATGCCGGGGGTGACGGTGGCGCCGCCCGAGGGCTCCTTCTATCTCTTTCCGCGCATCGCGGGGCTGAGCGACTCGTTCGATTTCGCCCGCGCGCTCCTGCGGACCGCCCGCGTGGCCGTGGCGCCCGGCTCGGCCTTCGGCGCCGGCGGCGAAGGCGCCATCCGGATCTGCTGCGCGGCGGACGAGTCCGTCCTGGAACCGGCGATGGAAAAAATCAGGAGCTTCCTGGAACGTCGTTGAAGGAGCAGGCAGGAAAGAAAAGCGGGAGAAGCACGGTTGATCAGGCCTGGATCGCCTCCGGCGCAGATTCTCATCTCACGGATTTCTATCCCGAGCGAGCATGGAAGAGAATCGGGTTGAACCGAAGTTGCGGAATGCGGGTAAAATGGCGCACGTTTCCACTCACCAGCTCCAGGTTATGATATACAGCCGTCGCGGCGATCTGAAGATCCGTATCGGCCAAGGGTTTCCCCGCATCTTCCAACTCCGCAGACAGCAGGCCATAAACCTCGGCAACCGCCGCATCATAGGGCAATACGGTCACGGCGGGAAGCACCCGTTGCCGGATATTGAGCAAATGACGCTTCCGCGCCGCGGAACGGAAGGCGCCTCGGTAGAGTTCTCCGACGGCCACGGCGCTTGTGTATTGATCCTCACGCGGGATGCCCCTGAGCCATTCGACGTAGGCTGGAGCAGGTCGGGATCGCAACAGCTCCGAGATGGCGTCGGTATCGTAAAGGTAAGCCATCAGGCCACCTGATCCCAAGACGGATGTTTGCGGGGCTTGGTGCGCTTGGTCCGTGCGAGAAGATCGACCAGATCCTCGGATCCCTTCCAGCCGCCGGCCAGGCTGGCGAGTCCTCCGGATGGGCCGGCCTTCTTCAGGCGTTCAACATGCTCTACGATATCCGCCGGAACCAGAGCGGCGACCGCTTTCCCATGGCGGGTAATAAGGATCGATCCTCCCTGCTCCACCTCACGGATGCAGTCCGAGAGATGCGCCTTGGCTTCAACAATCGAAAGATTTCTGGACATGCTTATCCTCCCAACGCATGTAGTTAAAATGATCATTTAGACTATAATGACCATTTTACAGGCTGTAAAGAGGATAAGTGTGGGAAAACCAAGAGCGGTGTCATAAACCGGGGAAAAACGGTTTATCAACCCTGAATCGCGCCTGAGGGCCAGGCGTTTCACGCCCTGAAAGCGGAGCGTACCCGTTAGTACGCGAGCATTTCAGGCCGTGAAACAACGCCGCCATCGGACGCGAGACAGGCTTCAGAAACCGTTTTTCAGACGGGGATCATGCAGACCGGGACCGTGGTGCATTTCAGCACCCGCTCGGCCACGCTGCCGAAGTTGAAATGCCCCTCGCTGCCGCGGTTGGCCATCACCACGATGTCGATCTTCTCCTGGGCGATGACCTTGAGGATCTCCTTGGCCGGCTCGCCGACCCCGATGTGCCGGATGTAGAGCGGGCATTCGTTCAGGAACGTGTCGCAGATCTCGCTCAGGCGCGATTCCGCGGTCTGTTTCT
Source organism: Desulfobacterales bacterium (assembly GCA_025454075.1). The sequence continues at coordinate 1,220 of JALOPD010000457.1, read as the reverse complement.
CCCACTCCTGCATCTTCTTCAACTCGTCGGGGTCGAACTGCCCGTACGAGGCGCCGAAGGCCGGGTAGTCCTTCATCACGTAGAGGATGTGGATTTCGGCGCCGAATTTCTGCGCCAGCTCGGTGACGAGCGGCAGCGCCTTGCCGGCGTTTTCGGAGAAGTCCGTCGGCCAGAGTATGCGGTTGATTCCCATGTTCTTCCTCCTTGGGGTGTGCGAGCATTCGGACAAAGGGGGTCTTTTAGCACCTTCACAGGGGCGGCGCAATAGTCACCAGCACGCGCATATCGGTCTCGGCCCGCACGCCGTGGGGTTCGCTGATATCCGAAATGAGCACGTCGCCGGCGGCGGCCGGCAGGGTCTGGCCGTCCTTGCCGAGAAAAAGGCCCCGGCCCTCCAGCACCACGATGCTGAGCTGGCCCTCGGTGTCGTGGGAGTGGATGGGCAGCTCCTGGCCGGCCTTGAAATTGAAGTTCAGCACCCGGAAATAGGGCGAATCGTGCACCAGCAGCCTGGCCATGGCCAGCTCGTTGAATTTTCCGTCCTTGAACACCTCGACGCGCTTGAGCATCCCCGCCTCCTTGGGTTGAGGTTTCCTGGGCGCAAACGGCATGCACCTGCATATGGTCAACGTCATAAATCGCGGGCGCGGCGAAGTCAAACGCCATACGCCCCGCTTTCAGCATTCGGCCCTCCCCCGGCCCCAAAAAAAAGGGCGGCCGCAAACGGCCGCCCCGTCCCGATCGACCCGTCGGCGGTCCGGCTATCCGCCCCCCACGAGCAGCATGAAACGGATCCGGTCTCCGTCCTTGAGCTCCCGCTTGGGCAGATCCTCCCGGACCAGGAACCCCTCGTCGTTCACCATCACCTGGATGGTCAGGTCCAGCTGGCCGTCGCCGTCGAGCAGCACCGCGCGCGCCTTGGGGCCGAAGCGGCCGACCAGCTGGCGGATCAGGTCCGCCACCGTTGCGCCGTTGAACTCCAGCTCCGCCTTTCTGCCGATCACGGCGGAAAGCGTCGGCAGGCCCAGCGATTCGACGGTGATCTTCATCTTCACTTCCCGTGGCGCCGCATCAGCTCGGAGTAGCACTCGGCCGCTTCGCGCATCTTGCCGGTCTGGATCTTCGTCGGGTCCACGTAGTCCACGGCCTTCATGTCGCAGAAGCGCACGCACTGGGGGTCGCCGTGGCACAGGTCGCACTTGAACACCCGCCCGCGCTCG
>JALOPD010000456.1 GCA_025454075.1 Desulfobacterales bacterium | reverse complement strand
GCCCCCTTCTCCATGACCTTGGTCGGCTTGAGGGCGGCGAGCAGGTCCTCCTTCGAATCGCCGGCCATGACCCCGAAGGCCTTGGGTTTGGCCATCTCCATCCCCACCATCTCCATGGGGTGCGAGAAGGAGATCTGCAGGTTTAATGTTTTGGAGTCGCCTTGAGACACCGTCGCCTTCGATGGGATCAGCATCCCGAAATGGGCCAAGGCCGACCCGGATATGACCAACACCGTTGCGATCGTCAACACTGCGATTTTCGTTTTCATCTCGTCCTCCGTTTGATTTTTTTGGTGAAACCAAAAAAAAAAGCCACGAGCGAGGATGCCTTTAGGGCACCCGAGCCTTCGTGGCTTGGTTGACAGCTATTCAGGTTGTTTTTGAGATGGGGGGCTTCGGCCCGCCGCTTGACTTGGCGCCACCCTATGGGAGATCGGCTTTCGTGTCAAGTGAAAAACAGGCCCCGGCCGCCGGCCGAGGCAGGCCGGCAAGCGCCTTGACTTGGTTTGTGAAACCCTCTAATTGTTGGATCGGAGAGCGTCTCTTCATGGCCAAATCGTCTTCCGACAATTCGCGTGCCAAGCCCGGCCTCGTCCTGAGCCGCAAAGCCGTTGCCGGCTGGGTGGTGGCGGTTTTCATCATCTCCGGCTGGATGTTCGGCATGGGGGTCATGGTCGGCCGGGATACCGCACCTATCCGCTTCGACCTCGACAAGCTCAAGAAGACCCTGGGGGCCTTGCAGAAAACCGAGCGTGCACCCACGCGCGGGGCGCCTGCGCCCGATCCGGCGCAAATGAAGGACAAGACCAAGCTCGACTTCTACGAGGTCCTGCCCAAGAACCGGGAAGATGCGGACATGCCGAAGCTGCCCAAACCGGCCCCGGTCCCTGTCGCCAAGCCCGAGCCCCTGGCGCCCAAAACACAGGAACCACCGGCCGCGGGCAAGGCGGAAAAACCGCCGGCGGCCCCGGCCGTTGCGCCGTCCCCGGCTCCCGCTGCCGCGGCGCCCGGCCAGGTCTTCACCGTTCAGATCTCGGCTGTCAAAAGCGAAGAGGAGGCCCGCCGCCTGGCAGAGCGCCTGCGGCAGAGCGGCTATGCCGCCCATGTCGAGGCCACCGTCCTCCCGGACAAAAGCACCTGGCACCGCGTCCGCATGGGGGAGTTCCCCACCCGGGAATCCGCCCGCGGCACGATGGACCGGCTCAAAAAAGACGGGTTTGCGTCCCTGGTGGTGCCGAAGTAGCATCGCTGCCGGCGGATGCCGGCAGCGATAGGGGTCGAGGGTTCAAGGGTTTAAGGGGCCAAGTGGCCCAGGCCGGTGTTCCCGCTTGTCGCAATCCTCGGCGGTGACCCACACCGCCTCCGGTTGCGACATCGCTGCGGCCTTGGCCTGAACCGAAATCCGCCATTTCGGGAGGAACCCTTAAGTAGCGGTGGTTGAATTGCTGAAAGCGCCGTGAGACCTGTTTTTTTGTGGGAGCGGCTTCCAGCCGCGATGAGAGGATCTCGGCGAGACCCCTTCGATTCGGCAAATGAATCGCGGCCGCGCTATGGCGGGGCTCCCGCAGATTCGATGTGAGCGCGGTGCATGAATGCCAATAATTTTTTTGGAGCGATGAACGCATGAAGATCACTAAGGAGGAAGTGCTCTACGTCGCGAACCTGGCGCGTCTCGAGATCGGCGCGGAGGAGATAGAGAAACTGACAGGGCAGATCGGAGGGATCCTCGACTACGTTGACCAGCTCAACCAGGTGGAGACGACCGGGGTCGCCGGCACCTCCCACGCCGTCCCGCTTACCAACGCCTTCCGCGAGGACGCCGTCCAGACGCATTTGGCGCGCGAGGAGGCCCTGGCCAACGCCCCGCAGCCGGAAGAGGGCGGGTTCGGAGTACCGAAAATATTATAGAGAGTGTCCATCCATAAACGGCGCCTTTCGGCCCAGACCGGCGTTCTCGCTCTTCGCAATCCTCGGCGTAGGTTTGGCTACGCCTCCGATCGCGGCAAGATGACGCTCCCACAGGAAAAAAATTAACTTACGTGGAAGAGGGTTGAACTACCGTGGAACTTTATGACCTGACCATCGCGGAAGCCCACGGGCTTCTGAAAACAAGGAGCATCTCCTCCCGAGAGCTGACCCGTGCTGTCCTGGATCGGATCGCCGCGGTGGAGCCAAGAGTGGATGCTTTTCTCACCATCCGGGAGGAAGGCGCTCTGGCGGAGGCCGAAGCCGCCGACCGGGCCATAGCGGCCGGGCAGTGCCGGCCTCTGACCGGCATTCCGCTCGGCATAAAGGACGTCGTCTGCACCCGTGGAGTGCGCACCACCTGCGGCTCGCGGATCCTGGAGAACTTCGTTCCGCCCTACGATGCCTTTGTGATCAAGCGCCTCAAGGAGCAGGGCGCGGTGATCGTCGGCAAGCTCAACATGGACGAGTTCGCCATGGGCTCCTCCACTGAGAACTCCGGCTTCAAGGTTACGCGCAACCCCTGGAACACGGTCTGCATCCCGGGCGGGTCGAGCGGCGGTTCGGCCGCGGCCTTGGCGGCCGGCATGTGCCTGGGGGCCTTGGGCTCGGACACGGGCGGCTCGGTGCGCCAGCCCGCCTCCCACTGCGGGGTGGTCGGCGTCAAACCCACCTACGGCCGGGTGTCGCGTTACGGGCTGATCGCCTATGCCTCCTCGCTGGACCAGATCGGGCCGTTCGGCCGCTGTGTCGCCGACGCCGCCGCCCTGTTGCAGACGATCGCCGGCCACGACCCCGCTGATTCCACCTGCGTGCCGGCTGCAGTGCCGGATTACACTGCGGCGCTCTCCGGGGAGGTGAAAGGAGTGCGGATCGGCATCCCCCGCGAGTACCGCGCCTCCGAGGGGCTCGACCCCGAGGTGGGCGCGGCGGTGGAGGGCGCCGTTACGAAGCTCGAATCCCTGGGCGCCACGCGGGTGGACATCTCCTTGCCGCACACGCGCTTTGCGGTGGCCGTCTACTATGTCATCGCCCCCTCCGAGGCCAGCTCCAAC
>JALOPD010000455.1 GCA_025454075.1 Desulfobacterales bacterium | reverse complement strand
CATGGCGTCCATGCAGGCGCGGTAGTGCTGGGCCGTGCCGGTGGCGAGCACGTCCACGGGGTTGCCGATCGAGGCCTCGGGGTAGAGCTTCTCCTTGAGCAGGGCGCGGGTCGGCTCCGAAAGCGGGGGCAGGGTGCACCCGCCCGCGACCAGCACATCCGTGGCGATGACCGCCGGGCCGCCGGTGTTGGTGATGATGCCGACGCGGTTGCCCTTGGGGATCGGCTGGGTGGCGAAGGCGGCGGCGGCCTGGATCAGGTGGCCCTCGTCGCGGAAGGAGAGCACGCCGGCTTTCTTGAAGATCAGGTCGGTCGCGATGTCCTCCTTGGCGAGCCCGCCGGTGTGCGAGGCCGCGGCCTTGGCGCCCTCCTTGGAGCGGCCGGCCTTCATGGCCAGGATGGGCTTGCGCGCCGCGACCGCGGAAGCGGTCTTCATGAAATTGGCCGGGTCGCGCAGGCCCTCGACGTAGGTCACGATGACCCGGGTGCCCTCGTCCCCGCCCAGGTAGCTCATGATTTCGGGGATGGTCACGTCCACGGCGTTGCCGTTGGAGGCGTAGATGCGCGTGCCGACCCCCATCTGCGCGAAGGCCTGGTGGACGACCTCGGCCACGCCGCCGCTCAGGGCCACGATGGAGATGAAGCCCGGCTCCGGCTTCGTGAAGGTGAAGTTGCAGTAGGCGCGGATCTCGGGGTCGGAGTTGATGACGCCCTGGCAGTTGGGGCCCAGGATGCGGATGCCGTAGCGCCGGGCGCGTTCGAGGAAATCCTTTTCGATGGCCACGCCCTCGGGGCCGGTTTCGCCGAATCCGCCCGAGTTGATGATGATGTGCTTGACCCCCTTCCGGCCGCAGTCTTCCACGGCCTGGGGCACGAACTTGGCGGGGATGACCATGTGAACCACGTCGACCTCGCCCGGGCAGTCCAGGATCGATTTATAGGCCTTGATCCCGCGGATCTCGTCCGCGCTGGGATTGATGGGGTAGATGCTGCCGCGGAAGCCGAAATCGATGAGGTTCCTGATCACCCGGTTGCCGATGGAAAGCTCCTTGGACGACGCACCGATGACGGCCACGGCCTTGGGCCGGAATAAAGACTCCAGCATATTATCCTCCTTAATTTAATCAGTTTTTAGAAGTGAAAAACCATATTGCATATGCTGAAGAAAATTCGAAGCACGAAAACCGTAATCCGAAACAAATCCGAATGACCGAATGACCAAAACGCGACAAGACCCTCTCGCCTGGCGGCTCGCCCTGTTTGGGTCATTATCCATTTTGAAAATTCGAATTTGTTTAGTGCTTCGTGCTTCGGATTTCGAATTTGGCTCCGGCTTGTCTGAAGAAAACACGCTGTATAGCATATCCTTCAGCGCCCCCGCTCCTGGAGCTGCTCGATGAAGGCCTCGACGTTGGTCTTGGTCTGCTCGTCGGAGATCATCCGCAGGTCGTTCAGGTCGCCGTTGATGGTCAGGCTCGGAATCCCGGTCTGCTTCTCCAGACGCTGGGGCATGCCGTAGCGGCAGTTGGAGTTGTTGGGGCAGGTCTTGGCGTCGTGGTAGATGATGCCGTCGACCTTGAAAAACTCCAGCATCTTCCGGATGTAGGCCTCCTTGGCCTCGTCGGCGCGCACGATGAACAGTTCGGTGTAGGCGCGCGCCATGCTGTTGAAGGGATCCTGCGGGTCGAGCGCCGAGAAGATCCAGCTGTTGCAGTAGGTGGAGGCGAGCACGTTGGCGTTGAGCGCGGAAAAGAGCTGGGAGTGGGCGCTCAGCCGGCCCCAGACCGGCATGCCGTCCCAGTAGATCCGGAACTTCTCGTTTTCGACCGCCCCCTCGCCCTTCTTGATGCGCTCCTCCAGTTCGGCCAGAAGAATCTTGTAGACATCGACGGCCTTCTGGGTCCCGCGGCCCACCACCGCCGGCCCCATCAGGGTCGTGCCGTCGAAGAAGGTCAGGGGCGCGGGCTTGGCCGAGGCGGTGTCGAGGATTTTCTTCCACAGTTCCGAGCACTCGCGTGAGAGCGCCACCGTGCGCTTCAGGTCGTCCAGCTGGAACTTCTGGCCGGCGACTTTTTCCAGGGGCGGGATCAGGGCTTCCAGCTGCTTGGCGATCGAGTAGATGTGCTTCTCGGTCACCTCGCTCACCCCGCGGTAGGTGTGCACCCCCAGGACCGGCGCGTCGAACTTCTCGCCGTACCAGTTGAACCAGTCCTGCACGTCGCGGCACTGGTTGGTGTTGAACACCAGCACGTCCGGCTTCGGGACGCTCTTGATGCCGAAGGCCTTCTCGAGCGGGGTGGCGCCTTTCAGAAAGGCGCCGATGTCGGCCGTGAGATAGGAGCAAATGTCCGGGGAATAGCCGATGGCATTCGCCTCGGGAATGAACTCCGTCGCCATGCGGGTGGCCCCCAGCATGGCCGAATGGGTTTCCGGGAAATAGACCTGGAATCCGAAGGCCCGCAGGATCTCGGCCGGGCCGACGCTCGTGCACCAGGCGATCTTGGGCGCGCCTTTCTGGGCGGCGGCGTCCAGCTCCAGGTAGTAATCGCGCATGAAATTGTTGAGGTCGGCTGCAGCAGCTATTTTCTTGCGAACGACTTTCTTCTCTTCCGGCATACGGAATCCTCCCATCTGGGTGCGTAGATGTTTGCTGTTGTAAATCCGAAGCACGAAATCCGAAATCCAAAACAAATCTAAAATTCAAATAGGGCAAATTTCAAAACGGGTTTCAGATTTAGGTCATTTGATATTCGGATTTGTTTCGAGTTTCGATATTCGGATTTCGAATTTGCATCGCTTCTATTCTTTTTCATTGGCTCCGTTCATCGCGTAGAGCGCGGCGCCGATGGCGCCGGTCAGCTGGGGCTTTTCCGGGACCAGGATCGGCCGGCCGATGAGCTCCTCCATCATCCGGACGAGGTGCGGGTTGTGCGCCACCACCCCGCCGGTCATGACGACGTTCTGGGACAGGGAATCCATCTCCACCACCCGCCGGATGACCGAGAAGAACACCCCCTTGACG
>JALOPD010000454.1 GCA_025454075.1 Desulfobacterales bacterium | reverse complement strand
GGTTTCCAGGGTGTTGCGCAGCTGGATCGGATTGACGTAGTCGTACTCGATCGCGTAGGCCGGCCGCATGATCTCGGCGTTTTCCAGCCCGGGCACGGACCGAACCACTTCGATCTGAACCTCGAGCGGCAGGCTGTTGCCCAGACCGCTGGCGTAGATTTCCTCCGTGTCCAGGCCTTCGGGTTCGAGGATGATCTGATGCCGATCCTTTTCGGGGAATTTCACGATCTTGTCCTCGAAAGAAGGGCAGTAGCGCGCCGAGATGCCGCTGATCACGCCGCCGTAGAGCGCCGACCGCGCAAGGTTGCGTCGCACGATGGCGTGGGTCGGTTCGCCGGTGTGGCCGATGAAGCTCGGCAGCTGCGGCAGAACCGGCCCCCGGGCGGCCCGCGAAAAAGGCGCCGGCCGCTCGTCGCCCGCCTGGGGCGTGAAGCGGGCGAAGTCGATGCTGCTTCGTTTGAGGCGCGGAGGGGTGCCAGTTTTCAGGCGGCCCAGTTCGAACCCGAGTTCGCGCAGATGCCCCGGAAGCCCGTAGGAAGCGAACTCACCGGCCCGGCCGGCCTGAATCGACCGAAACCCGATATGCACGCGCCCGCTCAGAAAAGTGCCCGTCGCCAGCACCACCGCCCGGGCGGCATAGCCGAAGCCGGTGTGATCCTCCACCCCGACGACCCGTCCCCGCTCGACCAGCAGGCGCTCCACCAGGGCCTGCTTGAGTTCCAAGCCGGCCTGGCTCTCGACCACGCGCTTCATGGCCATGTGGTAGCGTTTTTTGTCGTTCTGGCTGCGCGAGGCATGCACCGCAGGACCTTTCTTGGTGTTGAGCGTGCGGTACTGGATGGCGGTCTGGTCCGCGATCCTCGCCATCTCCCCGCCAAGCGCGTCGATTTCCTTCACCAGGTGCCCCTTGGCCATTCCGCCGATCGAAGGGCTGCAGGGCATGTGGGCGACCTTGTCGAGATCGATCGCCGTCAGCAGAACGCGGCAACCCATGCGGGCGGCCGCCAGCGCGGCTTCGCAGCCCGCGTGGCCGGCGCCGACCACGACGACGTCATAGGCGTCCGAACGGGAAGTCATAAGAGCTGTCTGTTGAGATGCGTGTGCGGCTTGCGTGAAACTCGGCGTTGAAACGCCGCCGAAACAGGCCTAATAAGTGACAAGATCCCGCGGCGCAGCGGGACGGGTGCCGCCGTGCGCCGCGTCTGATTCCTCGGCCGGTTCCGCCGAATGCCGCCGGCGGACCGGGGATGGCCGCACGCCGCAGACGCGACTGCCTGGCGTGGAGCGGGGCTGATTATAACGGTGCCGGTTCAGGGGGTCAATACGTCATGCGTTCGCGGTACACCGACCTCAATTCCTATCTGCGCGGCCGCTACGGCTGCCGCGTCCAGAAGATCACGGTGGACGCCGGTCTCTCCTGCCCCAACCGGGACGGCACCATCGGCCTCAACGGCTGCATCTATTGCAACTCGCGCGGCTCGGGCACCGGCGCCTTCAGCCGCGGCCTGTCGATCACCGCGCAACTGGAGGCCGGCAAGGCGGCCATGGCCCGGCGTTACCGGGCGCGCAAGTTCATCGCCTATTTTCAGTCCTTCTCAAACACGCACGCCCCGGTGACGCGCCTGGAGGCTCTCTACGCGGAAGCCCTGGCGGTCGAGGATGTGGTGGGCCTTTCGATCGGGACGCGGCCAGATTGCGTGTCGGAGCCGGTGCTGGAGCTGTTGCAGCATCTTTCCCGGAGACACCTGATCTGGGTGGAGTACGGTCTTCAATCCGCGCGCGACGCCACCCTGGTCCGCATCCGGCGCGGCCACGACCTGGCCTGTTTTCGGAGTGCCGCGGCGGCCACACGCGCGCGCGGGCTCCCGGTCTGTGCCCACGTGATCCTGGGGCTGCCCGGCGAGAGCCGCGCCGACATGCGCTTTACCGCGGATACCCTGGCGGCCGAGGGCGTCGACGGGGTCAAGATCCACAGCCTTTACGTCGTAAGAGGCACGGACCTGGAGGCCTGCTTCAACACCGGCGGATACCGCTGCCTGGAGCAGGTGGAATACGTCGATCTGGTGGTGGATGTCCTCGAACGGCTGCCCCCCGGCGTAATCATCCAGCGGTTGACCGGGGATCCTCATCCCGACGAGTTGACCGCGCCTTCCTGGTGCCTGGATAAAACCGGAACCCTGGCCGCCATCCGGCGCCGCCTGGAGCAGCGCGGCAGCTGGCAGGGACGGCTATGCGCGCAGAGCTCCGACAGGCCGCTGGCCGCGTCTTGAATTTCGATCGGCATGCGCCTATAGATACTCCTCAGAACGGTCGGGCGACGACCGGCGCCGAAGCGGAGAGAACCGAACGCTGCGATGGACGCGGCGGGGACTGCGCGTCGAACGCGTTTCGTGCGCGAACGGCCGCCGGCCCGGAGGCTGAAATGGGAACACACAGCGAGCAGATGACCGGCAGGGAGGACTTCGACCTCTCGTTCAAAGTCTTCCACGAGCTGATGGCCCGCAAGGTCACCGACATCCTTCTCGTCAGCAGCCCCTACGAAGCCTTCATCATGGAAGAGGAAGGCCGCCTGGCGGAGCGGATCATTCACGAGTATCGCGGCCTGAACCTGTCGCGCCCGCCGATGCTCACGTGGGCGTCCACCTCTCAGGAAGCGCTCGAGATCCTGGGACGCAAGAAATTCGATCTCGTCATCACCATGCCGCTGGTGGACGACACCGATGCCTATGTTCTTGGACGGACGATCAAGCAAAGTTTTCCGGACCTGCCAGTGTTTCTGCTGGTTCACAAAACCGGCCGGCATCTGCTCGACCACAAGGCGGGCGACCGCGACTCGATCGACCGGGTCTATGTCTGGCAGGGCAACACCGACCTGCTGCTCGCGCTCATCAAAAACCTCGAAGACCGCATGAACGTGGCCCATGACACCGAACGGGCCAAGGTGCGCGTCATCGTCGTGGTGGAGGACTCCCCCGTCCACTACTCGTCGCTGCTGCCGGTCCTCTACAAGGAGATCGTCACCCAGACCCAG
>JALOPD010000134.1 GCA_025454075.1 Desulfobacterales bacterium | reverse complement strand
GCACGGGTCGTAGGTGCCGATCATCACCACGGCCTCGGCCCCGGAGGAGATGATCTTGTTCAGGCCTTCCTGCACATCCAGCGTACCGCGGTTGTAGGAACCCCCGGCGACCGGCGCCAGGTTGAACCGCTTGAGGGCCAGCTCCGTCCCTGTCAGGCCGTCAAAACCGTAGGCGTCGTACTGGTAGAAAACGGCAATCTTTTTCAATCCCAGGTCGTCGACCAGATGCCGGACGGCTGCACCGGTCTCCTGATAATAGGAGGCCCGCACGTTGACCAGGAAGCGGCTGAACGGCTCGCGCAGCGCGTTGGCGCCGGTGAACATGCCCAGGAGCGGGATCCGGGCTTCTTCGATGAGGGGCAGGACCTTCACCGTCGTGGGGGTCCCCACGTAGCAAAACAGGGCAAAAACCCGGTCTTCGATGATGAGCTTCTGGGTGTTGGCCAGGCACATGGGAGGATCGTAGCTGTCGTCATAAGCGACAACTTTGATGATGCGGCCGTGAACACCTCCCTGTTCGTTGACGTGGTTGAGGAAACTCATGGCCCCGCGCAAGGTCTGCGTCCCCAGAAAGCTTGCATGGCCTTTCAGCGCCAGGGACGACCCCAGTAGGACCTCGCCGGGCGCCACCCCCGGGTCCGTCGTCTTTGGGGCGTAGCTGTCACCAGGGGGCTGGCATCCCGTCGACAGGAAGGCAAAAAATATAATCGCAATGAGGCTCATACTGAGAATCGACTTAAAAGCAACGAAGGTGGAGCCGAAGTGCGCAGGTAAAGTACGGACTGTGGTTGTCAGAACGGGAAAATTGGGGCTTGATTGAGGCTCATTCATTATTTTAGTGTATACTCAAAAACCTTTTTTTAGTCCACAGAATTCCCTGGTTTGACGACCGCCTTTCGCATCTTCAACCGGCCGACGCCTTAATTTGACAAGACAAAACGCGGCGCTTATGTTTGTCGATAAATGCTGCCATACACCAATGGGAGGCCTATTTTAATGACATTTGAAACCCGTGAAGAAATTCTTGAAAAAGTGATGACCATGCCGAAGCCCAAGTGCCCGCATTGCGGCGTGGAGATGAGCTTGTGGGAGGAGCCGCCGATGCGCTTCGGCGACGGCCTGGGGTGGGGCACGCCCTATCTGTTTGTGTGCTTCAACGACGAATGCGAGTTGTACCGATCCGGCTGGAAACACATCGAGGAATCCTACGCCCATCGGGCCTCCTACCGCTGCATGAACTACCCGGGCAGCGATGTGTACGAATGCGTCCCCGTGTTCAGCGACATGGGCATGCGGGGGCAGATCGTCGACGATGAGGCCATGGCGGAGCAGGAAAACCTCAAGGAAGCCATCAAGCGCGGGTTCAACCTGCTGGCCGACTACTACACCACCAAGGACGGCCCCGCCATCGTGCAGCTGCTGCAGGACCCCCTCGAACCGGCGCGGGTGAGGCTCAAGGCAGCCGAGATGATCGGCGACATCGGGGAGTCCGAGGCCATCGAGCCGATGCGCAACATGCGTTTCCCCAATGAAATCCTTCATAAGAAAGTCGAGGAGGCCATCGCCAAGATCCACGAGCGATATTTCACCCGGGAGTGCCCTTTCTGCGCCGAGATCATCAAGCGCCGGGCCAGCGTTTGCAAGCATTGCGGCAAGGAAGTGGCCGGCAAATAGATGCATAGACAGGTTTTGCGGATGACCCTCCTCTTGCGGACTGGACCGCGGGGCTGCCGGCGCACACTCCATGGGCCTTTGCCCCTTTCCTTCATCCCCCGGCCGCGGCAATGGATCATTGCCGCGGTGCTTTTTGCAAGCATCCTGGTGCCGGCGCCGGGGGGGGGCGCGCGCGTAGCGGAACCCGAAGGCTTCGCCTCCATAATGCGGGCCAAAATCACGGCCGCGCTGGCCGAAAACCGCATGATCTGCCGAGGCGAGCTGGTCTGCGGGATTGCCGAACTGCCTCGATTCTATGCCCTGCGGGAGTATCGGGCGGCGTGGAGCGATGAGGATGGGTCGTTTGGGCCGGCCGAGGAGCTCGTTCGCCGCATTGAAGCGGCCGGCGAGGACGGGCTGGACCCTCACGCTTACCACCTGGAAACGATCCGGCAGCTTCTGGAAAAAGCCCGCCTGGAAAACGGCTCCGGCCGGCAGCCGGATTCGGCGCTGTCCGTGGACCTTGACTTCCTGATGACGGATGCCTTTTTGCTGCTCGCCTCCCACCTGCGGGCAGGAAGGGTCAACCCGGAAACCTTCTCCAACGAGTGGGTGGTCCGCATAAATCCGGAGGTCGATCTCGCAGGCATCCTACAGGGCGCGATCGAGTCCGGTCGCATCGGCGAGGCCCTCGATGGGTTCCGCCCGCCTCACCCCGAATACAACGCCCTAAAGACCTCTCTGAAACTCTATCAAGGCCTCGGGCCGGCCGGCGAATGGCCCCGTCTGCCGGAAAACGCCGCCTGGGACAGGGGGCAAACCGGGGAGGTTGCCGATCGGCTGCGGGAACGCTTGCGCCGGTCAGGCGACCTGCAGCAAACGCAGGGGGAGGAGGTCGCGGATGCGGACCTCGAACTTTTCGAAGGACTGCGCCGGTTTCAGGCGCGCCACGGCCTGGACGCCGACGGTCGGATGGGGCCGCAAACCCTGCAGGCGTTGAACGTGTCCTTGCAGGAACGCACCCGCCAGATTGAGTTGAACATGGAAAGATGGCGCTGGCTCCCGCGCGATATGGGGTTGCGCCACATCCGGGTCAATGTGCCGGCGTTCGGCCTGGCGGTCATCGAGGACGGGCAGGCCGTGATGAGCATGCGCGTGGTGGCGGGGCGCCACTACCGCCGCACACCGGTGTTCAGCGGTCTGATGGACCACATCGTCCTAAACCCGGATTGGAACATCCCCACCCGCATCGCCGTTCAGGACGTCCTGCCGAAAGCCCGCAAGGACCCCGCTTACCTGAGCCGCGAGAAAATCCGCGTCTTTGAAGGCTGGGGCAGGGATGCCGCAGAACTCGACCCGGGCAGCATCGACTGGAGCCGGGTGGCGGCCGAGAACTTCCGCTACAGGCTCAGGAAGGATCCCGGCCCCCACAACGACCTGGGCCGCGTCAAGTTCATGTTTCCGAACCGATTCGACGTCTACCTGCACGACACCCCTTCCAAGAGGCTATTCGAACGCAGCATGCGCGGGTTCAGCTCAGGGTGCATCCGCATCGAAAAACCCCTGGACCTGGCCGAGTATGTTTTGAGAGATACGCCCGGGTGGTCGCGCGACGCCCTCAGCGCCGCCATCGATGCCGGACAGCTCCGCACGATCGGCCTGACCCGGAAAATCCCCGTGCACCTGATCTACATGACCGCCGGTGTGGATTCGGAAGGCAGGGTTCTGTTTTGGCAGGATATCTACCAGCGGGATCCCGCTCTCGACCGCGCGCTCAAGGAAAAACCCCCTCGAATTCCATAGCGGAACACGCCCGGCTCTACCAGGAGCGCACCCGGCCGATGTCCACGTGCACGAAGTCGGAAGCGGGGTAGTACCCGACCCCGCCGGCCGCGAGCGACAGGGCGAGACCCTTCAACTCGCAAGTCTGGATGCCGGGCACGCGGATGTCGATCGCCTTACCGTGGACATGCAGGCTTTGGGCCGCCACACCGCGGTTGCCGCGGTGAAGGGCGGCGTTGGTCTCGGGCGAGCGGTAGCCGGAGATGACGTGAAACGGGCGCGGATGTTCACAGCGGCGGGAAAGGGCGTGCAGCAGGTCCAGCAGGCGTTCGTTGATGGGGCCGACCTCGCCGCTGCGGTGGTCCCTCAGGATGTGGTTGATGGCCCTGAGAGCGTTCGGGTCGTAGCATCCCGTTTTAAAGTAACAGGCATCGAGGGATTCTCCCGTGTGGGTGTTGAAAAAGGCCAGACGGCGTTCGGGCGAAGTCGCCTCCCGGGCAGCGGCGCCCGCCTGGCGCGGCAGGAAAAATGCGGAAGCCGCCAGCAACCCCCATCGCAGAAACCGGCGGCGATGGATGGGCGCAGCGGCTGAGCAGCAGTCCGTGGGTCGCTCGGCAATCGACAAAACGCGCTTCAACCTCCCATAATGTTTCAGTTTATCCTGAACCGGGAGAACTGTCAACGCTCCCCGACCCGCCGGGCCGAGTTGACCCGCTCGCGGTCATAGGTCCGGAAAATCAGTTCCTCCCGCGTACGCCGCTCCCCGGGCAGGTCGCTGAACTGCAGCTGTTCGAGCCGCGCGAGCAGGTCCGCCTTGGCCGGAATCGCTTCCAGGCCCTCGCCGATCGTGCGACCGCTCAGGGTGTCGAGCACCACCGCGGAGCTCCCGTCGGAGACGACGGCCAACGGAATTTGGCAGCGGCCCAAAATGCGGGCGGCTGCCAGGATCTCGCGCTCGCAGGAAGCCAGGGACCCTGCTGCGCACCGGCACGCCATCACCCGCCGGCCGGCCGCTTTGACGACCAGGTCGACGGCCGAACGGTAGATTTCCCCGGCAATGGCCATTTCGATCGGCACCTCGACCTCGATCTCCTCCCGGTCGTAGCCCTTCTGCTCCACGAGAAGCCGTTCGACGGCCTGCCGGTTTTCCTCGGCGCCGATGTTGGGCACCTCCCGGCCGGTGACGAAATCGACAAGAGTCGTGAAGGGTTTGAGGGGTGCGGCCATGGCGTCTGCGCCCCTATTCGTCGCCGCTCGGCGGCTGCGGCCGGCGGCCGGCGGCGGTTCTGGCTTTCGGCGGAGCCGCCGGAACCGGGATCCGCCGGGCGTCGCTCCACAGGCCTTCCAGGTCGTAGAACTGGCGCACCGACTCGAAGAACACATGGATGACAACGTAGCCGTAGTCTATCAGCACCCACTGGCCTTCGGCGGAGCCTTCCACGCTCAGGGGTTTGATCTTCTGCTTGCGCAGCTCGCGCACGACGTGATCGGCAATGGCGCTCACCTGGCGGTTGGAGCGGCCGCTGCAGATGATGAACACGTCGGCGATCGATGTGAGCTCGTGCACGTCGAGCGCCACCACGTTGACGGCTTTTTTGCCTAAAACGGCCTTGAAAAAGACATCCAACGAGGCATCCACGACATCCGTCATAAGTAAAGTCCTCTGGCGTTGATGTGCTGCCGCACCGGTTCGGGAACCAAGAATCGTATGGATCGGCCTGCGGCCGCCAGGTCCCTGATCCGGCTGCTGGAAACATCCAGGGCGGTGACCGGAAAAAGGGTGACGCCCCGGACCCCTTCGGCGCTGAAACCGACCGAATCCCCTGAAAGCGTGCGCGGCGGCGAAATCCTTGAGCGGATGAAGTCCGCGACCGCCTCACGCTCGGAGCCGGCGCTGCGGTGAGCGGCGTCGGGCCGGGAGATCACGATCACGGGGACCAGCGCCAGCAACTCCCGGAACGACTTCCAGGTGTCGATCTCCAGAAAGGCGTCCAGCCCGACGATCAAAAAAATATCTGTACCGGCCGGCAGTTCGCGTTGAAAATGGCGGACCGTGTCGACAGTGAAGGAGGGCCCAGCGCGCCGGGTCTCCACATCCGAGACCGTAATACCGGGTTCGCCCTCCACCGCCAGTTCGATCATTCGCAGCCGGTCGGCCGCGGCGGCCAGCGCACCGCTTTCCTTGTGCGGCGGCACGGCGGCCGGGATGAGGAGGACCCGATCCAGGCCGCACCCCTCCCTGACTTCCAGGGCCGCCCGCAGGTGGCCGAAGTGGATGGGATTGAAAGTGCCGCCGAACAAACCGATTTTCATTCGCGGGTCTGCCCGCTGCCGTATACCACGAACTTGGTCGTGGTGAGCTCCTCGACGCCCATGGGCCCGTAGGCGTGCAGCTTGGAGGTGCTGATGCCGATTTCGGCCCCGAGGCCGAGCTGGCCGCCGTCGTTGAAGCGGGTCGAGGCGTTCACCAGCACCACCGAGGAGTCCACCTCCCGCACGAAGCACCGCGCCCGTTCGTAATCGCGGGTGACGATGGCCTCGGTGTGGTTCGACCCGAAGGCGGCAATGTGGCCCACGGCCTCGCCCAGGTCCGCCACCACCTTCACGGCCAGAATCAGGTCCAAGAATTCGGCCGGCCAGTCCGCGTCCGTGGCGGGCACGATCCCCGGTACGATCCGCTGCGACTCGGGGCAGCCGCGCAACTCGACCCCGGCGGCGGCAAAGCGCCGGGCCATCGCCGGCAGGAATCGCTCGGCCTCCGACCGGTGGACCAGCAGGGTCTCCATGGCGTTGCACACGCCCGGCCGCTGGACCTTGGAATTGAAGCTGATCTCCTCGGCCATGGCGAGGTCGGCGCCCTCGTCCACGTAGACGTGGCAGACCCCCTTGTAGTGCTTTAACACGGGGATCCGCGAGTGCGCGACCACGAAGCGGATGAGCTCCTCGCCGCCGCGCGGGATGATGAGGTCGATGTGCTCCTCCTGCTGCAGCAGGGCGTTCACGGCCGCCCGGTCCTTCACCGGCACCACCTGGACGGCGGCCTCGGGCAGCCCGCTGCCCGCCAGCACCCCCCCGATCACGGCCGCCAGCGCCCGGTTGGAGTGCAGCGCCTCGGAGCCGCCGCGCAGGATGACCGCATTGCCGGCTTTCAGGCACAGCCCGGCCGCATCCACGGTCACGTTCGGCCGCGACTCGTAGATGATGCCGATCACCCCGAGCGGGATGCGCATGCGCGCCACCTGCAGCCCGTTGGGTCGGGTGCAGACAGGGCCCGTGCTGCCCACGGGGTCCGGCTGCTGCGCCACCTCCCGCAGCCCCTGCGCCATGGCGGCGATGGCGGCGTCCGTGAGGGTGAGCCGGTCCATCATGGCCGCCGGAAGGCCGCTTGCCTTGGCCGCCTGAAGGTCCTTGCGGTTTTCCGCCTTGAGGTCATCGGCCCTGCGGGTGATCTCCTCGGCCACGCGCTCCAGCACGGACGCCTTCTGCCGCGATGAGCAGCCGGCCATGGCTTTCGCCGCCTGTCGTGCGGCTTTGGCCATCTTCTCTATGGTTTGTTCGATCGTGTTCATTTTCAGGGCCGCTTCCTTCCCGGCCGTCACTCATCCTTTATCTCATCCAAGGCGGTGATCACAAGATTGTCCCGGTGGATCACCTCGTCGTAGGACTTGTGTCCCAGGACCTGCCGGATGTGCTGGGACCTGAGACCCATGACCCGGCGGATGTCGGCCGCGCTGTAGTTGACGAGACCGACGCCGAGGGGCTCCCCGGCCGGGCCCAGGAACTCCACCGCCGCGCCGACGGCAAACTCGCCCTGGACCGCGACGACCCCGCTGGCGAGCAGGCTTTTGCCGCGCCGGGTGAGGGCGGTCTTGGCGCCGGCGTCGACCGTGAGGCTGCCCTTGGGTTTGAGCGAGAACGCGATCCAGCATTTGCGCCGCGTCAGCTTTTCCCGGCGGGGCGCAAAGTAGGTGCCGTGCGGCTCTCCGTCCAGAAGCCGTGTCAGGATGTCCGGCTTGTCCCCCTTGGCGATCACCATGGGCACCCCGGCGGAGTTGACTTTGCGGGCGGCGGCGAGCTTGCTCATCATGCCGCCGGTCCCCAGCGGCCCGGGGATGCTGCCGGCGGCCTTTTCGGTGCCCTTGGTGATGGCGGCCACCATCGGGATCAGCTGCGCGTCGGCATGCGCACGGGGGTCCCTGGTAAACAGCCCGTCGATGTCGCTCAAACTGATCAGCAGGTCGGCGTCCATCAACAGCGAGATCATGGCCGCCAGGTTGTCGTTGTCCCCCAGCTTGATCTCCTCCACCGAGACCGTGTCGTTTTCGTTGATGATCGGCACGATCTTCCATTCGAGAAGGGTGTTCAGGGTGTTGCGCGCGTTGAGATAGCGCTTGCGGCTGGTGAGGTCCTCGCTCGTCAGCAGGATCTGCGCGACCTTGCGGCCGTGCCGCTCGAAGACCTTTTCGTATTCCATGATGAGGCCGGCCTGGCCCACGGCGGCCACGGCCTGACGACGCGGGAGCTCATCGGGCCTACGCTCCAGCCCGATTTTTTTCACCCCGGAGGCCATGGCGCCCGAGGACACCAGGATGATCTCGAGGCCCCGGTCCATCAGCGTGCCGATCTGGCGGGCCAGCTCGCGCATGACTTTGACGTTCAGCCCGACGGGTGCGGTCAGGACATTGCTGCCCACTTTGACAACGACCCGGCGGACACTTTCAATCGGGATCCGGCGGAGGTTCATGGCGAAGCGCATCCAAACGCCGGCCGACGTCGGACAGAAGCAGGGCGACGCCCTTGCCGGTCGCAGCTGAAATGAGATGGACTTTTTGTCGTTTTTTCAGGGCCGCCCTGAAAGCCCGGGCCCGTTCCTCGGTCCCGGGAATGTCCAGCTTGTTGAGAGCGATGAGCTGGGGCTTGCGGGCGAGCGACCGGCTGTAAAGGGCGATCTCGGCGTTGATGGTGTCGAAGGCCGCCAGGGGCGTTTCCGGATCGATGGCGGAGGCATCGATCAAGTGCACCAGAATGCGGGTGCGCTCGACGTGGCGCAGAAAACGGATCCCCAGCCCCGTGCCGGCATGCGCCCCGGCAATCAAACCGGGAATGTCGGCCACCACGAAGGGTTCCCGGTCGCCGGCCTTGACCACTCCCAGGTTGGGGACGAGGGTCGTGAAGGGGTAGTCGGCGATTTTGGGCTTGGCCGAGGAGATGACGCTGATCAGCGTGGATTTGCCGGCGTTGGGCAGGCCGACGATGCCCACGTCGGCCAGGAGCTTGAGCTCGAGTTTGAGATGCCTGAACTCGCCGGGCTCGCCCGGCTGGGCAAAACGCGGTGCGCGGTGCGTGGAGGACTTGAAGTGGGTGTTGCCTTTGCCGCCGCGGCCGCCGCGGGCAGCGAGGAAGGATTCGCCGGGCCGGGAAAAATCCTTGATGATCTCGCCGGAATCGGCATCCCGCACGATCGTGCCGGGCGGCACCTCAATGGTGAGGTCGGCTCCGTTGCAGCCGGATTTCTGCCGGCCCTGGCCGCCGCCGCCCCGCTCGGCCGCAAAGTCGTGCTTGAACCGGAAGGGGTAGAGGGTTCTGCGCTCCGCGGAGGCGACCAGGATCACATCGCCGCCCTTGCCGCCGTCGCCGCCGTCCGGCCGGGGCACGTACTTTTCGCGGCGGAAACTGACACAACCGCTTCCGCCGTCGCCGGACTGAACGGTTATGGACGCTTCGTCAATAAATTTCACTCTGGCGCGTAGACGCTTACTTTCTGGCGCGACCGCCCCTGGCGCTCAAACGCGACGATGCCGTCGATCTTGGCGAACAGGGTGAAATCCTTGCCCAGCCCGACGTTGTTGCCCGGGTGGAACTTGGTGCCCACCTGGCGCACGATGATGTTGCCCGCCCGGACGAGCTGCCCGCCGTAGATCTTGACCCCGCGCCGTTGCCCTGCGCTGTCGCGGCCGTTTCTGGAACTGCCGGCTGCCTTCTTGTGTGCCATACTCCCTCACTCCTAAGGCGGATTCGTAACAAGCCCAACTTCTGCGTTGCGCTTCATCCCGCGCTCGCTGCGGCGTACCGGAGTACGCCTCGCTCAGCGGGATTCGCGCGCCTTGAATTTGGACTTGTTACGAATCCGCCGGAAATTCAGTTGAAATGAAAACGATCACGAACACTTGGTATAAGCGGGCGAAAGCCTGCTTATGCTTCGATGCCGTCGATACGGATGGCGGTGTAGGGCTGGCGATGGCCCGCCTTGCGGCGATATCGCTTGCGGCGTTTGTATTTGAAAACCAGGATCTTCTTGGCCTTGTCCTGCTCGACGATGCTCGCCTGGACCGCCGCTTTTTCGATCACGGGCCGGCCGACGCGGATGTTCTCGCCATCCGCAACCAGGAGGACCTTGTCGAGGGTCACCTTTCCGCCGACTTCGCCCGGGATTTTCTCAATCCGCAGGGTTTCGCCCTTTTGAACCTTGTATTGTTTTCCGCCTGTGCTGACGACCGCGTACATCGGGTGCCTCCTGAAAAATGATGGTGTCTCAAAAACCGGTAAATATTAGATGATGCGAAAAAAATGTCAACAAAAAAATGAGTTGGCCTGCCAGGTGCGGCAGGCCAACTCATTTTTTCCGGATACCCGTCAGCCGATCCTAATCGTCTCGCCGATCGCCGACCGGCCCCGATGAGCACTTTCAGGTGACGCCGCTGCAGCGCGGCCCTGAGGACATAGGAATGTCTTCGTCGGGGGCACAGTCGGCTTCGGCGGCCGACTCTTTTTTCGCCATCCTCGCCGGCACAGGCGCTGCCGGCCCCTTTTTCTCAATCAGGGATTTCAGTTTCTGCACGGTCGGCTTGACCGAAATCGCAACGACCGCCACCGCGGCGATCCATTGCAAAACCGCCGGAAAAACCTCCGCGGCCTGGCCCGCCGCGGCCTTGGCGGAAATTCCCAGGGCGGCGTATACGTGGTCGACCGCCAGCCCCAGCAGCACCGAACAAACCGCTATGGATGCCAGGTAGATAACCGTCGCCCGCTTGCCCATCGTCCCCAGCAGCACCGTGATCGAGGCCATGTTGGTCGCCGGCCCCGCCAGCAGGAACACGAGCGCTGCGCCCGGGCTGACGCCCTTCAGGATCAGGGCCGCCGCGATCGGTGTCGAGGCCGTGGCGCAGATGTAGAGCGGTATGCCGACCGCCAGCATCAGCAGCATGGCGGGAAGGCCTGAGCCGAGGTGGCGGCTGAAGAGGTCGTCGGGGATAATAACCGTGATCAGGCCGGCCAGCAGCAGGCCGAGGAAAAACCACGGGGCCATGTCGCCCCAGAGGTCGGTGACGGCGAATTTAAGTCCCGCCTTGAGCTTCTCGCCGAAGCTGTGGTGGTTGCGGTGGACTTTCGGGTCGCAGGCAACCCCGTCGCAGCACCCGTCCACCGGGCAGGTCAGGTCCGGGATGGCGGGCGGGGCGCCCTTGCGGAAGCTGAAAAAGTTCTCGGCCACCCCGGCCACGAAGGCGGTGATGAATGCCGAGGCCGGCCGCGCCACGGTCATGACCGGGTCCATCATGGCCCAGGTCACGGCGATCGAATCCACCCCGGACTCCGGGGTCGAGATCAGAAACGCGGTGGTGGCCCCTTGCGTGGCCCCTTGTTTGCGCAGCGACACGGCTGCGGGCAGCACGCCGCAACTTCAGAGCGGTATCGGAACGCCGATCAGGGCCGCCTTGAACACCGATGAAAAACGGCCTTTGCCCAGGTGCCGGGCGATGGAGTTCGGGTTGAGAAACACCCTGAACAACCCGCTCACCAGCAATCCGAACAGGATGAACACCGCCGCGTCCAGCAGCAGATGCCGCGATTCGTTCAGTACCTTGACAAAGAAATCCATTAAGCGACCCTTCCCGCGAGGCCGGCTCGTTCTTCAGCAATTGCTGAGGATGGAAAGACCGACCAAGGCATCGTCATTCGCGCACATGCCTCAGCCCGATGTCAAGCAGCAGCACCACGTGCTTGTCGTCAAGCGTATAGTACATCACCTGCCCGTCGCGCCGCGTCTTGACCAGCGAAAGATCCTTCAAGCGCCGCAGCTGGTGGGAGACCGCCGATTCGCTGATGCCCGTGAGGGCCGCCAGATCGCAGACGCACATCTCCTCCCGGCGCAACGCCATGACGATCTTCAACCGGCTGGGGTCGCCCAGCACGCGATAAATGGTCGCCAACTGCTGCAGCTCATCCTCGGAGGAGGCTTCGCGCCGGGCCGTTTTAACCCGGTCCGCGTGCACGATCCGCAAAGGCATGCTGTTGTCTTGGTCCATGGCTGATCCACTTTGGGTCGGTTGTCTATTATATGAACGCCTGATCAACCATGCGCATAGCGGAACCCCTTGTCAACGGTCTTGATAGGTCTGCTTTTTATCTTGCCAGCCACGCACAAACAGCGTATAAGCCAAGCCCGTTGAGGCAGCTCTTTTGATTATGCCTCGAGCGGTGCTCCCCGGGAGGCTGAAATGGCTTGTGCAGACTGTAACGGGAAAGGGTATGTCGTCGCAAAAGATCGCGAATTGGTTTGCAATGAATGCCAGGGCCGGGGCGAATATCTTTTCGTTGATGGCGGCAGGTCGCAGAGACAGGGATTGCAGGAAACTCCCGAAACCCGCTAACTCTTTAGCAACTCACACGCGCACTTCGATTTCTTCCCAATCCGCTTCTCAATTATGTCTTGAACCACCGAAAAATCAAATTTCAATCGATCATGCTTAAACCCCATTTGCCATCGATCGACGATAAGGAAGGGGCGGCCGTTCCAGCGGGTCTTCCGATGGTGGTTGATGCGCATGTCCACATCTTTCCTCACGACATTTTTTCGGCCGTTTGGCAATGGTTTGATAAAAACGCCTGGCGTATTCGATATCAGCTGACGACATCCAAGATTTTCGATTTCATGCTGTCTCACGGCATCGCCCATGTCATTGCCCTTCAATATGCACACAAGCCGGGAATCTCGGAAAAACTGAATCGGCACATGGTCAAGAAATGCCGGGAACACCCTGGTCGCATTACAGGTCTGGCGACCGTGTTTCCCGGCGAAGACGGTGCCGACCGCATCCTCCAAAACGCTTTTGACGCAGGTCTGTCAGGGCTGAAATTGCATGCGCACGTGCAGTGCTTTGACATGAACTCGGACGAGATGAATCCCCTGTATGAGCTTTGTCAATTCAATGCAAAGCCCATAGTGATGCATGCCGGCCGAGAACCCAAAAGTTCAGCCTACCGCTGCGACCCATATGAGATTTGCAGCGCCGATAAACTGGAGCGTGTGTTAAGGGATTACCCCAAACTCATGGTCTGCGTTCCCCATCTGGGGTTTGACGAGATATCCGAATACCGGAAACTGACCGAGAAATACGACACCCTCTGGCTGGACACGACCATGGTGCTGACCGATTATTTCCCGATAAAGGAAATCATCGACCTTAAGATATACAGATTGGATCGGATCATGTACGGATCGGATTTTCCCAATATCCCATATGCATGGGACCGGGAACTCAAGTGGTTGTCTGAATCCGGTCTATCCCATGACGACCTTGAATGGATACTGAAAAAAAGTGCTTCCCATTTTTTCGATTTGAATTTGTGAAGGGTTGGTGAAGTCAGAAGATGAACAAGAACGTGGCATCCCAACAAAGCAACGAACTACCCCGCAGCGAGCTGCGGGGTAGTTCATTTTCAATTCAAATTATTGGGGGGTTCAGATCCCCTCATCTCCCTACCGTCCGCTCATACCGAAACTGAATGCCGTCCCGGCATCAAACACCGACATTCCAAAAAAAAAGCCTTCGGGGGCCGGTGCCGCATATCTGACCGGCTGGTGATACACGTGGCGCTCGACGATGACCGGGTAGTAACGATGCTCGACATAGACCGGCCTGGGCGGCGCATACTGATGGTGTACCTTTTGTTTGTAATGGCCGTAGGCATGGCCGCGTGGATATCTGCAGTCGTCGTCCGCCAGGGATACACCGGTACCGATTAACAGAAAAATAAAAATAGCCGACAATATTTTCAACACGTTGCTTTTCATGGCGACCTCCTGTGCCCGTTCAGTTTTGACCGATTAGACGCGGGACCGTGCAAGAGGGTTTACATTTGTTAAATCTTGCCAAGCGCTACCACCTCCGATATGACGCCGAAACAATTCTACGATTGGCAGACGGCGGGTGGAACCGACGATGTCATGCGCCTTGTTGACTGCCTCGAACGAGCAGACATCCAACAAAAACAATAACCGCCGATTTTAAAGAAGGAACCGATAAGCAAAGAACGCCGCAAGGCCGATGGCAATGGTTGCCAGCAGGTTCCGGGTCAGGATCCCGGCGGCCGTGGCGGCGATCGCGGAAACCAGGTAGGGGCTGGAGAGCGAAACCTGCCAGTCGCCTTTCGGCAGCAAAACAGCAGGAAGCGTTATGGCGGTCAGAACCGCCGGCGGGATGAACTTGAGAGATCCTTCGATCCAGGGGGCCATCCGGATGCGGTCCGCCAGGGCGAACAGGAAGTAGCGGATGCCGAACGTGACGGCCATCATCCCCGCAATCATCCACCCTTCGTTTGCCGTCATCTCAGAAGTGCTCCTTTTTTGTCGTTCATGATGCGCTGCGCCATGAGGCCTGCGGCGATCCCTGCAAAAGCGGAGACGACGATCCCCAGCTTGTAGGGCATCGCCAGGGTCAGCAGCGAAGCCGCTCCCGCCGTCAGAACACAGACCGCCACGGGGATGGTTTTGACAAAGGGGATGATCATTCCGATGAAGGTGACCGGCATGGCCACATCCAGCCCCCAGCCCTGCGCATCGGGAATCCGGTTTCCCAGGACCATCCCCAGAAAGCACCAGAACTGCCAGTTCAGGTACATGGCGATGGAGGAGCCCAGCTGGTACCAATGCTTGCAGGCCGACGGGTCGTTCTTCTGAAAACGATGGACCGTCACGGCGAAGGTTTCGTCCGTCAGCCAGAAGGCCAGGGGAATCCGCCATTTTTGGGGCAGCCTTTTCAGGTACGGCAGCAGCGTGGCACTGTATAGCATGTGCCGCAGGTTGACGATGAAGGTCGTCAGAACGATGATCGCAACCGGGGTCTGGGCGGCGACCAGCCCCACGGCGATGAACTGCGAAGCGCCCGCGAAGACGAACGCCGACATGGCCGCGGCCGCCGTCATGGACAAGCCCGAGGTCGCGGCGACCGCCCCGTAGATCAGCCCGAACGGAAGGGCGCCGAGAAGCAGCGGCAGCGTATCCCGCGCCCCCAAGAAAAATTCCTGTCGTTGAGAAGACTCCGGCTGATTCATTCGGCCTTCTTTTCTGCAGCTCCATGGAGCCGGCAGGCTGCAGCGAAAATCAACCATGACACAAACATGGTAGCGATAGGGAGCAAGAGGGCTCCCGGAGAAAGGAGCGGAGTGTTTTGCGATGACGAGCGATTATCGGAAAATGGTGTCAGCAGGTCTACTTGCCTTTTCGAGTCCCCTTTAACTGGTCCATGTCGATGGGCAGCGCCGGGCGCTGACCTTCCTCGAGGCCGAAAAAACTTTTGATCTCGGCCTGGGTCAGCACTCCAGCGTATTCGTCCACCAGGTAGCCTGCCAGGCCTTGGGCACCCCGGGCCAGGCTCTTTGCGAAAAGCCTGCGAAACGGGTACTTGAGGGCAAGCCAGAGCCGTCTCTTTTCCACCCGCTGCTGGATGGCCCACAGCAATTCACGGCGCTCCTGAGGAAAGTCGCGCCCCAGGCGGTGGTCGATGGAGAGGTCAAGCGCCATGCGGCGCACCTGTCTGTCCTGCTCCTCCGTGGGCATCGGCGGCAGGCCCCGGTGAAGCTCGATTATCCTTTTTTCGTACTCCTCGTCGGTAAGGCGAGGGCCGTGGTTAAGCGCTTCCGGCATCGTGCAGATATATCCCTTTGCTTTTCTTAAAAATACAGCGGGTTCGACCAGTTGTCGCCGTTAACCTGCTTCACGATGCTCGGGCCGGCCAGTCTCTTCACCCCTGCCCCTTCCCGAAGGGAAAGGGGCTCCGGGTCAATGCGGTTTACTTGTCTTTCTTGATGCTCAAGCGCGGGGGCTTGGGCAGATCGTGAAAGACCTCAGGCGTGCTGATGTAGTCGGGCGCGGAGGCAACCAACTGGCTGAACATCTCCTCGCTGCCCTCGACGTAGAGCATGGACGGGGTTTGCGAGAGCACCTTGGC
>JALOPD010000453.1 GCA_025454075.1 Desulfobacterales bacterium | reverse complement strand
GATGGCCAGCAGCAGGGCCGGCCGCTGGCAGACCGCCGAAAGCATGAGCGTGTGCGGCTCGTTCAGCAGCGTGGACCAGCCCCCGATGATTTTACCCCGGCCGAGATAGGCCACCGGCACGGTTCCCTTGCGCGGGCCCACGCTCACCGCGCGCTCGAGCATGACCTGGCCGTCGGCGATGATGAAGATCTCCTCGCCGCCTCCGCCCTGACGGTAGATGGTTTCGCCGGCCTCGAAGCGGCAGGGCCGGCAGATGGGGACGATGCCGGCGAGCTGGGGCGCAGCGAGCCCCTTGAAGAACTCGCAGGCCTCCAGGATGCGGTGGATGTCTTCGGTCTGCATGGGCACCCTCACTCGGTCGACCCGTCCCGGCCGCATTCGGCCACCGTGTCATAGATCTGCAGCAGCCGGTTGCCGAGCGCCCGCGACAGCTGCCGATAGAAGATGACCCCGCTGTCGGGGTCGTTGTCGACGAGCGCCATCAGGCGGCGCCGCTCGATCTTGAGCACCGTGGCCGGCTGGCGGCAGAACGCCGAAAGCGTATGCCGCTCGCGGCCGATCAGGCTCGACCACCCGAACACTTCGCCGAGGTCGGCGATCGTGAACACTTCCGCGCCCTCATCCCCGAGGCGCAGCCGGATCTCACCCTGCACGAGGATGTAGAGGAAGTCGGCCGGATCGTCACGGCGGTAGACGAAGGCGCCCGCCGCCAGGGCATGCCGGGTGCCGGCCGCCATGATCGCCTCCAGGATCCGAGGGTTGAGTCCCCAGAAGATGTCCGCTTGCTTCAGTCGCATGGCGCATCCCCGTCAAAAGGCTGTTGCGAACCAGGGGCCGGGCCGTCCGCCGCGGCGCGCGGCCTTCGCCGCTGATTCCTTTATTACGCCTGCCAACCGGATGTCAATTACGCGGCGGCCTGGCGAACGTTTGCGGGCATCCCCTTTTTGCTTGAAATGCGCATGCGGGAGTGATATTTGCCTTCTTTCTCTGTAATAGGCAGCCACGCGCAGTATCACTTCAGACGGGTCGCGGAGGGACAAGATGGATAATTGGACATTCGGGTTCACCATGCTGATCGTCGGCATGGGCGGCACGCTGGCGTCCCTGGGGGCGCTGGCCTTGATGATGGGACTGTTGAAAAAAATCTTCCCGGTCGAAGAAGAGTCCAACTAGAGCGGCGCAAAGCGAGGTCACACCATGTTCGATGCAATTCTGAACGGCTTGAGCGGGTTGGGGGCAGGCGTGATGGGCCTGCACTGGTCCAATCCCATCATGATAGCGGTAGGGTGCCTCCTGCTCTACCTGGGTATCAAAAAGGATGTCGAACCGCTGCTGCTCGTCCCGATCGGCTTCGGCGCCATCCTGGTCAACATCCCTCTGGCGGATCTGATGGGCGAGGAGGGCTTCCTCAGGGTCATCTACAACATGGGAGTGGCCAATGAACTGTTCCCCCTGCTGATCTTCATCGGCATCGGCGCCATGACCGACTTCGGACCGCTGCTGGAAAACCCCAAGATCTTTCTCCTGGGCGCGGCCGGGCAGTTCGGAATCTTCCTGACCATCGGACTGGCGCTGCTGTTCGGTTTCGACAAGCTGGATGCGGTGGCCATCGGCGTCATCGGCGCCTGCGACGGACCCACGGCCATCTACGTGTCGTCCCGGTACGCCCCGCACCTGCTGGCGGCCGTCTCGGTGGCGGCCTACTCCTACATGTCCCTCGTGCCGATCATCCAGCCGCCGATCATGAGGCTGCTGACCACGGAGAAGGAACGCCGGATCAACATGTCTGAGCTGACCTCGACCACGCCGGCCTCCAAGGCGACCAAGATCGTCTTTCCGATCGTGGTGACCATCTTCGGCGGACTGATCGCCCCCAACGGTCTGCCGCTGCTGGCCACGATCATGCTGGGCAACCTGATGAAGGAGTGCGGGGTCGTCAGCCGGCTCACCAAGGCGACCGAGAACGAAATCGCCAACGTGGTCACCCTGTTTCTGGGCATTTCGATCGGCGCGACCATGGACGGCCGCGCCTTCCTGACCCCTCAGACCATCATGATCATGGTCTTCGGCTTCGTCGCGATTTGCCTCGACACCGTCTGCGGCGTGCTGTTCGGCAAGGTCATGTGCGTGATGACCGGCGGCCGGATCAACCCCCTGATCGGCGCGGCGGGCATCTCGGCCTACCCGATGGCGGCGCGGGTGGTCCAGAAGGAAGGGCTGAAGTACAACAAGTTCAACTTTCTGCTGATGCACGCGGTCGGTGCCAACACCGGCGGCCAGGTGGGATCGGTCATGGCCGCCGCCATCATGCTCTCGGTGCTGAAAGGGATGGGGATCATTCCCTGAGGCTAATGGCTTCGTAAAAAGCCATTGATTCGGATGGGCACTTTGAAAATGAGAAGAGCCGGGCGGCCAAAAGGCCGCCCGGCTCTTTTTTATTGGTTGTAAAGCTTGATGTAGCCGTCGCGGAGGGAGGCGCTGGCGTCGTAAACGCCTTTCTTGTATTTTTCTTCCTTGAGGTTGATCAGCCGGAACTGCTTGGTCTCCTGATCGGACCGGATGATGGACCCGGCGGGGACCCAGGTGTTGGCCGGGATCGTGGTGCGCATGATGATCGACCCCACGCCGACCCAGACGGATTCCTCCAGGATGGAATCGTAGACCACCGCGCGGATGGCGACGAAGCAGTCGGACTTGATGGTGGCCGGGCCGTGGACGATGACGCCGTGGGAAATGTTGGAGCGGGCGCCGATCACGACTTCGCTCCCGGACCGTCCGTGGATGATCACGCCGTCTTGGACGCAGGCGTCTTCGCTGACGATGACCGGGTGCACCTTGCCCTGGCCGTCGACCTCGTCGGCGCGGATGACCGAAAGCGGCCCCACGTACACGCGCGCGCCGATGACCACGTTTCCCATGATCTGCGCGCTCGGGTCCACGAACGCCGTGGGGTCGATCTTCGGCCAGTCTCCCACGGGATTCGGCCGTATCCCGTTCTTGGGCACCTGTGACGTCATGGAATGTTCCTCCTCT
>JALOPD010000452.1 GCA_025454075.1 Desulfobacterales bacterium | reverse complement strand
GCGCATCACCCTCGGCCACACCCTGATCATGGGCCGCAGGACCCACGAGGACATCGGCCGGCCGCTGGCCGGACGCCTCAACATCGTCATCAGCCGGCGACGCGACTATCAGCCCGCCGGCTGCCTGAGAGCGGACAGCCTGGAGAATGCACTGGCACTGTGTCCGGCCGGGGAAACCGAAGCGTTCGTCATCGGCGGCGGAGAGCTTTTCCGTCAATCCATGCCCCTGGCCGACCGCATCTACCTCACCGTGGTCGCTCTGACGGTGGCCGGCGACACGTTCTTCCCGGAGATACCGGAACCCTTCGCCATCGTTTCCAGCGAACCGGCGCCCGGCCCGCCGCCCTTCGTTCTGCACGTGTACGAGCGGGCGGCCGGCTGATTGTCGACGTCGATCGATGCTCACATCCACCGGCTCCCCGCCGAACGAGGAACGCGACGCATGACCGAAGACAAGAGCTACCACATGAGCCCGGCCGAGTTCCGCCGGATGGGCCATGCCGCGATCGACTGGATCGCCGAATATTACGAGCGCGTGGAGTCCCTGCCCGTGCTGTCACGCGTCGCCCCGGGCGAGATTAGGGCGGCGCTCCCCGCCCGGGCACCCGACCGGGGCGAGCCCTTCGAGGCGGTCCTGAAGGATCTGGACGAGCGGATCCTGCCCGGGATCACCCACTGGCAGTCGCCCAATTTCTTCGCCTACTTCCCCGCCAACGCCTCCGGGCCTTCGATCCTGGGGGACCTGATCTCTTCCGGGCTCGGGGTGCAGGGCATGCTCTGGTCCACGAGCCCGGCCTGCACGGAGCTCGAGACCCACGTGCTGGACTGGATGGCGGATATGCTGGAGCTGCCGCCCGATTTCCGCTCGACGGGCCGCGGCGGCGGCGTCATCCAGGATTCCGCGTCCAGCGCCGCCCTGTGCGCGCTGATCGCCGCGCGCGAGCGCGCGACCGGGCTGGCCAGCAACGAGCGCGGGTGCGACGGACGGCTTACGGCCTACACCTCCTCCCAGGCCCACTCCTCGATCGAGAAGGGCGCCAAGGTGGCCGGCATCGGCCGGGCCAACCTGCGCCTGATCGAGCCGGACGCCGCCATGGCGCTGCCGCCGGAGCTGCTCGCGCGCCGGATCGAGGCGGACCGGCGGACCGGTCTGCTCCCGTTCTTCGTCGCGGCCACGATCGGCACGACCTCGTCGAACGGCATCGATCCGGTCCGCGCCATCGGCCGGATCTGCCGCGAGCAGGGCCTGTGGCTGCACGTGGACGGGGCCATGGCCGGCACCGCCGCGATCTGCCCCGAGTTCCGGCACCTGCAGGACGGTCTCGAGCTCGCGGACAGCTACTGCTTCAACCCTCACAAGTGGATGTTCACCAATTTCGACTGCGACTGCTTCTACGTGGCCGACCGCCGCACGCTGATCCAGGCCTTGAGCATCCTGCCCGAATACCTGCGCAACCAGGCGAGCGAGAGCGGGGCGGTGATCGACTACCGCGACTGGCAGATCCCGCTGGGCCGGCGGTTCCGGGCGCTCAAGCTGTGGTTCGTCATCCGCCACTACGGCCTGGAGGGCCTGCGCCACCATGTGCGGCGCCACGTGGAGCTGGCCAGGGAGTTCGCGGCCTGGGTCGAAGCCGACCCGCGCTTCGAGCTGGCTCTGCCGCCGCCCCTGAACCTGGTCTGCTTCCGGCACCGGGCGGGCGACGCCCTGAACCAGGCGCTCATGGAACGGCTGAACGGCGGCGGCGAGCTGTTTCTGACCCACACGCGGCTGCAGGACCGGCTGACGCTGCGGATGTGCATCGGCCAGACCCAGACCGAGCGGCGTCACGTGGAGCGCGCCTGGCAGTGCATCCGCGCGGCGGCGGCCGATCTCGATAGACATCAGGCTGAAGGCTGAAGGCTCAAAGCTGAAAGCAAATGAGGATCGCATGGGTCGTTTGCCTTGAGCGTTAATCCCCTGCGCCGCGGCCGGATGCCGCTTCCGCAAGAAACGAAATCGACTTCATCGAAAGGGAGGTGCGCCCGATGACCGCAACCCCGACGGGCCACGGCTGGAGCCCGGACATGCCGCTGCCCCTGCAGGACAAGTTGAAGGAAGACCTGAAGCTGGCGCTGCGTGCCAAGAACGACGCCTTGAAGAGCGCCATCCGCCAGATCATGGCGGAGTTCTTCAAGCTCACGGTGCCGGTCACGCTGGAAGGCGGCAAGAAATCCAGCCGGCCAAAGAAAGCCGAGGAAATTACCAACGAGGACGTCATCGGGATCATCCAGGGCCTGATCAAGTCCGAGCGCATCGTGCTCGAAGCCAAGAAGGAGACGGCCTCGGAATACCTTCACATCCTCGAAGCCTACCTCCCCCGGCAGGCCTCGCGGGAGGAGATCGTCTCCTGGATCAAGGCGAACCTCGACCTGGGTCAATATCCGAACAAGATGCAGGCGATGGGCGCCATCATGAAGCACTTCGGCAGGACCGCCGACGGCCGGCTCGTCAATCAGATCCTGAAGGAGGGGTTCTGAGCGTCCCCCGGAAGCCCCCGCCCGGCCGGCGCCGCTTGCCCGGTTGCCCCGCGGATGTCTGGACAAAGAGCGCTCAAACGACTAAGATGGCGGCCATTGCGCTCTCATCCGCGAGCAAGACCAGAAAGGCGACGTAATGATCTACATCGGCAAATTCCTCTACACCACCAACCAGCAGGCCCGGGATGAAACCCTGCGGCGCCACGGCGAATTCAACCTGCTCGTTTCGGCCGGCGACAAAAACGCGGCCATCGAGACGTTCAAGAGGCGCATCGAGGAAGCGCGCCAGGCGACCGGTTTCTTCGAGGGCGAATCCTGCATCTATCTCATTCACGTCCTGGAGATGGACGAAGTGCCTGCGGACCGCGCCCGGTTGTTCAATCTTCAGTCCGTGGCGGGCGATCCGGTGATGCCGTTCATCAGCTGTCAAGCCCCCTCCGGCGACGGCGACGGATGCCGGATCCTCGACTGGCAGAAAAACCGGCCCGGAGTCGACGGTCAGGCCGCCATACCGTTCATGCAATTC
>JALOPD010000451.1 GCA_025454075.1 Desulfobacterales bacterium | reverse complement strand
TCGATGCCGGCATGCTGAACGCCATGATTCTTTACGTCACGGCCCTGATGGAGGTCAAAAGCGCCATGGGGGTCATCGTGGCCGCTCCGACCGCCGGCTCCTGCGGCGGGCTGCCGGGGGCGGTCATCGCCGCCGCCGACGCCATGGGGCGCTCGGAAACCGACATGGCCCGCGCCATGCTCGCCGCCGGCATGGTCGGGGTGTTCATCGCCGCGCAGTCCACGTTTGCGGCCGAAGTGTGCGGCTGCCTCGCCGAATGCGGCTCCGGCTCGGGCATGGCGGCGGCGGCCCTGGTTACCCTGGCCGGCGGCGGCGCGCACCAGGCTATCGCCGCCGCCTCCATGGCGATTCAGAACGTACTGGGAATGATCTGCGACCCGGTGGCCAACCGCGTGGAGGTGCCCTGCCTCGGCCGCAACGTCCTGGCGGCGAGCAATGCCCTCGCCTGCGCCAACATGGCATTGGCGGGCTACGACGATGTCATCCCGCTCGACGAGGTGATCGACACCATGGACCGAGTCGGCAGGAGCATCCCCATGGAACTGCGCTGCACGGCCCTGGGCGGGCTCTCGATCACGTCGACATCAAAGGCGATTGAAAATAGACTGTGCGTTCCAGGCTAAACTTTTCTTCGAAGATGGAGCAAGCGATGAAGCGGATTGCATTTCTGGACTCTCACACCGGCGGCGAGCCGACGCGCCTGATCCTGGAGGGTTTTCCGCCCCTCGGCGGCGGAACCGTCGCCCAGCAGCTGGCCGCTCTGAAAACGGACTTCGACGTCTTCCGAACCCAGGTGCTCAACGAGCCGCGCGGCTCCGACGTACTCGTCGGCGCGCTGCTCGTCCCGCCCGCCGACCCGAGTTGCCGGCTGGGAGTCATCTTCTTCAACAACGTCGGCTACCTGGGCATGTGCGGCCACGGTTCGATCGGCGTCATCGCCTCGCTGTCCTACCAGAAAAAAATCCATCCCGGCACCCTACGGATGGAGACTCCGGTCGGTGTCGTCGAAACGACACTTCACCCGCCCGCCGGAGACTCCGCTTATGCCAACCGTGTCTCGGTGCGCAACGTGCCGGCCTACCGCTACCGGACCCATGTTCCCGTCCACATCGACGGACGCACCATCCATGGGGACATTGCCTGGGGTGGCAACTGGTTTTTCCTTTGCCACGACCACGGGTTGGCAATCTCCCCCCAGAATCTGGAGCAGCTGACCGACTTCGCCTGGCGCGTGCGCGAAATTTACACCCAAATGGGCATCACCGCCCCGGACGGGCACGAAATCGATCATGTGGAGCTTTTTGCCCCCACCCCGGATGCCGACAGCCGGAGCTTCGTCCTTTGCCCCGGCAAGGCCTACGACCGCTCCCCCTGTGGAACCGGCACCAGCGCCAAACTGGCCTGCCTGGCGGCTGACGGGAAATTGGTCCCGGGGCAAACCTGGCGACAGCAATCCGTCGTTGGGTGCGTCTTCGACGGCAAGGTCGAAGTCACGGACGGCCAGATCATTCCCACCATCACCGGCGAAGCCTGGGTGATGGCCGAAGGCCATCTTCTCGTCGACGAGCGCGACCCGTTCGCAAACGGGATCCGTCCGTAAACGGACCCGGCGGCATCACACGGCGCAATTTCCTGACAACCATGGGCGCCGGCGCGCTCGGCGCCACCGTCTCCGAAAACGCCTTCGCGGCCGGAAAGGAACCCGCCGCGCCTCAGCTGACGCCGGCTAGGCAGGTCATGGAGGTCGCACCTTGCTGCATGTGTTGCGCGAGGTCATCGGCCTGACCGGCGCCAAGCCGGGGTGCGAGCGCGGGGAGTGCGGGGCCTGCACCGTCCTGATCGACGGAGTTCCGCGCTACGCTTGCCTGACGCTGGCCGTCAAAGCCCAGGACCATGAGATCACGACGCTGGAGGGTCTCATGGACGGCGATTTGAATCGCTCGGCCTTCTGGAAGTTTGTTGCCTGGTCACCCCCCACACCGGAATTCCCGTGCAGCGTGAGCTTGCGAACGCCCGAGCCTTCGTTGAAGTCCACCTGGTTGAGCCTGTGACCCGGACAAGGCTCGGATTTAGGGTATCCTCGAAAAAGTAGACTTTGTTCTTTTGGTCCGCCACCGTGCGCCAGACAGTAGATGATGAGCTTGCCTTTGATGTATTCGAAGATCGCCGAATCACCCGACGCATCCGAAATGGATAGATGGATCTTCCCCTCGACGCCGTTCGGCGCGACGACCATAACGGGGCGAAAAGCCTCCTTGCGCATCTCGGCGACTGTCTCTCCAACGGTGGCGAAACTGTCGAGCACATCATCGAACCGATTGGCCGGCGGGGTCTGGCGTTCAGGCCCCGACCGCCCAATCGCCAGCCGGCGATCCCGTCCGCGCAGATATCCAAAAACGTCGGCCGTACCGGTCACGCCTTAACTTTCATTGCTCGCAGAGTCTTGGCCGTCATCTCGGTAATCTCGCCGATCTTCAGCCCGTAGCCCGCCAGCAGCAGGAGCCCGGTGAAGACGGCCGCGACCAAAACCGAAACGGCGAGGCTGCCGGCCGGGCCGGCGGGGTCCACCGCTTCCAGCGCCAGCCAGCGGGCGGCCGCCAGAAACGGCGCCAGGGCTGCGCCCAGCAGGGCCATCTTGAGGTAGGCGCGCAGGACCTCGCGCTGCCCGGCGTTGCCGCTGCGGCGGCCCCAGAGGATGAAGAGGAGCACGACCTGCAGAAGGCCGGAGAATGAAACCGCCAGGGCCACGCCCTCAACGCCCATCAAAAAGATGCCGAGGGGGTAGAGCGGCAGGGTCGCCAGCACGGCCACGGTGCCGAACACGGCCGGAAACAGGGTGTCCCGCGTCGCGAAATAGCCGCGCACCACGACGGTGGAGGCCGCAAAGCCGACCGCGCCGGCCAGAAACCACACCAGCACGTCGGCCGTAACCCGCGTCGCCGCCGGGTAGAAGCGGCCGCGCTCGAAGAGCAGGCGCACGACCTCGGGGCTCAGCACCATGAGCAGCACCGAAACCGGGATCAGCAGCGCCAGGTAGCGCAGGGTCCG
>JALOPD010000450.1 GCA_025454075.1 Desulfobacterales bacterium | reverse complement strand
CGTGTGGTGGTACTTGCGGTCGCTGCCCCAGTAGTCGCGCACCATGCTCAGGTCCAGGTACCAGCTCACCACCGGGCTCTTGCGCTGTTCGAGGGCCTTTATGGCGGCGGCGCTGAAAGTGACCGGCGAGAGCCCCGGCGGGCAGGAGAGGCACTTCTGGGTGCCGCTGTAGGCCGCGTCCACCTTGAGCTGGTCGATGGGGACGTTCATGCCGCCCAGCGAGGTGACGCAGTCCACCAGGAAAAGGGCCCCGGCTTCGTGGGCAATCTTAGAAATGTCCTCCAGGGGCGTGCAGGCGCCGGTCGAGGTTTCGGCGTGCACCACGGCCACCACCTTGGGCTTGCCGCCCTTCACCGCCTTGGCCACGGCCGCGGGGTCGACGGCCCGGCCCCATTCGCCGTCCACCTTGATCAGCTTGCCGCCGATGCGGTTGACGATATCGGCCATGCGGGTGCCGAAGACCCCGTTCACGGCGACCACGACCTCGTCCCCGCACTCCACCAGGTTCACGAAAGCGGCCTCCATGCCGGCGCTGCCCGTGGCCGAGATCGGAATGGTCAGGGCGTTGGCGGTCTGGAAAAGATAGCGCAGCAGCTGCTGGGTTTCGTTCATGGTGGCCAGGAAATAGGGGTCGAGGTGCCCGATGCAGGGCGCGGACAGCGCCTGCAGCACCCGCGCCGGAACGTCGCTCGGCCCTGGGCCCATGAGCAGCCGGTCGCCGGGGTTGATATCTCTGAACTCCTTTGGATCGATGGTGGTCATATTGCGCGTTTCCTCCTCCTTCGTCGCTGAGAATTCTGATCGGCCTTGGACCTGAGGCCCGGCCAGACTATAAAAGAGACCGCAGGGTGTCAACACCTGGGATAGCGCAGGATCGGCAGGCCGCGCCGCATCGGCTTTGACATTAATGGGCGTCGGCGGTAGACAACAGCCGATGCCGGATGCCGGGTGATAGATAACCGGGTGCTGGACAACAGATTTGATGACCTCGTAAAAATTCCTTCAGGCCGTCACCCCATCCAGTCCCGCGGATCCCGTATCGAGTATCGAGAATCCAGTATCTAAGGATCTTACCCACCTATGCTCCGCGCCTGGCTCATATTCGTCCTCTGCTCGCTGCACCTTTTAATGTCCCAGCTTTACCGGACCACGAATGCGGTTCTGGCTCCCTGGCTGCTCAAAGACCTCCACCTCGACACCGAGGGGCTGGGGCTCCTGTCCGCCGGTTTTTTCTACGCTTTTTCCCTGACCCAGATTCCGATCAGCATCTTCCTCGACAGGATCGGGGCCAGGCGGATGATGATCGGGCTGTCCTTTGCAGGAATGGCCGGCGGCGTCCTGTTTTCGCTGGCGCAGGGACTGGGGATGGGCCTGGCCGGCCGACTGCTGCTCGGGGTGGGAATGGCCTGCAACCTGATGGGCCCGTTGAAGCTGGTCACGGAGTGGTTCCCGCCGAGCGGCTTCGCCACGGTATCAGGGCTGCTTTACGCGATCGGGACTCTTGGCAGCATCGCGGCCGCCACCCCGCTCGTTCTTTTGGTGGAACGGCTCGGCTGGCGGCTGAGCCTTCAGGCCATCATCGCTCTGCACCTGCTGCTGACGCTGGCACTGTTCTGGGTGGTGCAGGACCGGCCGCCCGGAAAGAGCACGCAGCCGGCGCCGGCCAAGACCGGTTCGCCCTTCGCAAGCCTCGCCATTCTGATGCGCAGCCGGGACTACTGGATCATCTCCGCCGGCACCTTCGTGCGCTACGGCACGCACGCGGCGCTGCAGACCCTGTGGGCCGGGCCGCTCCTGATGGAAGCCCTGCGCTTTTCGCCGGTCCAGGCCGGAAACATCCTGCTGGCGATGAACATCGGGCTGATCCTGGGCGGGCCGCTTTGGGGGGTCGTTTCCGACCGGGTCTTCCAGACGCCCAAATGGGCCGTCGCCGGCGGACTGCTGCTGCTGGCCGCGACCACGTGGGGTCTGCGCGCGCTGCCGCCGGGGACCGGCGTGGTTGTCGTCGGAGCGGTTTTTCTGGCCTTCGGCCTCGCCTCGGCCAGCGGCATGCACGTCTATGCCCACATCAAGGCGCTCGTTCCAAAGGACATGGCGGGCGCGGCCATGAGCGGGACCAATTTTTTCACCATGATGGGCCCGGCGGTGTTCCTTCAGGGGCTGGGCATCGCCATGCAGGGCCTGTTCCCCGAAGCGTCCCGCGGCCCGGACGCCTTCGGCACCGCCCTGCTGATTTGCGTCGTCTGCCAGGCAGGAATTGGGGTGCTATATTTGTTCAC
The DNA here is from genome assembly GCA_025454075.1 of Desulfobacterales bacterium. The sequence goes on along the minus strand of JALOPD010000450.1, from coordinate 777 downwards.
GAGGACGAGGAGAGGGTAGGCGTAGCAATTGCCTTTTATACCGCATGATACTGGATGCTCGATGCTGGATAGAAACCCAAAGCCCTATCGAGTATCCAGCATCCAGTATCGAGCATCGTTTCGCTCCATCCAAGAAAGCGGCAGCTCAACCAGCCCCCTCAGCGCCCATCCATCAGTCGCTTCAGCACATCGAGTTCGATGGCGTCGATCCCCAGCTCGCAGCCGTGCCTGAATGCGGCCAGAGTGTTCTCCGGAAGGAGCCCGGCGGCCCCGCGATGCCCGATCACCAGTGGCTTGGCGGGAGGATCGGCGGCAGCCGGACCGGCCGGCGCCTGGGAGGCGGCGGAACCGACCAACCCCGGGAATGCCACCGCTGCCAGGAGGGCTGCCGCTGCCAGATTTCGTTTGACTCCGCCGGTGCTCATGGAATATTTTCCCTTCTATTATCAATAGCTAACAACTTCTTAAGCGATCTTTTACGCATTTCGGGGCGGCATCGCAACGGATACGCTCAGCAGGCATGTGATCTGTGATCGAACCGAAACCAGCGAAAAGGAGGAAGCCATGAAGCACTCGGGAGTCATGAAGATGGTATTGGCGGCAGTGTTCATGCTGATGCTGCCGGTGGTCGCTTTTTCGGCGCCGGTTACCGTCAACTGGTGGCATGCCCACGGCGGTGCGCTCGGCGAGCGGGTGAACGCCATCTGCGAGGGGTTCAACAAATCCCAGGCCGAATACCAGGTGGTGCCGACCTACAAGGGCAACTACGCGGACACC
>JALOPD010000449.1 GCA_025454075.1 Desulfobacterales bacterium | reverse complement strand
GACCAGGTTGAAAAGCGGTGCGAGCTTGTCGGCCAGCGCCTTGGCCTCGGCCGCACGCCCGGCCAGCAGCAGGCTGACCATTTCGGTCGTCGCCCCGGGCGCCACGTTGGAAGCCACCGAGATCACGCCGGCGGCCCCCACCTTGGGGTCGGTCATCATCTCGACCGTCATCGGGTCGTCCCCGGACAGGATGTTGAAATCCGGCCCGCAGCATTCCCGCGTGCGGCGCATGTTTTCAATGGCTCCCGTGGCCTCTTTGACGGTGTTGACGTTGGGATAGTCCTTGAACAGGATCCCCAGGTCTTCGGGCAGCAGCTGGGTGCCGGTGCGGCCCGGGATGACGTAGGGGATGATGTCGATCGAAGGAAACGCCCTGGCGACGGGCGCTACGTACTCGCGGCGGATTTCGAGCGAGCTGGGTCCGTTGTAGTACGGGTCGACCAGGAGCACCGCCTGGGCGCCGTAGTCGGCCGCGTGCTGGGTGCCATCGAGGGTCTCCTTGGGGTTGTTGCTGCCCGTGCCCGCGATGCAAAGGCACTTGCCCCGGCACCGCCGGGCGATGCGCGCGGTGACCTCGTTGTGCTCGTCCCAGCTCAGGATGGGGCTCTCGCCGGTCGTGCCGACGGCGAGAACGCCGGTGACGCCGCTCTGGATCTGGAATTCGACCAGCCGGTCAAGCCCTTTCCAGTCCACGGCTCCGCCCGCGAACGGGGTGATGGTGGCCGTGTAGCATCCAGGTTGCATGATCCCTCCCCGGCGGCCGGTGCGTTGTCGCCGCCTTGTCTGTTTGTCCTGTCTGTTGGTCTGGTAAAGAAAAGCGAAAAGGATGTCAAGAAAAAACAAAGGCTTTCTGCAATATTCGGCCCGGAATTCGCTTGACTTCGCCAGGCGCTTGCCGTAAGCGCAGCTTCGTCCCGAGCCGAGGGCCGTTTTTGACAGAAAGCGGCCGGCGCATTACTGTGCGTCTTTAAATCATATCCGGCGAGGAAGAAAAGCATGGAAAAACCGAAAGACGTCCAAGAGTTTATCGGAATTCACCAGAATGCCGTGGCCCAGAACCCTGAATGCGGCAATTCGCATTACAACCTGGCGGTGGGCTATGTGGGGCAGCGCCGGTTCGAAGATGCCGAACGCGAGCTGCATGCCGCCCTGGAATGCAGCCCCAACTTGGCCGAGGCATACGTGTTGCTGGGCGGGATCTGCCTGAGCCGTGGCGACCTGGAAGGGTGTCTGGCATTCAACCGCAAGGCGGTCCATGTCAGGCCCGGCTTCTCCGAGGGCTACGGCAACATCGGCTTCGTCGAGCTGCAGCGCGGCAACGTCGATGAGGCCATCAAGAATTTCGAGCGCGCCACGACCTTCAATTTCCGCTATGTCCAGGCCTTCGCCAACCTCGGCAACGCCTATCTCATGAAAGGCATGGTGGACGAGGCCATCGCCGCGAACCAGAAGGCGGTCACGTTGGCGCCGGATTTCGCCCCGGCCCACAACAACCTGGCGATTGCCTACCTCGAGAAGGGGGAATACGCTCTGGCCGTTGAGCACTGCGACAAGGCGCTCGCCCTCGGATATGACGTGGCGGCCCCGATCCGGCAGGAAATCGAAGCCCATCGGCCCAAACTGCAATGAGGCGGCGGCGGGGCGGCGGGAGGGGCGCGGAATCCGGGACTGCGCCGCAGATTGCTTATCATCTAGAAACAACAGCGCAGCCGGTCACGCCGCGAGACCCGCTCTGGACGCGTGCGTTGCCGACGAGCCGGCGCGGCGTCTCGGAACCTTCATCGCCCCCGCTGGTCGAGGGCGAGCCGCTGACGGTCGGCGACTATTTCCAAGCCGTCAGTCGCTTTTTTGAGGGGGCCGGAAGGGGTGCGTTCGTGCGCGCCTGTGCGCGTTGCGGTGCGGAAGCATCGGGCGCTTCCACGATGCGCATTTTCCTCGCCAAGCACGGCGAATATTACCACCCGGCGCGGGTGGAAGCCGAAATCCGGGGAAAGTCCCTCTGCTGGGTCCTGAACGTGGCGGCGTCCGCCGCCGGCAGATCGCTCTTGGCCAGGGAACACGTCCTGCTGGAGCGGCTGGGGAGGGAGTTTCCGGGAACATACCTTCCGGATGTCTACGGCGCCGGCGAGGTGGACGCCGGCCGCGGCCGGGCGCTGTCCATGTTCCTGGGGCAATGGCTCGTCGGTTTTCACGAATTCCACCTGACGCGCACCGCGCCGCGAGAGGGGCCGGGGCTTGTGCTCTGGGATCCCGAAAACGGCCCCCGGCGGCTGGATGCCCTTCAGAGCCGGGCGGTCTATTATCAGGTCGCACGCATCCTGACCCATTATCTCAACCTTGAGACGTTTGAAGGGATCACCGCCTGGCATCACGCGGCGGGAGATTTCGTGGTGCGGCTCGATGCGGATTCCGTCGAGGTGCGCCTGATCAGCGTGCGGGATTATCGGCCCCTGTTCCCTGCCCGGCCGGAGCCCGCCGATTCCCCTCGCGCCGCCGCGTCCTTCCTGGAGACGCTGCTCATCTTCCTGCTGAACCTGAGCATCCGCACCCGCCTGGACCGGCTGGACGGAACGGGTGAGCCGGCCTGGGCCGGGCCGGCGTCGGTTGCAGCGACGGTCGAAGGGGTGCTGGACAGCCTCGCCGCAAAGCCGGCTCCCGTCGAATTGCCGCTGCCGCTGGATCAGCTTTTCAGGCGCTTTCTATCGGCCTGCCGCGAAGAAGACCTTCTGGATCTGTGCCGGGCCCTCGCGGCCAAGATCGGCGCAGGCCTGCCTTTGATGGGAAGGTGCGCGGAGGAGCATGCCGCAACGCTGGCCGCCGCGTTCAACCGGCTCTGATGGCGCTTTGAACAGCTATCAACCCGATCGACCTCTCACTATATACAGCGTCTTTCTTTCCACCTGCCTCAACATCAGGTATTCGCCGAATCCCTTCATTTTTCGGGCCGCGCAGCGGCCCGAAAAACAGCTTTTTTAATTGACAAGCTCGGCGTTTGATTCTATAGCTACACCTTGATTTTTTTTGCAGATATTCCCTATGGATAAGCATACACCACGCCG